>DASZAE010000257.1:0-9201 GCA_035945515.1 Terriglobia bacterium
GTCGTCCATTTTGAGCTGAAACGAGCTCTTAAACCACGGGACCACTTCTTTGATCCGGTTAATATTGATCAAATATGAGCGGTGGACGCGCCAGAAGGTTTGCGGGTCAAGGCTCGCCTGCAATTCCTCCACCGTGCGGAAATTCGATTGTCCCTCAAAATCCTTCGTGACAATGCTGATCACGCCATCCTCGATGCTGGCGTAAATCATCTCGTAGGCGTCGACCAGGTGCAGGCGGCCCGCGGTTTTTACAATTAGCTTGGTCTTCTGCGCGCCGTGCTTGTCCTTTTCGAGCATGTTCACCAGGCGGTCGATTTTTTCGCGCGTTGTGTCTTTCGTCTCCAAAATATGACGGACCTTGCCCACGGCTTTCTCGAGACGGGCGCGGGAGATGGGCTTCAAAAGGTAATCAATAGCGTTCACCTCAAAAGCTTGGACGGCATACTGGTCATACGCAGTGATGAAGATAAAGCACGGCAACGGCGTTTTCTTTTCCACGAGCTTCTTGATCACGCCTAGGCCGTCCATGCCCGGAATCTGCACGTCAAGAAATACGAGGTCCGGGCTGAGCTCGCGAATCAAACTGATGGCTTCCACCCCATTCTTGCCCTGGCCAGCCACGTCCACGTCGGGGAAATCTTTCAGGAGGTAAGCCAGTTCATCGCGGGCCGGCTGCTCATCATCCACAATTAACGCTGTGATTTTCGCCATAACTCTCCTCGCCGCTCAGACCGGGATCATTCATGAGCCGCGCTTGCGCTCCGCACGCCTGAGATTATAGCGCAGGCAAGGGGGCAAAAACACGCTCGCCTTCTGCGCAACAAGCGGCAGAACCGCCCTGAAAATATTTGATCATTCGTATAGCAAAAGCGGCCCGGATCATGTAATCTCGTCGCAGCGGAGGCTCGTCTCCAGCAACTTGCATCTTGAGGGGAGTAGCCATGAGAAGACAGGTAACGTTAGGGGCCGTCTTAATAGGCGCGTGTTTGCTCGGGATCGTGGCTCTGCCACATCTCAAAACCCAGGCGCAAGAGCCGGCCACGCCGCAGGCTTGCACCGCGGAAGAGGCAGTGGTCACCAGCGTTAAAAAAGATTTGGCGGCCTTGGTTGATACGGTCAAAAAAGAGAGCGAGGCGGACTTCGAGAGCAAATATCACCTGCAGACCTGCGAGAGCCGCCTTTCGATTTGCCTTGATATGACCAACTCAGCTCTCGACTGCCTGAGCAAGGCCGGCAAGAGCGCGCAGGATGCGGACACCGCATACACCCAGCTCAAAAACACGCTCACTCAGGACCTTCAAACGCTCAAGAACGCTAAGACGCCCAAGGACGCGAAGGCGGCCATCGAAACTTTTGATTTTACTCACTGACGCAGGTTATTTGAGGGTTGTTGCCGTCTCCTTAGTCCTAAGCAAATACCTTGCCAGCGCATCCTGCCACTCAGGCAGCAGGCCAAGATTTTCGTTTGCCAGACGCATGTTTGCCAGGCGCGAGTTTTTCGGGCGCTGCGCCGGGCGCCCTGCTTCTTCGGTGCTAATTGGGGAAATTGCCGCGCGCTCAAGTCCCGCTTGGCGCAATGCCTCCCGCGCGAACTCAAACCATGAGCAGTAACCCTGGTTGGTGACGTGATAAACTCCCGGCGGGCCGTCTCTGAGAATTTGCTCAATTTTCACTGAAAGGTCGGTGGTGTAGGTGGGAGCGCCGATCTGGTCATTCACCACCCGCAACGGCGTCCCACCGCGCGCCAAGCCAAGAATCGTCCGCACGAAATTCTTGCCCATCGGTCCGAAAAGCCAGGAGATTCGCACGATCCAAAAGCGGTCGAGCAAATCCGTGATGCGCCGTTCGCCTTCGAGCTTGCTCTTGCCGTAAATGTTCAGCGGATTGGGTGCGTCGTCTTCAAGATAAGGAGTGGGCTTCGTGCCGTCGAATACATAATCGGTGCTCACATACATAAGCGGAACTTCTAATGCCTTGCAAGCTGAGGCCACGTTTTTTGTTCCTTCCCCGTTCACCCGGAAAGCCGTTTCGGGCTGCCGCTCGCAGTCATCGACGGCGGTGAACGCCGCGGCGTGAATCACCGCATCGGGTTCAGAGGCAGCAAGAACGTCTAAAATCCTGGCGGGTTCTGTGACATCCGCTTCCGCGCGGCTGACCGGAATGACGTGATGGCGCGCGCCGAGAACCGGCGCAAGATCGCGCCCCAGCATTCCAGTGCTTCCTGTGAGGGCTATTCTCAAGGCGGTTACAATTGGGTGAGCATTTCGCGGCGGTTGATGTAATGCTTCTCGTAGTAGCTTCTGTACTCGCCGCTCTTGGTTTTTTCCACCCATTCCTGATGCGTGCGATACCAATTCACCGTGTCGCGCAGGCCCTGCTCCAGATTGACGGCGGGACTCCAGGCGAGATCGCGCGAGATCTTCGCGGTCTCGAGCGCGTAGCGGCGGTCGTGACCGGGCCGGTCCGCCACGTATTCGATCAAGTCTTCCGGCTTGCCCAGGATTTCGAGCAGCCGCTTCACAATCTCAAGATTTGAATGCGGCTTCCCCGCCGCGATGTTATACACCTCGCCCGGACGGCCCGAGTGCAGCACGCGGTCGAGCGCCCGGCAATGATCCACTACATAAATCCAGTCGCGTTCGTTCAAGCCGTCTCCGTAGACCGGTAGCTTTTTTCCTTCGAGCGCATTAGTGACCATCAGGGGAATAAGCTTTTCGGGGAACTGGTTAGGACCGTAATTATTCGAGCAGCGCGTGATGATGGCGGGAAATCTGTGAGTCTGCCAGAAGCTTCGCGCGAGCAGGTCAGAAGCCGCCTTGCTCGCGGCATAGGGACTATTCGGCTCGAGCGGCCACATCTCATCGGCCGCCTTTCCCTGCGGCATACTGCCGTAAACCTCGTCCGTGCTGACGTGCAAAAAGCGCGAAATGCTTTTGCGCCGCGCGGCTTCGAGCAGAGTAAACGTGCCGAGCACGTTGGTAGTGATAAAGTCGCGCGCGTTGGTGATGCTGCGGTCCACGTGCGTTTCGGCGGCAAAATGCACGACGGCGTCAACATCCGCGCCGAGCGCCTTTTCCACCGCTTCTGTCTCCGCCACATCGCCGCAAATAAAACGGTAATTCGCCGCGCCTTCAAGATCAGTGAGATTATCGAGATTTCCGGCATAAGTGAGCTTGTCGAGATTGATAATCGAATCGGCGGGGTGATCCCGGAGATAAGTGCGGATGAAGTTTGAGCCGATAAATCCGGCGCCGCCGGTCACTAGAATTCGCAAAGCTTTTTCCTCTCTTTTCTCAATGCTTATAGAACCGAGTTCGCCATGCTCTCAGCGAAACAAATCCTTTAATTTAGCCAACGGCGGCAACCGCCTGTCTTTCTCAGAAAGGATTGCTTCGTCCGGGCTGATGGGCCACGGAATTGCCAAATCAGGATCATTCCAAAATAACCCTTTGTCGTGTTCCGGGGAATAATAGGCCGTCACCTTATAGATCATTTCCGTTCCCGGTTCAAGCGTGCAGAACCCATGCGCGAAACCAACCGGCACGAGAAGCTGATTCCAATCGGCGGCGCTTAAAACAATGCTCACGTGCTTGCCAAACGTCGGCGATTCTTTGCGCAGATCAACCGCCACGTCGAAGACCGACCCGCGAACGACGCGAACCAATTTATCCTGCGCATACGGGGCAATCTGAAAATGCAGTCCGCGCACCACGCCGCGCTCCGCCGAAAGCGAGTGATTGTCCTGCACAAAATCCAGGTGAATCCCCGCCTCGGCGAGCGCCCTCTTCTGGTACGTTTCCGAAAAAAAGCCCCGGCTATCGCCGTGTTTCTTGGGCTTGACGATTTTCACGTCGGGGATAGCAGCCGATTGCACTTCCACGGGTTACTCCGGTTGGAGAAGTTTTTGCGAATGTTACGGGTTAAGTTCAGCCGCTCCTCGCCTGTCCCGCTACGCGGTCCACCCGCTCTCCGATTCAGAAAGCTTGCCCTTTCCGATTTCACTTGCAGGGCGCCCCCCCGCGGCTCGTTCGAACGAGCCGCGGGGGGCGCCATGCAAGAAAGGTGTTAAGAATCTGCTCGAACGGCACGGTTAAACAGGTTGCTGAAAAACCCGTTTGCGCTGTCATTCTGAGCGCAGCGAAGAATCTGCTTCTATGTGAAATCAGCAACTTCCAAGATTCTTCGTCGCCTTCGGCTCCTCAGAATGACATGGTTACGGAGTTTTTCAGCAACCTGTAAAACCGTGCCCCCCCCGGGCGACACAACCGAACTTCGTGAATAATCCGGGCTAGCTGGCCGATGGCTCTCGCTACTTTTTGTTCGCGCCCCCACCCGCCACCATGGTGTTGGCTCGGAGCAACGATTCGAATGTTCCGGCGTCGGTCCACCAGCCATCGAGGGTGCTGTAAGAAAGCGATCCCTCAGAAATATACATATTATTGACATCGGTAATTTCAAATTCGCCGCGGCCTGAGGGCTTAAGCTTGCGGATGCGCTCAAAGACAGTGCCGTCATACATATAAATTCCAATCACGGCATAGCGGGATTTCGGCTGCTTGGGTTTTTCTTCGATGCGCGTGATGCGGCCCTCCTCAAATACCGGCACTCCGAACCGCTCTGGGTCAGGAACCTCCTTGAGAATAATTCGCGCCCCATTTGCCTGGCGGTCAAATTCCTGGCGAGCCTCAATAATATTGGTCTCGATGATGTTGTCTCCGAGAACGACGCATATCGGCTGGCCGTCGGCAAAATGCTCCGCGAGGCGCAGCGCGTCCGCAATGCCGCCTTCGCCTTCCTGGTAAGTGTAATTGATGTGCTGCAGGCCGAAATCCTTGCCGTTTCCAAGCAGGCGCAGGAATTCGCCGGCGTTCTGGCCGCCCGTGACCAATAGAATGTCTTTGATTCCAGCGTCCACCAACGTTTGGATGGGATAATAAACCATCGGGCGGTCGTATACCGGAAGCAAATGCTTGTTCGTGACCCGCGTGAGCGGATAGAGCCGCGAACCCGTCCCGCCCGCTAAAACAACACCCTTCATTCATTGCCTCCAATTTTGCTAGTCATTCGATTGCAGTGGCGGCTACCTTACAGGCTTTGGCTGCCGCCCCAACTGTCATTCCCATGTCGATTATAAACATAACCCGGCTGGAAATTGCGATCTAATAAGGATTACAAATTATAATGACAATCTTTTCTGAGCGCCGAAAAACCGGCGGCCAGAGGCCGCCGCTACAATATTTGTCGTCACTGTAATTTGTAATCTTCAATATTTGACACTCCCAGGGCGCTCCGATAGGCTGAACAGAGAGGCCGGTCCCTAGAAACGAGTTCCTTATGCGGCGCGTTTACCTTGATCACAATGCCACCACTCCTCTGGCTCCGGAAGTGTTCGAGGCCATGAAGCCTTATCTGCTGAACGGCTTCGGCAACGCATCTTCGGTCCATGCCTGGGGGCAGGAAGCGCGCGCGGCGGTGGAAGAAGCGAGAGAGAGCGTGGCGCGGCTGCTCAACGCAGAGCCATCCGAGATCGTCTTTACCAGCGGCGGCACAGAGAGCGATAACACTGCTCTTTTTGGCGCGATTGAAGCCGCGGCGGCGCGCATGGCAGGCCGCAAGCCCCGCCTTGTGACTACGGCGATTGAGCATCCCGCTGTCGTGAACGCGGCCCAGGCGCTCGAAAAACGTGGCATCGCGGTAACGTTTGTGAGGCCGGGAAGCGACGGCGTGGTCGATCCGGCCGAAATCGACCGCGCCTTAACGCCTGAAACGGCGCTCATCTCCGTCATGCACGCCAATAACGAGCTTGGCACGCTGCAACCCATCGAGGAAATCGGGCGGATTGCCCAGGATCGTGGCGTCCCGCTTCACACCGACGCCGTGCAGTCGGTGGGCAAAGTTCCGATTGACGTGCGCAAAATGGGCGTGAGGCTGCTTTCGCTTTCGGCGCACAAGGTTAACGGCCCTAAGGGCGTGGGCGCGCTTTACGTCCGCAAGGGCACATCCCTCCGGCCGCTGCTCTACGGCGGGCATCACGAACGCGACCGCAGGCCGGGCACGGAAAATGTTTCCGGTATTGTTGGTCTGGGTAAAGCTGCTGAATTGGCGCTTGCAAAGGGGCAGGAAGAATCGGTCCGAATCGCCGCGCTGCGCGACCGGCTGGAAGCAGGCATTCTGAACACAATTCCGCTCGTTACCGTGAACGGCGCGACCAGCCGCAGGCTGCCTTCGACCTCTAATATGACGTTCGCCTTTGTGCAAGGCGAGGCTTTCGTGATCGCCGCCGACCTGCGCGGACTTGGCTGTTCCACGGGGTCAGCCTGCGCGTCCGGGTCGCTCGAACCCTCGCATGTGCTCTCCGCCATTGGCAAAACAAAGGAAGAGGCGCGCTCGACCGTCCGCTTCAGCTTGGGGAGCACGACTACGGATGAGGACATCGATTACGCGCTTGGCGTCATTGCGGAAGTCGCCCAGCGGCTGCGCGCTTTGTCGCCTCTCTATAAGGGTGAATCCGTGGATGCCTATTCAAACGCGCGGTTGGGTTGAGGGCCGTCAAGAAACCGTCCCATTTATCCTATTTGTCTCAAAAATCTCGGAGGGACATGCTAGGCTCAATCTGTAGCGGCGGCCTCTGGCCACCGGGTTTTAATAGTAAAGACCGGCGGCCCCTTATAGGCTTTGCCCGCCGCTACAAAGCTGCCCCTCAGATATTAGAAAATAGCCGGGAGGAAATGACAGAAACACAAACGAAAAATCACGGAACGAACCCTAGGACCCCTTTAGAATCAATATTTCTAATTTTCGGGAACGGCTGCGCGGCTTGCAAACTGTCTCATTTGTCTCACAATTCTCAGAGTTGGGATGATAGGTTTGTAACGCGGATTTCCGTATTCGAGGCCTGCGGCTTTTCTTCAAAGACCGCAGACCGCAAAGGCGGCGGTCTGCGCTACGGAGCGGTCCCAAAGATTAGGAAATGGCCGGGAGAGCACAGGCTAAACACACGAAATTACGGAACGAACCCAAGAAGTTGTTTGAAATCAACGTTCCTAATAAAAGCCGTCTCATTCGTCTCAAAATCTAGGTGTGGCTTTATGGAGTGCGGCAGCTTGCTGCCGCTTTAAACGGACGGGGCTTGCCCCCGCCGGGAACGGGACGCCGGAAGCAAGCTTCCGGCTTATAAAGCGCAAGCAAGCTTGCGTGCTCCAAACCAGGAAAGCATGTTTTATGAATATAGCTGTGGCCATGAGCGGCGGGGTAGATAGTTCCGCTGCCGCCGCAATCCTGGCGGAAAACAATGCAAGCGTCGTGGGGCTGACCATGCAGCTTTGGAATCAGCGCCGGCTGCCTGCCCTGCAAGGCCTGGCGGAGGGCCTCGAGCCGGGCCGCGCCTCGGGCCGCTGCTGCTCGCTCGACGACGTTTACGATGCCCGCCGCGTGGCCAAGTTCATCGGCATCCCCTATTACGTGGTGAACCTGGAGCAGACCTTTGAGGAGAGCGTGGTGAGGCCCTTCGTCGAGCAATATCTTGCTGGAGAAACGCCGGTCCCTTGCAGCCGGTGCAACACCGAAATCAAGTTCGCGCAATTTGTGGAGACGGCGCGGCAGATTGGGGCTGAGCGCATCGCCACCGGGCACTATGCCCGCATCCAGCGCGATGAGAAAACCGGGCGCTACCGGCTCTACGCCGCCGCCGACCGCTCGAAGGACCAGTCGTACTTTCTTTTCGGCCTTACACAGGAGCAACTCTCACGGGCGATGTTTCCGCTGGGAGAAATGACCAAGGAGCAGGTCCGCGCCCTCGCGCGTGAAAAGAATCTACCTGTCGCGGGGAAGCCCGAGAGCCAGGAAATCTGCTTCGTCCCGAATGGCTCCTACCGCGACTTCATCGCCGCTTATCTTGGTGAGAGTAATAAAACTAGTGAGTTAAATGAGACAGCGGGCGAACTCGTGACGGCGGACGGCAAGGCGCTGGGCGCGCACGCGGGTATCCATCACTTCACCGTGGGCCAGCGCAAGGGGCTGGGCGTGGCCACAGGCTCACCGCTTTACGTCACCCAAATTGACGCCGTCACCCGCCGCGTCGTTGTGGGCACGAACAACGATCTGATGAAGCGGCGCTGCCGCGTGCGCGGCGTGAATTGGATTCGTCCGGCGGAAGAGGACGAAGAGATTGAGGCGCGCGTCCGCATTCGCAACAAGCACGTCCCCGCGCCCGCCCGCGTGACGGCGATGGGCAGTGAGGCGCTGGTGCATTTCGCGGAGCCTCAACGCGCCATCACGCCCGGCCAGGCAGCCGTCTTTTACGACGGGGATGAAGTGGTAGGCGGTGGCTGGATTGAAACCGTGGAGTAAGCGACGGTAACGCCGCGCGCACCGGCCGCTGACTAAAGCTCTTCCGCCGTTCCGCCCCAATCTTGTGGATGCACGTCTGCCACAGACTGTGAAAAGGTCCACGAGTATCCCGCGAAGTCAATCGCATTGTATTGACGCTCGCCGTAGGGGTGAGTCACCGGCTCCTGCGTAATCCGCGCCCCGTGATCCCTCGCCTGGTTGCAGTGGGCATCGGCGTCCTCGACGCGAACCGTGACCGAGCAGCCCGCGCCCAGCGCCGCGTTGATTTCGTTCGGCCGCATTTCCCTGACGGTCACCGCTCCCTCGCCCGCGTTCAACTGCACGCGGTGGTTGCCGATGCGCAAGCGCACGCTGAATCCGAACGCATTACACAGCCAGTCTGCAGCCTGGTTCACATCCGCATACGCCAAGACCGGAATGACCGTGGCGCGCTGTATCGATCTGTTCGACAGCATGTTGCTCCTCCAGGAATCATTTTGACCAAATGGAACTATTATAGAGGAAGGAGCGCGGATCTCTGTCTTTGAGATGCGTGGGTTTTCGCGGGCAACCGTAACCACAAACCGCAAACGCGAAAGTTTGCGCGACGCGCGGAAGCGAGGGAATCGCAATATGGAAATCAAAAGAATTGGTTCGCAGCCTTCCGGCAAGGGTCCGGCGGAGTGGTTCACCGGCACGGTGCGGATCGATCCGCTCTTTCAGGCGCCGATTCCGGCGCGCGTGGTCAGCGCCAGCGTTACGTTCGAGCCGGGCGCGCGGACGGCGTGGCACGCGCATCCGCTCGGCCAGACTCTGATTGTCACCGCCGGCTGCGGCTGGGCCCAGCGCGAAGGCGGACCGCTGGAAGAGATT
>DASZAE010000258.1:0-3816 GCA_035945515.1 Terriglobia bacterium
TTAGCCGTCGCATGTCCCACGACCGCGCCCAAAAGATAAGGCATAAGGCTCGCGTGCAGGTTTTGGCTCACCTTGAGCGTGACTTTCGCGTCTTCGGAAAGGGGCGGGGAAGTGTGCTCGGCCACCAGGTTCGCGGGCGTATATTGAGCGGCCAGCGACTTGAAGTCGGGCGGCGGGCCGCCGCCGTCGGCGGTGACGACCACGCCTTGGCCGCGCAGCGCCTCGACCAGGGCAAATTCGGCAAAGCGGCTGGGCTCGGGCACGGCGTAGGGCGCGCGCACGGCGGGCTTGCCGAGCGGCATTATTCCGGTGACGGCGACGGTGTGCGAACCGTCGGGGCCGGTTTGGTCGCTGCCCCATTCAATGTCAGGCTCTGAGTCCGCAGGGCCCGTGGTGGCCTGATTCACAAAGCGGACGTAGGCGGTGACGGGCGAAATCGCAAGCTTGACGGGCGCGCCCAGCGAGGCGCCGGGGCTGGCGGTGACATCCACCAGGTTGTCGTTGACGACGGTAGGCGAAATGACGGTGTGGGTGCCGCGCTCTTTCTCGCCTTCGGGAAAAAGGCTGGCGTCGATGAGCACCCTGCCAGCAATTTGTTTAATGCCGCGCGCGGCCACTTGCGCCGCCAATTGACGGATGACGATGAGCGGATCGCCAGGGACGGGCGGGCCGCCGTAGCAATGGTCATCGTTCTCGAAGGCGAGCGTCCCATCGGACTGAATCCGCTGCGAAAGGTTTGGGTCGCCGCTCGCAACCAGAACGAGGTCGCCCCGCAGCGTGCCGCCGGAGTCAATCGGGCCGGTGCGATAGACGCGCGTGTAGAAGCGATAGTCCGGCCCGAGCAGCGCCAGCGCCGCGCCTTCGGTGAGGAGCTTGGTGGTGGAAGCGGGCGTAAAAAGCTGCTGCGCGTTCAGCTCGTAAATGGGCTGATGGGTGTCGAGCGAATAAAATTCAATGCCGAATCGCGCGTGGCGGAAGACGGGGCGGCTGATGATCTGCCGGATGGCGTCCGCCAGCGGTAGATTTTGTTGGGCGCGAAGAGGCGCTGCCAGCAAGGCGAGCAGCGAGATTGCCGCCGCGCGCGCGAGTTTCGTTTTTAGGCAATAGGTCATCACTGTGGCCTCACAGGTTCTGCATCCCTGCGGTAACGCCGTAGTATAACCCGTCGCGCGCCGTCCGGGTGCCTTCGTGGTAAACTTGACCGTCATGCCGATGCGCCTCGCCGACCGGATCAGGATGCTGTTCCGGTTGTTTCTTCTTTTCACTTTTCTTGCCGCGATAGCCGTGATCAGCGCCATCACCACGATCCGGCTCACGATTAACGGAAATCAGGAGACGCTGCCCAACATGGTGGGCGTGAACATGGATACCGCTGAGACTTTAGCCGATGGAATGGGGCTTACGGTCAAGGTCGATGACAAACTGTTCAGCAGTAAGTATCCCGCTAACCAGATTATCTCCCAGGAACCGCCCCCGGATACGCGGGTGAAAGCGGGTCAGCATATCCATGTGCTGGTCAGCCTGGGCGCGCCGCGCATCGTGGCCCCCAACCTCGTGGGGACCAGCGTGCGCGTGGCGCAAATCGTCGCGGTGCAACACGGGCTTACGGTGGGCGATGTCGCCGGAGTGTACTGGCAGGGGTCCGAGGTGGATCAGATTGTGGCGCAGGACCCGCCCACGTCATCGGCGCAACTTCATAGTCCAGACATTAACTTTTTGGTTTCGCTTGGCGCCAAACCGCCGGCTTACGTGTGCCCGAACTTCGTGGGGATGCAGGTTGATCAAGCGCGAAGCGTGATTCAGGCGGGCGGCTTTATGATCGGCCACGTGAACCCCGTGATCGGAAGCACGGCGCCCGTGGGCGCGATTGTGGGGCAGTCACCGCAGCCAGGCAGCAAAATCCTGGGTGGCGATTCGTTCACCTTCCAGGTGGCCCAATAGGTAGCATGAGCGCGTCCGACGCCCGCCCAGACCCGCGACTTGAATATTCCCGCCGTCTTGAAATCACATTAAACGAGCTCGCCGCGAAAGAAAGGCTTCACATTCGCGCGGGCAATCTCAAGCTGCTGACGCTGGCCGCCGGTCTTGTGGCCGCATGGCTGGCGTGGGCGGATCACGCCTTCTCGCCCTGGTGGCTGATTATTCCTGTGGCAGTTTACGCCGTTTTGGCGGTCTTGCATGGGCGGGTTCTACGCGCTCGCGCGCGGCTGCGAAGGGTTGAGGCCTTCTATCGGCGAGGCCTCGCGCGGATTGACGATCAGTGGGCCGGAACCGGCGACACGGGCGAGCGTTTCCGTAACAATAAGAGCGTCTACGCCGAGGATATCGACATCTTTGGGCGTGGGAGTCTGTTCGAGCTGCTTTCCATTGCGCGCACGCCAATGGGCGAAAACAGGCTCGCTGCGTGGCTGCTTGCCCCGGCGTCGCGCGAGATTATTGCTGAACGACACGCGCTGGTGAAGGAGTTGCGCGATAAGCTGGACCTGCGAGAACGATTGAGCGTCGTAGGCGAAGAATTACGCGCTGCGCTCGATCCCCAGGCGCTCACCCGCTGGGCCGAGTCGCGCTCTGGCCGCTTCCACCCCGCCTTCCGCGTGCTGGCGGCGGCGCTGGCGCTGGCCCTCATCGCCACGGCTTTCTTCGCGCTCGCCACCCCTCACTATCTTCCCCTGCTGATTGTTCTGACTCTTGAAGCGAGTCTGATGCTGCGGTTGTGGAAGCCCATGAAAGCCGCCACGACCGGAATGGATTGCGGCAGCAAAGGCCTTGCGCTTTTTGCCGAAATTATCGAACAAGTGGAGCAGGAGAAGTTCACTTCTGCGCGCTTACAGCGATTTGCATTGGAGCTGCGCAGCCACGGCCAGCCTGCGTCGCGGGCGATCCGCCGCCTTGCGACTCTGGCGGATTGGATCGACGGGCGTGACAGCATGTTCGTCAAGATCATCGAAATCCCGCTGCTCTACACCGTGCAAGTGGGCCTGGCCACGGAGCACTGGCGGCGGCGCTCAGGCGGGCAAATTGCCGGTTGGCTCGACATAGTAGCGGAGATGGAGGCATTGCTTTCATTGGCTGCTTATTCCTACGAGCATCCCGAAGATCCGTTTCCCGAGCTTGCCGAAACGCCTGGAGGCGAACCGTTTTTTGAAGCGGAAGGTCTGGGCCATCCCTTGATTCCTTCCACGCGCTGCGTCCGTAACTCCGTGCGACTAGGCGGAGAGACGCCGGTGCTGATGGTGAGCGGGTCGAATATGTCGGGGAAGAGCACGCTGCTGCGCGCGGTGGGCATTAACACGGTTTTGGCAATGGCGGGGGCGCCCGCGCGCGCGCATAAGCTTCGCCTGACGCCGGTCGAGTTGGGAGCGCGCATCCGCACCAACGACTCGCTGCAAGAGGGACGCTCGCGCTTTTACGCTGAAATCCTGCGCATCCGGCAGGTGCTCGATCTTACGCCTCCGGCCGCCGGAAAATTGCCGCTATTATTCTTATTCGATGAACTGCTCGAGGGCACGAACTCCCAAGACCGCCGGATTGGGGCGGAAGGCCTCGTGAAAAACCTCATCGGCCGGGGCGCCATCGGGATAGTGACCACCCATGATCTGGCTTTGACAGAAATAACTTCTTCCCTGGGCAATTGCATTCACAACGTTCATTTCGAGGAACACATTGAAGGCGGCAAGATGAGCTTCGATTATGTCTTGCGCGAGGGCGTAGTGAAGACCAGCAATGCCTTGGAATTAATGCGCTGGATTGGGCTGGATGTATAAAAGCTATACATGATGTCATAAGTTAGCGCCGGTTGATTTTGTAGCGGCGGGC
>DASZAE010000259.1:0-2745 GCA_035945515.1 Terriglobia bacterium
GACCAGGGGAAGCCGTTCGACTTTCACATTTGGTTCAGCGATACATACGTGCGGACTCCTGCCGGGTGGCGATACGTACACGGACAGGCTTCTTTGCCTTTGCCGGATGCCACGAATTGATGGAGCGTTCGGGCCCTGACCGCCTCAAAGGGATAGTGGTGTCATGACGCCGCTATCCCTCAAAGAGGTCCTGCATTATGCGTAACTGGTTCAGTAAATTTTGTTCCGCTGCTTGCAGCAGTCAAGTTTAGGTGCGGCAACGCACGCTTCGTCCGCGCACATGCCTCCAGCACGCGAGGCTATGAGCAATCGACAGCAAGCCCTCCGAAACATTCGCCGCCCCAGTTCCAGAACCAGTCCATATCCTCTACTTCCTTGCTGCCCGCGGCTTCAGCTCACCCGAGTGAATAAGGACGGACCCGTCCGTCTCCGTGTCGCCGGCAGCGTACTTGTGCCGTACGCCCTGTTCAATGGCGGCGCGGTTTTCCCGGAACACTTCGACTTTGTCGCGGCCGTCTGCCCGGAAATCGTCGTCCAAGCCTTCTCTGCTGATAGCGCACCGCACGCGGCTGTTGCCATCCTGCCCGAAGAAGAGAACGACCTCACGGTCAAAATCAAATTTCTCTTCCTGGTCGGGGAATTTAAGGTCGTGTTTCTCCAGGACCCAGCGTACCCGTTGCGCTATGAGCGTCGTGAAGGAACCGAGGTCCACATCGATGCTCGCCCGATCCAGCGCGGCGAGATAGGCTTTGCGATCCCTCATCCGAATGACCGTCCACGGATATCCACCCGACGCCAGCATCACGTTCATCAGGAAGCGGGCCATGCGGCCGTTCCCGTCCGGGTACGGGTGTATGTAGCCGAAGAGCCAGTGTCCGAGCACGGCGCGAACGGAGGGCTCGGTTTCTTTTTCCAAGAGATCGAAGAATGCCGGCATGGCGTCGCGCACCGCCTCCCACCGCGGCGGCGCATAGCGCGACGTTCGCAGGTAAACAGCATTGTTCCGGTATCCGGCCAGATCGCCCGCACGGAGCAGGCCTACCGTCACGCAGGGCTGGAACAATTCCCTGTACCACTCCTTGTGTTCCGCGCGCGCGCGCGCGCCGGGATTTTTGCCGGCGAGAACCTTGCTCACCGATTCTTTCACGACCTGGAATGCCTGCCAGTAGCCGCGCGCGGCCAGCGCATCGCGGCTCTCGCGGTCCGCTTCATCGTAGTCCGGGTTCCAGTTCCCTTGCCGCACTCTGTCTATTATTTCCGGCGTCACCGAGTAGCCTTCGATCGACAGCGAGTGGTAGGCGTCGCTCTGGTAGATTTCATCAACGTTCCGCAGATACGCGCCGCTGTCTCTCGGCAGCCCAGGCGCTTTCGGGAAATTCTTGATGACCGTGTCGCGCGTCGCTTCCCACATCATCTCCAGGCGGCCCACGATAGGCGCCGCCCCCGGCCGCGGCCTGCCCAGCGTCTGACCCGCGTCGAAGGGATCGCTTTCACGAACCTCATATCCGGCGCGCTTCATCGCGCGGACTATTTCTTCCGCCAGTTCGGCGCGCCCGATACGCCGGAATGCGCCGGCGAGATAACCGGCCTTTGTCGAATTGCCGCCGTCGAGGAGGAGCCGCAACAGGTCCGATGCATCGGCGAGGCTCGCCAGCACTACCTGCGACTCGACCGGATTTCGCGCGAAGAAATTCTCTCCCACTCCCGCCAGTGACGTCGCCGGCGAGAACAGGCGCAGCCCGTCTCTCATCACGAGATTTCCAGCCGCCGGCATCTCCGGCACTTTCAGGTCATAGAGCGACGTGCCATACAAAAGTTTGATCAGGTGATTGGTGCCCTTCGGGCTGCACACGACGATCTGCTCCGGGATGACTGTCTTTTCGCCGTGCAGCCCGAGCGACTCCTCGGCGGACAGGTGCCATTCATCGCCAAACCTTTCGGCACTGTAGCGCGTGCAGAATTCCCAGAATGACGCATACCAGGGCGTGGTGTCGCCCGCGCGCGCGCCGGGGCTCACAGCGATCAGCCAGCCTTTTATGACCTCCTGCAGAAACCCGTTCTCCACGAGGCGTTCGCGATGAACGCGGCTTAAGTCGTCGGAGCGGAACACACGTCTCCCGCCTTCCTGAAGCGCCTTGAGCACATCGAGGGACTCAGCCAGTTTTTCGCTGGGCGCCGCCATAGATTTTCACCAGCTTCCGGGCCATTACAAGCTTATCATGCTGTGCCAACACAAGCATATAGTGCCGCGTCATTACAAGCGCATTATGCCGTGCGAGCACAAGCATATCATGCTTTAAACGGAATAAACCACAAACATACAATAGCTTATGAAGCTCGGCTCAGACTCGAAATCAGGCTGAAAAGCGTCCGTCCTAAGCAGGGTTTCTGCAAGAAAACCTGACAAGGGCTCCTCGTCCATCTTCTGCGGCCGCTTTTTCCGCAGCACCACAAGGACAAATGGCTGCGGATCCTAGCAAATCCGGATGCGACAGCAGAGTCACTCAAAAAGGATTTAATCAAATATATAAGGACAGAGAGGCCCCGCCATTCCCCGCCAGCTCTAGGCTATCAGGTGCATGGACGGCGTTTTCCACGACCTGACCAAGACCCTGCCCCTCTTTTCGGCAAAGAGATTTCTGCGGGAATGAGGTTCGTTGCCTGCATGGATTTTTCGTTCTCTTAGGGCGTTCCGGCAATACCGCCGCTAGTTAGAGAACTTCGAGGCGCGGCGGAATCGATTGT
>DASZAE010000260.1:0-6422 GCA_035945515.1 Terriglobia bacterium
CGGAGCGAGGGTTTCGCGCTTGGCTACGAACTCCATTTCCTCAGTGATCACGCCCTGCCGCGCGTAGTGCATTTGCGTCACCACCGGCCCTGTGCGCTTCCGCACCCACTCACGGCGAATCGGATTTAACATAACTTTCTCCCCGGTCTTGAGTTGCTGCTTGGAAGAATTGCCGAATTCAGTTTACAACCTGAGTTCATCGGCTGCAAGGAAACGAGGGGGTTTAGAGGTGAGGCATTTTACGAGGTAGCAGCAGATTTACGGGTCTGTATCCTGTAGCGGCGGCGCCTTGCAAGGGGCCGCCGCTACAAATGAGACACCGCTGAGAAGAACCGTCAGGCGATAAAGCCGCAGAAACGTTCGGGAGAAATGTCGAACGCCGGGAAGATGCTTGCCGCGGAACGCGTTCCCAGGTGGCGCGTGACCACCTCCGCGAAAACATCGCGGAAGTCGGTGGTGAGAGCCAAGTCGCGGTCCTGATTGAGCTGCTCTGGTTTCAATCCCGGCCAATTGCCATACACCTTGCCGCCCTTCACCGGGCCGCCCATCACAAACATCACGTTGGCGTGGCCGTGATCAGTCCCGCGATTGCCATTCTCGCGCGCAGTGCGTCCAAATTCCGACATCGAGAGCACCACCACATCCGCCATCCGCTCGCCCATATCCTGATGGAACGCCGCAAGCGAGTCGCCAAATTCCTTCAGCCGGCCGGCAAGCTGCCCGGTGACATTGCCTTCGTTCACGTGATGGTCCCAGCCGCCCACATCGACAAACGCCACTTCGAGCCCAACATCTGATTTAATCAATTGTGCCACTTCCTGCATATGGCGTCCGAACGGGCCTACGGGATAATGCGCCCCGTTCTCCGGAAGGTATCCTTGGCCGCCAATTTGATCGAGCGTATTCACGGCGCTGAAGGTTTCGCGCGCAGTGCTGCTGAGCAACTGGTCCGAGGCGGAAGCGTAAAGCGCCTGGAACGCGTTCTCCATGCTGGCCATCGCCGGACGGTTGGGATTCAAGCGGAGCTTGAAGTTGCGCACGTCTTCAATAGCGAGCGCGCGCGCCGGCCCTTGCAGCGTTAGCGGCATACGCGGCGAGGCGGCGACAGCGCGAAAGGGCGTTGCATCCGCATCGGGCGTATAGCGCAAATAGCGATTCAGCCATCCGTCTTTGGTATTCGGCTCGCCGGGCGTGGCCGTCTCCATAAAATCCTGCGCCTCGAAGTGCGAACGCGTATTATTGGGCGAGCCTACGGCGTCAATTACCGCCAGATGGCCTTGATCGAATACAGGCTTCAGCGCGTCAAGCCGCGGGTGAAAGGCGAAAAACCCATCGAGATCGATAGCGGCTTCAGTCGCATCACCCGCCTTGCCGGGCGCGGGAATCGCAATCGTAGGCCGCATCTTGTAATAGTCCTTCTCGCCGTAAGGCACCACAATGTTCAAGCCGTCAGCCGCTCCGCGCTGGAAAATCGCCACTAGCACCTTTCGCCGCGCCGCGGGACGCGGTCCTTCAATGGCGTAAGCCGTCCGGCGGAGAAACGCCGGAACCGCGCCCACGCCGAACAAACTCAAACCCGCGGACTTCAGAAAATAACGCCTTGTGATATCCATTGCCGTGCCTCCTAAAAGCAGTGACGAGGGGCGACAGAAAAGAAAAAAGGCCGCCAGTTTGATGCAAAGCGATTAACCGTTCAGGCCGCTGCAAGCATTGTCCCTGCGTGTTTTGTTTATCACTTGTCCCTTGACACCGTCTTTCTTGCTTGTCACTCGTCACTCATCACTACTTTTTCTCATCTTTTTTGAAATTCCGGTGACGCCAGCATCAACCCGGCAATCATACGTGTTTGCTGGCCGGGCTGGATCTGACCCCAGTCCGCCGGATCGCCGTTGGTCAATTTGTCGAGAATAGCGGTTTCAGTAGCGGATGAAAGCGAGCCGCCAGTCAGTTGCTCCGCCACCCGGTTAATGGTCTGGCGCGCCGATTGGCCGCTGTCCTCGCGCGTGATTGTCTGCCAATCTACGTCTGTCCCACGAATACGGCCCAGGCACAATCCGATGGCAAAGTTCATCCGCATCAACAAGGCGCTAGAGTTGATCCAGGTGCTGGCGACGTCGTCATAACCCGAGGGCGCCTCGTACATAAACATTGGCTCGCCCATCTGTGACATGGCGCCGAAGAGCGGCTGGCCGCCGTCGGTTTGGGCATCCAACGCCCGTAAGGCGCTGGCAACATATTCGAACGGCGATTTCACTTTGGCCTGGTAAGCTCCCTCCGAGCAAAATTCCGGCGAAGTCAGGACGGTCTTCAGCACCGAAGGAATGTCGCCTTGAGTGGCAAGATAAGTTTTGGCGGCGCGCTCAACCAACTCCGGCGGCGGATTATCCGCCACAAAATGCTGGCAAAGCTCGTAGGCAATATGGTCCGCCGTGTGAGGATTCATGGCCAGGATGTGCAGCACCTCAAACCCGTCTTCAATGCCCTGCCCAGCGGGAATGGTATAGCCAAGCACCACTTTTTTGCCGTAGTCGTGCAAGCGAGGATTAAAGTAGAAGGCTCCACCCTGCCCCGGCCGCTGAATTGTCCAGCCGGTGAAACAACGCGCCACCTCGGTGACGTCCTGCTGCGTGTAGTTCAGCCCAACGGTGTGCAGCTCCATGAGTTCGCGGCCATAATTTTCGTTCAGACCGCGCTTATTCTTCGCCTTCTGGGCTCTTTGAGCTTGCTGCGGGAAGCGGCGGGGGCCAAACGGACCGAATGGCCTGAAAGCCGGCCGCAGATTTTGTTTCTGCTGGGCCGCTTGATCGGGCGACACACTCATCCAGTTATCAAGGTAAAAGAGCATGGCTGGGCTTTCCGCCGTCGCCACCAGCAGGTCCTCAAAATTGCCCATCGCGTGCGGGCGAATCACATTCTGCTCAAACGAAGTCAGGTAATAGCGGTCAGCGCCCTTCGGCCAATAAACATTGAAGTGATTCATCCAAAAGTGGACCATCACTTCCTGTAATTGGCGCTGGCTGTAGACGGCGCGCAGCATCTCTTCTTGGCTGAGTTGAAGGAGGATTTTGCGGGGGCCCTGCGGCTCTTTCGGCCCCTGCAGCTTACCGGCGGGCGCGGACATGGTGTTATTTGCGCCTTCCGCGCCGCCCGAATTGGCGGTCTCAGAAACCATCATGGAGGGCGCAGGCTCGCCGGAACGGCCAGGCTGCGCCTGCATCGCGTTTTGATCTAACGCCTGAACGGGAGCCTGAGAAGGGGACTGAGAGGGAGATTGATCCGGGGCTTGGGCTGCGCCGGAATTTTGCGCCTTCATTTGCTCGCTATCCGGTTGTCTGTTCTGCCGATCGAGAGCGGCAAGCCGCCGCTGTTCTCGCCGCTTAGCCTGCATGGGGGGCGGATAATCTTCTGCAAGCTCGGCGGGCGGCATACGGAGAGTCTGTAAGTCCTGGAGCTTGGCTTCGAGCGCCGAGTCATCGAGGGCGTGCGGGCGGAGCTGCTGATCAAGGAAATTATTCAACCCCATCTGAAGCACGCGGTCGACATCGCCCGGCCGTGCGCCAAAGGTGATCCGGCTAAGCAGGAGTTCCGCCTTTTGCCTTTGGCTGAGCGGCTGCCGCCACTTTTCAGTCTGAATCTCAGCGGTCCGGTTCTTCTGATACGCCGTTTCGTCGGCTCCGTTGAGCGGCATTACCACGAGTGAAGCCGCCATTACGCCCAATAACGAGCTTGCAGCGATTCTTTTGAGCAAGTGGCGCATCTGAAATATCTCACATCCGGCGAGAATTGCGGCTGCCCGCACCCCTATCCCCTCCTATCGGCGGACTGGACTTCCCTCTTGACGCCGGCTCACCGGGGCACGTTGAGATAAACACCTCTCGCCGTAAAAAGTCGCGGCGAAATTACCGGCTTGCGCTACAAGGAACCGCCTTGTGGCGCAAAGTCTTGTGGTTAAAACCTGCGGTTTTTCTCGGAAATTGGAAATCAAAAATTAAATATTAGAAAAGCTCAGAGTTTCAAAAGCAAAACTCCGCACTAAAAAAGACCGGCCACCTTCAGATGCTGGCCCGCATTAAAAATAAGGTCATAAAGTCCCGCAGGCGCCGCGGACCGCTGCTATAATTGTACGCCTCCAAAGGAAATGAAATGCAGACACAGGAGAAACGCTGGATGAACCGAATGGCGATGACGATTCTGTCTGGATTGCTGCTTGCTTTTTGCGGTTTGGCGTATGGACCTTCAGGAGAAGCCCTTCCTCCGGCTTCCATGAAACCGGCTGCAGGCGCCGCGAAACCGATTCCAGTTCCGCCGCCTCCGATGGGCTGGTCATCATGGAATAGTTTTTCAAACACGATCGACTCGAACGTGGCCATGCAACAGGCCAAGGCGCTTGTCGCGTCCGGAATGCAAAAAGCGGGATATCAGTACGTCAACCTCGATGAGGGCTGGTGGCTTGGCAAGCGGGATCAAAACGGCAACATCGTAGTTGATCCAAAACAATGGCCGGCATTGAGACCTGGCGAGCGCGCAGGAGACATGGCCAACATTGTGAACTACATTCACAGTTTGGGACAAAAAGCCGGGATTTATACCGATGCCGGCAAGGAGGGGTGCGGTTCCTACTTCCCAGACTTGGGACCCCCTGAGCCGCATACAGGGAGCGAAGGACACTATGAGCAAGATTTCCTCCAGTTTGCCAAGTGGGGCTTCGACTACGTGAAAGTGGATTGGTGCGGCGGCGATCACGAAAACCTCGACCCGGCGGTTCAGTACGGCGAGATCGCCTGGGCCATTCAGAAAGCTGAAACGGAAACGGGCCATCATCTGTTCTTCTCGATTTGCAACTGGGGCCGCCAGAGTCCCTGGACTTGGGCGCCTGGCATCGGCGGCGTAAGCGGAGACATCTGGCGGGTCAGCGGCGATATCGTCGCCCCAATTGTTGCCAACACGCGCAGCGGCAGCCGCAGAGCAAGTTTCCCCCATGTTCTGTCAAATTTCGACCACGGAATCCACCCCGAAGCGCAACACACAGGTTTCTACAACGACCCCGACATGATGGTGATCGGGATGCCCTCATTGTCGGATGCGCAAAACCGTGTGCACATGAGCCTTTGGGCTATCTCAGGCGCTCCCTTGATTGTAGGAGCAGACCTTACGAAGTTGAGCAAAACAACTCTGGACACGCTGACAAACCGTGAGGTCCTTGCCGTGGACCAGGATCCTCTTGGTTTGCAGTGTGTCAAGGTGGCCGAACCGTCAGCCGGGCTTCAAGCATGGGCAAAACGATTAGCCGGATCAGGCCGGTGGGCCGTGTTGCTGCTCAACAGAACCACTACCTCTGCTTCAATCCCGGTCCATTGGAGCGAACTCGGCTTGCCGACATCGTCCTCAGCAACGGTGCGTGATCTCTGGGCGCACAAGGATTTAGGGCCATATACATCGTCATATGCTGCTAACGTGCCTGCCGGTGACGCCGTGATGGTGCTCATTAAAGGCGCCGAAAGTAAGATGACTCGCTACGCAGCCCCTTCCTCGGCGAATGAAATGGCTGGCGGGGCGGCGTTTGCCTCATGCGAAGCCTGCTCGGACAGCAAGAGCGTAACCTTGGGCGGCAATAAGACGTTCACTTTCAGAGATATAACCTCCACGGGGAGCCACGCCGACATTCAAATCGCGTACATCAACACTGGCCAGACACCGCGCTTTGCTGAATTGAGGGTTAACGGGCAAACTGCAACCCGGATCGCCTTTCCACCCACCGGCGGCAGGAATAGCGTGGGGGAAATCACCATCGAGGCGGACCTCAAGCCATCCGGCGCCAAAAACGCGCTCACCTTCTCGTCTCCATGCAACCCTGGGCCTGCTCTCGATTCGATTTTAGTCCTGGCCGGCTCTTTGTAGGCGCTTGGACGTGGAGAACGACGTTTCGTCCGCGCACAGGGGGGCTTGAGGAACGGATCGCCCCCACGATAGAGCGCCGCATGATAGCTTGTAGCCATTAGGTTGGGCAATCGATAAGTCCCGACCCTTTTTGCTTGCCTTGGTGTCAAGAAGCGCCAGATAATAGTCGCCTGCGAGAGAACTTGGCGGATTTCAGTTATGTTTAAGGCGCTTCTGGGCTTTCTCCTCTTCAGCTTACTTGCCGCCCCCCTATCCCGGTCCTTCTGCCAGCAGACCGATTCCCCCAACCAGGATGAATGGACGGCGCTTTTCCGTTCCGCCCAGCAAGATATGCAGGCGGGCCGGTTTGCAAGCGCCATAGAAAACTTCAACAAGGTATTGCGATTGCGGCCTGACTTGGTCGCAGCGCGAGTCAATTTGGGTTTGGCGTATCACGCAGTGGGCGATTATCAGCTTGCCGTCGCGGACCTGCGTCAGGCTGACGAAGAAAACCCGCATCTGCTGGCTACCAATTTATTTCTTGG
>DASZAE010000261.1:0-1518 GCA_035945515.1 Terriglobia bacterium
CCGCCGGTTTTTAATAGTAAAGACCGGCGGCCAGAGGCCGCCGCTACAGCCAATGAGCGTCACAGACTTATGGCGCTCTGTATAAATTGCGTTCAATGGCTCAACGATTCAATTCATTCTCTGGATGTCCTGGAACGCCGCCGCGACCGAGCTGGCTGGCGCATTGGCTATGAAGCGTATTTTGCCAATTTTTTCCGGCACAACCCAATAAATCTTGCCGCCGACGGTTTTCTTGTCCTGGGGAAGCAGCCGCAGAATTTTAGCCGGCGAAAGGTCTCGAATCTTGGGCAAAGACCCAAATTTCCAGACCAAACTTTCCATGCGCTCGCCTTCCGAAGCCCCAAGCACGCCTAGCCGCTGACCCAGCCTCGAAATAGCGAGCAAGCCCCACGCCACCGCCTCGCCGTGCACAAACCGCTCGTAATGGGTCGCCTCTTCTAAAGCATGCCCAAAGGTGTGCCCTAGATTAAGAACCATGCGGAGGCCCGCCTCGCGCTCATCACGGTTTACAACGTCGATTTTCACCTTTGCGGCCCTCGGCAGAATCGATTCGATGGCGCTCGCATCGTCAGGCCGCAGAGAAACAGCGCAATGCTCAAGCTGGCTGAAGAAATCTTGCCCGTCAAGAATTGCGTGTTTGACGACTTCGTACAAGCCCGAGCGAAAATCACGCTTGCTCAGCGAGGCCAGCACGCGCGGATCGGAAAGCACCAGCTTAGGAGGATAAAACGTTCCGATCAGGTTTTTCATTTCGCTCAGATTGACCGCCGTCTTGCCGCCAATCGAGCTATCCACCTGCGCCAGGACTGTCGTCGGCACATTGACGTAATCAATGCCGCGCATATAGACCGACGCCAGAAACCCTCCCAAATCACCGATGACGCCGCCCCCAAAAAGCACCAGCAGCGAACGCCGGTCCGCGCCCAACTTTAAGAGCCGCCCAGCCAGCCGCTCGAGAGCCGGCAGCGATTTTGACGTTTCTCCCGCCGGAACAAAAAGCGTCCTTGCTCTCGAAAGGCGGCCTTCTTGGACGAGCCGTTTACCCCAGAGGGTCCAAAGCTTTTTTTCGGTGATGACGAAGATGGACGTGTATCGCTTAAGCGGAAAATCGCGCAAGGCGCTCCACGCGCCTTCTCCGATGATTACCTTGTAGCTGGAACTGCCAGCGTTTACCTTGAATGTTTGCATAGTTTCGGCAACGCTCAATCATCATATTATCCCAAACCTTGCTCACTTTGCCGCCGTGATAAAATCACAGCTTCAAACGCCCGGAGAGAGCCGGAGTGCTCATGAGGCTTCCCTATGCCCAAAACGCAACTTCAATATCTGGCCGATGAGGTCCAAAAATTAAAGGATCAGGGACTCTACCAGCGGCTCCGCATCCTCGAAGGCGGGCAGTTACCAGTGGCGCGCTTCGACGGGCGCGAGGTGATCAACCTTTCCTCCAATAATTATCTCGGTCTCACCACCCATCCCAAACTCATACGGCGCGCGATTGAAGCTCTGGAAAATTACGGC
>DASZAE010000262.1:0-13118 GCA_035945515.1 Terriglobia bacterium
GTCAATGCCCGCAAGCATCGATTCCGAAGCCTGAATTGCGTCGAGGCGAATCACCACTTCCGGCTTCACCCGGCTGACGGCGGCTTCGAGGAGTTGCGCTTCATTGACCACCACTTTGGGGCGGGCGTTCTCTTCCTGCCGCACGCGGCCTTTGATCAATAGCGCCGTGTCCGGCTTGAGCACGCTTTGAATTTGCTGCAACGCCTGGGGGAAGACCAGCAAATCCACCGTGCCGCGCAAATCCTCCAGCGTGCCGCTGGCCCAGAGATCGCCCTTTTTGCTTGGCTTGATGCGCACTGCCGTCAAAATGCCGCCGAGCGTCACCTGAGCGTCGTGCGCTATTTCATCGAGAGACAGGCTATCCATCTGGGTGAGCGAAGCGAGCGCCGAACGGTATTTCTCAAGCGGGTGGCCTGTGACGTAGAAGCCCAGCACTTCTTTTTCGGCGGTGAGCTTTTCGGTTTCCGTCCACTCGGGAAGGTTGGGCAGGGGAATGCGCTGCGCGGGCGCGGCGTCATCCCGGCTGCCAAAAAGTCCCGCCTGGCCCGCGGCCTGCTGCCGCTGATGTTTCTGCCCCATTTCCATCGCGCGGTCAAGCGCGGCCATCAATTGCGAGCGGCGCGCGCCGAGCGAATCAAGCGCGCCCGCCTTAATCAGACTTTCGATCACGCGCTTGTTGAGCAGGCGCAGGTCAACGTTTTCGCAGAATTGGTAAAGGTTGTCAAAGCGGCCAAGCGCGCGGCGGGCGGCAAGCACCGATTCAATGGCCGCGTCGCCCGCGTTCTTGATGGCCGTCAGCCCGAAGCGGATGCTTCCTTGCGAGGGTGTAAAGGTGCGGTCGCTCGAATTGACGTCGGGCGGCAGGATGTTGATCTCCATGTCGCGGCATTGGTTCAGGTAGTGCGTCAGCTTATCCTGGTTGCCGATTTCCGCCGTGAGCAGCGCCGCCATGAATTCCACCGGGTAGTGAGCTTTGAGATAGGCGGTCTGGAATGCCACCAGCGCGTAGGCCGCCGAGTGCGATTTGTTGAAGCCATAGCCGGCGAACTGCTCCATCAGTTCAAAGAGCTTTTCGGCTTTTTTCTCCGGCACGCGATTCTTCTTCGCGCCCGCCAGAAACTTTTCCCGCTGAGCCACCATCACCTCATGCTTCTTCTTGCCCATAGCGCGCCGAAGCACGTCGGCCTCGCCCAGCGTGAATCCGGCGACGGCGTTGGCGATCTGCATCACTTGTTCCTGATAGACGATCACCCCGTAAGTTTCTTGCAGGATCTCCTCGAGTTGCGGCAAGTCGTAAGTGACTTTCTTTTTCCCTGTCTTGCGCGCGATGAAATCGTCAATCATTTGAATCGGCCCTGGGCGATAGAGAGCGTTCAAGGCAATAAGATCCGTCAGGCGATTGGGCTTAACGCGCCGCAGAATATCCGTCATGCCGCGGCTTTCAAACTGGAAGATGCCGCCCGTCAGCCCCCTGCCCAGCGGTTCGTAAGCGCCAGGGTCGTCGAGTGGAAGCTGGTCCAGGTCAATCTTGATTCCGTGCTCGGCCTCAATAAGCTTCACGGCGTCGTCGAGAATGGTGAGCGTCGTGAGACCGAGAAAATCCATCTTCAAAAGGCCGATCTTTTCGAGATCGTCCATGGCGTATTGCGTGGTGATTTCGTCTTTGTTGCTCTTGTGCAGCGGCACGATGTCTTGCAAGGGTTCGGGGGAAATCACCACGCCCGCCGCGTGCGTGGAGGCGTGCCGCGCCAGCCCTTCGAGGCTCATCGCCACTGTTAACAGGTCCGCCACGCGCGGGTCGCTTTCCTTCATCTGCCGGAGATCAGGAGATTGTTTGACGGCTTCTTCCAAAGTGATATTGAGGACGTTCGGCACCTGCTTGGCGATGCGGTCGACCTCGGCAAAGGGCATGTCGAGGGCGCGGCCCGCGTCGCGGATCACCGCTTTCGCGCCCATAGTTCCGAAAGTAATAATCTGGCTCACGTTGTCGCGGCCGTACTTTTCCGTGACATATTGGATCACCTCGCCGCGCCGCCTCATGCAGAAATCGATGTCAATATCGGGGAAAGTGACGCGCTCCGGGTTCAGGAAGCGTTCAAAAAACAGGTCGTATTGCAGCGGATCGATATCCGTGATTTGCATCGAGTAGGAAACCAGACTGCCCGCCGCCGAGCCGCGCCCCGGGCCCACCGGAATGCACTTTTCGCGCGAAAAGCGGATGAAATCCCAGACGATCAGAAAATAACCGGCGAATTTCATCTGCTTGATAAGTTCAATCTCGCGGTTCAGGCGGTCTTCGTACTCTTCGAGCGGGTGGCGCGCCTTGCCGGCGGCGCGCAGCCGCTCAAGCTGCGGACGGCGGCGGTCGAATCCTTCGCGCGCGACGCGCTCGAAAAAGCTGTCGATGGTTTCACCCTCTGGTACTTCAAAGCGCGGAAAGACGTGTTCCGCCTTTTCGAGATGCAGGTTGCAGCGTTGCGCGATTTCCGCTGTGCGATGGAGGGCTTCTGAAATTTCTCCGAAAACCTGCATCATTTCTTCGTAGGTTTTGAAATAAAACTGGTCGGTGGAAAACTTCATCCGCTGTTCATCACTGAGCGTTTTCCCCGTCTGGATGCACATCAGCACTTCCTGCGCGCGCGCGTCTTCGCGGCGCAGGTAATGGCAATCGTTCGTAACCACCAGCGGGATGCCGGTTTCACGCGAGAGGCGGGTGAGATTGGGATTAATGCGCTGTTCTTCGGGCACGCCTTGATCCTGAATCTCAAGAAAGAAATTCTGCTTGCCAAAGATGTCGCGCAGGTCATAGGCGGATTGGCGCGCCGCCTCGTAACGGTCAGCCATCAGCGCCGATGCCACTTCGCCCTTCAGGCACGCGGAGAGTCCGATCAATCCATCTGCGTGCCGCGCGAGCAGCGTCTTATCAATGCGCGGCTTATAGTAATAGCCCTCGGTGTAGGCGAGCGACGCAAGCTTTACCAGATTGCGGTAGCCGCGCTCGTTTTCGCAAAGCAGAATGAGGTGATTGGGGCGGTCGGAGCCGGGCGAGCGATCAAGATGATCTGTAGGCGCGACGTAAACCTCGCAGCCAATAATCGGCTTCACGCCGCGCTTGACCGCCGCGTCGTAAAACTTCACCGCGCCAAACATATTGCCGTGATCGGTGAGCGCCACGGCGGACATGCTGAGCTCCGCCGCGCGGTCCATTACTTTGGGGATGTCGCAGGCGCCGTCGAGCAAGCTGTAATCAGAATGAAGATGAAGGTGAACAAAAGGTGAGGTTGCCATTACTCTTCGATTCTATCAGAAACCATCAGGAAGCATTTGATCCATTGTCTTCAGGGCCGCATGATTTTGCCCAGCACTACGGCTCTGCGCGCGCCCGTGACCGCGGGCAGATTGCCCGGCAATCCATGCAGCGTGCGGTCCGCAAGCAGCGCGAAGGCGATGGCTTCCTTCGCGTCGATGGGCAAGCCAAAATCTGTTGACCTGTGAAACGTCAGGCTGGGTAGAAGCGCGCGCAGACGTTCTATGAGAAAAAGATTGTGTGCTCCTCCGCCAGAAATGATAAGACGATGGAAGCTGTCCCGCGGCAGCACAAATTGGTTGATAGCTTGGGCAACAGAGCGCGCGGTCAACTCCGTGGCCGTGCGCATCAGATTTTCAGGCCGCGTTTTCTTTTGTGATAAAAAGTGAGCCGTCAAGAAATCATCTCCAAATTGCTCGCGTCCCGCGCTTTTGGGAGGGCTATAGGCGAAAAAAGATTCTCGCAGCATCTTCGCCAGCAAAGATTCAATCACTTTACCCCGACTGGCCCATTTCCCGCCGGTATCATAGTTCATGCGCCCGCGCGTGAGATACGCCGCCAGGCCATCGATCACCATGTTGGCTGGGCCGGTGTCAAATCCAAACACCTCGTCCATGTCGGCATTGGCCGGGATGGCAGTGATGTTGGCAATGCCTCCCAGGTTGAGCGCAATCGAGCCGTGCCGCCGGTCACGAAGCAGGAGATAATCGACTAGCGGTACGAGCGGCGCGCCTTGGCCGCCTGCTGCGATATCCGCCGCGCGGAAATCCGCGACGACCACAGCGCGAGTGCGTTCGGTAATCACCGCAGGCTCGCCAATTTGCAGTGTACTGGCCGGATAACCCCCCGAGTCGTGCTTGCCCTTCGGCGCCTGATGAAAGATGGTTTGGCCGTGCGAGCCGATAACGGAAAGCCGCGCGGTTTCGATGCGGCCCCGGCGGCAGACGGCCAAAGCGGCGCGGGCAAAAAGCTCGCCGACCTGATAATCCAAGTTGCTAATCTCGCCTGCGGTTGCCGGTTTCCCACTGGCCACATCAAGCAGCGCCTTGCGCGTGTCAGCAGGGTAGGGAAACGCTTCGAAGGCTTTCAACCGCACTCGTGGACGCTCTGCGCTGCCGCTGATTTCAACCAGCGCGGCGTCAATGCCATCCATCGACGTGCCCGACATCAACCCTACCGCATAGCGCCCTGTCTTCATGACTGAAGCTGCCTCTTGAGTTCGGCCAGCAGGTTAAGGGCCTCGATCGGCTTCATCTGGTCGAGGTTAGCTTCCTCGATGGCACGGACCACATCTGCGTTCAAAGGCGTGAAGATGGTGAGCTGCACCGGCCCCGGCTTCGCTTCAACGGCCGCGTGAGCCTCCAGCCGCTCGCTCAGAGTGTGTTCGCTGCGCTCGTGCCGGGCAAGAATTTCGCGCGCGCGCTCTATCACGTTCAGAGGCAAGCCCGCAAGCCGCGCCACCTCGACCCCGTAGCTTTTGTCGGCGCTGCCTGGCTCTACTTTGCGCAAGAACAGGATGTTCGAGCCGGACTCCTTCACCGAAACGTGGTAATTTTTCACGCCGGGAAGCAGGTCCGCAAGTTCGGTTAACTCGTGATAGTGGGTGGCAAAAAGTGTTTTCGCCCGCGTGTGCGTTTGCAAGTGCTCAACCACGGCCCAGGCAATGGCGAGTCCGTCGAATGTGGCCGTGCCGCGCCCGACTTCATCCAGCAGCACCAGGCTTTGCGCCGTGGCTGTATTCAGAATGCCGGCCGCTTCAGTCATCTCCACCATAAAAGTCGAGCGGCCCTGCGCGAGGTTATCCGACGCGCCGATGCGTGTGAATATGCGGTCAAGCACAGGAATCTTAGCTTGAGCGGCAGGCACAAAGCTCCCCGCTTGCGCCATCAGCGCGATTAAAGCCGTTTGGCGTAAATAGGTAGACTTCCCGCCCATGTTGGGCCCCGTGATCATCAAAATGCGGTCGGTCGAATTGTTCAAATAAAGATCGTTGGGGATAAACGGCCCGCTCTGGTTCTGAGCAGCAATATGCTCGATTACTGGATGGCGGCCTTCGAGGATGACGAAATCGCCATCGCCTGAGATTTCCGGACGGCGGTAGTTGCGCTCCGCCGCAAGCCAGGCAAAGCAGGCCAGCACATCAATTTCCGCCAGGCAGGCAGCGGTTGCCCTGATGCGTTTCGCTTCGGCGCCCGCACGCCGGCGAATATCGATGAAGAGGTCTCTTTCGAGCGTCTGCCGCTTCTCCTCGGCCTCAAGGATTCGAACTTCAAGCTCCTTCAGCTCGGGAGTAGTAAAACGCTCAGCATTCACCAGCGTCTGCTTGCGCTCGTATTCAGCGGGAGCGAGGTGAAGATTGACCTTGGAAATTTCAATGTAATATCCAAAAACGTTATTGAAGCGCACCTTCAGGCTGGCGATGCCGGTGTGCGCGCGCTCGCGGGCCTCAATTTGCGCCATAAGCCGCTTGCTGTTCTGGCTAAGGTCGCGCAGTTCATCAAGGTCTGAATTAAAGCCTGGCCGGATTAGATTGCCTTCGCTCAGCAGCACGGGCGGCTCGGGATGGATAGAAGCTTCGAGCAACCCGCACAGATCCTGAAAATCGTCCATTTCTTCCCGCAGCGAGCGCAACATGGCGGCTTGAAAAGGCTGAAGGCCGCAGCGCACTTCAGGAATCTGGCTGAGCGAGAGCTTCATGGCCAAAAGATCGCGCGCGTTGGCGGTTTCGAGCGTGATTTTGCTCAAAAGGCGCTCGAGATCCTGAATCCTGCCGAGCGTGCGGCGTAATTCTTCACGCCCAATTGTATTTTGGGCGAGATCGGCCACGGCATCCCAACGGTCTTCAATTTCCTTCTGGTGGATAAACGGGCGCAGGATTCGCTGTTTTAGCAGGCGCGCGCCGAAGGTGGTCATGCAGTGGTCAAGCGTCGCAAGCAGAGTGGAACCCCGCGAAGCTCCGAAGGCGGGTTCGATGATTTCAAGATTCCGTAGGGTAGGCGAATCGAGAATCAGAAACTCCTGCTGCTGATAGTAGCGGATGCCGTCGAGGTGAAGCAGCGAACCGCGTTGTGTCTCGCGGACGTAATGCAGGATGGCCCCGGCGGCGGCGATGGCGAGCGCATGGTCCTCAAGCCCGTAGCCCGCGAGCGTGGCGACGCGGAAATGCTCCCGCAGCAGGCGGCCGCCATACTCTGGGTCAAAAACCCAGCTTTCAACGGGCGTTCGCGTGGGAGAGATTTCCGAATCCGCCAGATTACGCATTGAGGCGTTTCCAGCAGGCATGCCGGAACGCAGGCTATGGTTTGAGTCTTCAGGTTGCGTGGACAAAATCTCGCTCGGGTGCATCCGCTCGATTTCTTCCAGCAGGCGCGTGGAAGCATCGGGACCCGTGAATTCCGTGGCGCGGAAATCGCCGGTCGAAAGATCGGCAAACGCCACGGCGGCTCCGCCTTTGCGCTCGACGGCTGCGGCAAGGTAATTATTCGCGCGCGGCTCGAGAGCCTCTGGGTTGATCGAAGTGCCTGGTGAAACGACGCGCGTCACTTCGCGCTTCACCAGTTTCTTCGCCAACCGAGGGTCTTCCATCTGGTCGCAGATGGCCACGCGGAATCCTTTGCGCACCAGCCGGGCGATGTAACCCTCCGCAGCGTGGTAGGGCACGCCGCACATGGGGATTGCCTGACCCTTTTCCTTGTTGCGCGACGTGAGCGTGATCTGAAGCTCTTTCGCCGCAACAACGGCATCATCAAAAAACATTTCGTAGAAATCGCCCAGACGGAAAAAAAGGAGCGCCTGCGGGTAGCGTGACTTAATGGAGTGGTACTGGCTCATCAAAGGGGTGGAGAAGTCATTCATGGCGAAGGTCGAGAAACATTATGCTGCGCGGCGGCGCGGTTTGTAAACCGGCGGACACCTGCGTGCTTTTCGCCGGCGCGAATGCGATAATTTTGCCAGGGGAGAACGAGAGCGAATACGATGGGAAACGATCAAGCGCAGCTAAGCGCGAACAATCCTGGCGGCAAGCCCGTAGAGGCTGGCGCTTGGAAGGAACATTGCCTCGCGGCCAAGCACGCCTTTGAACAGGCCCGGTACAGCGAAGCCGCCACGCATTATGAGGCGGCGCTGCGGGAGATCGAATCTGCGGGCTTCAGCGATCCGCGTTTTGCAAGCACGCTGAACGGTCTTGCGAGCGCCTACGGCGCCGGGCGCAGATACGACGAGGCGGAATCTCTCTATCAACACGTGCTGGCGCTGCGAAAAGCCGCCTTTGGACCACAGAGCATCCAAGCAGCCCAAACGCTCAACGACCTAGCCGCGCTTTATGCCGCCGCGCGCAAGTTCAGCGACGCGGAACGCGCGTACCGCGAGGCTCTGGCCATCACGGAGGCTGCGCGCGGCCTGGAAGACATTTCGCTGTGCGCAAGCCTTAATAATCTGGCTCTGCTGTACAAAAATCAGCAACGGACTGACGAGGCGCTGCCTCTTTTTCAGCGCGCGCTGCGCATCGGGCTGAAGTCGTTTGGCCACGCGCACCCGTTTGTGGCCACCAGCCTGAATAATCTGGCCGCGATTTGCGTTGACCGCGAGAAATACGCCGAAGCCGAAGCTCTCTTCAAACAATCGCTCGCTATTAAAGAACTGTCGGGCGGGCCGCAGCATCCCGATGTGGCCACGGTCCTGAATAACCTGGGCGAGCTTTATTGCGCCACCGGGCGCGTGGGCGACGCCAAGCCGCTTTTTGAGCGCGTCCTGCGTATTGACGAATCGGCCTACGGGCCGAGTCATCCTGAAGCGGCTTCCGATCTGATGCGGCTCGTTTCACTCGCGGAAGCCGAGGGTGACGTTCCCGCCGCGCGGCAATTTTGCCAGCGCGCGCTTGAAATCCGTGAAGCCGCGCTTGGGCCGGATCATCCCCTCGCCGTGAAGAGTCGAAGCAAGCTAGAGGCGATTTCGCAAGACCGCGGCGGCGAAACACCACAGCTTGCGCCGGCGGCGCCTGAACCCGAATCGGCAATGGAACCTACGGAGCCAGAGGCGTTAGAGGACGCCACGCAAGCCCCATTGATTGCTTCGGAGGCGGAAACAAGCATCCCGGAATTGCCATCGCTGGCGGCGCCCGATTTAATGCCGGATGTTCAAGCAACCGAGCTCGCCCGCCCGCAGGCGCGGGTGTTAGCGATACCAGCGGCTGAGCCGGGGATCGACCGGCCGGGGGCCGCGCAGAGTCTATGTGAGCTTGCTGACCGCGCCGCGAATGAAGGTAGATGGCAGGGAGCCGAAAGCCTCTATCAGCGCGAGCTTGAAATCGAACGTTCCATTCGCGGCGACGAAGATGCTTGCGTGGCCGCAACGCTGAATAACCTCGGCTGCGTCAAGCAATCGCAGGCGAAGCTCGAAGAGGCGGCCGCGCTTTTTCAAGCGTCGCTCTCGATTTGGATGGATTTGCAGGAATATCAACGGGTCGCGGTGGTCCTCAACAATCTGGCGGTGGTCTCTGCCGATCAAAAAAACCGCGCCGGAGCCGAGGCGCTTTATCGAAGGTCGGTGGAAATCCACCAAAACGCCTCTGGCGCGCGTGCGGACCATCTGGCCGTGATCGCCGGGAATCTTGAGGCCCTTCGCAATGCGCAGGCTGGCGAGTCGACGCTGGCGGAGGGGTCGGGCTTCTGACGGCTGCTCCAGGACCGGCTCTTCATTAGGATATTGCAATCTACCTTCCTGCCCATCTCCTTGAGACAAATGAGACTTATGAGATACTTTCATTCGAAATGCTGATTCGAAATAACTTCTTGGGTTCGTTCCGCGATTTATGATCATCAAGCTTGCTCCGGCAGAAATACCGCGACGCACTCTGGTCGGGAAATCGCCGGCAACGCCCCTCACCCGGCTCGCTCCGCTCGCCACCCTCTCCCGCTGGGAGAGGGCAAGAGGCCGGGATTCCATCCCTCTCCCGATGGGAGAGGGTGCCCGACGAAGGAGGGCGGGTGAGGGGAATCGTCCCGAGGAACTTGGCGCCGGAGTAAGCTTGATATTCATACCGTGATTTTTATGTGTGTTTCTTCCATTCCCCCCGGCCATTTTCTAATCTTTGGGACCGCTCTGTAGCGCAGACCGCTGCCTTTGCGGTCTGCGGCCTTTGAATGGGCAGAAAACCCGCGGACCTCAAATGCGGAGGTCTGCGCTACAAAAAAGCCTAACACGTCACTCTGAGATTTTTGAGACAAATGAGAATGTTTCACGTGAAACATTCTCTGGAAGGTTTGCGCCCGCCGCGCACCGGGCGCTTTCGTAGCGCAGGGTTCGTTTTCTAACCCTGCGGTAGTTTGCCATAGGAACAGCGGCAGCAAGCTGCCGCACTCCAGAAAGATTAGAAACGCTGATTCTAAAGGACTCCTTGGGTTCGTTCCGCGATTTTGTTTGTGCGTTTCGCCATTTCCTCCGGCCATTTTCTAATCTTTGGGACCTCTCTGTAGCGCAGACCGCCGCTTTTGCGGTCTGCGGCCTTTGAATGCACAGAAAACCCGCAGACCTCAAATATGGAGGTCTGCGCTACAAAAAGGCTACCACGCCACTTTGAGACTTTTGAGACAAATGGGCTAAATGAGGCAAAATTTTAAAATGTCGGTGAGAGTTTTAATCTATTGAGGATTGCAAATTATAGTGACAATCTTTTCTGTAGCGGCGCTCTCTGAGCGCCGAAAAACCGGCGGCCAGAGGCCGCCGCTACAACATTTGTTATCACTATAATTTGTAATCCTCAATAAGAGGCTATTGAATGACGTTTGATCTTTGGCGGCTCCGGGCCATGCCTCAACCCACCAGCAATGCCATGTGCGCGACCTTTTGCAGGTTGTCTTCCAGTCCTTCTACCATCGCTTTGCGAGCTTCGGCGGCGTCTTTTGCCGGAGCGCCGTCAACGTCAACCGTCAGATTCCCCGACGCAGCGAGGGTTTCCATCTCCTTTATCAGGTCGGCGCGGTCGCGCGTGCCATCCAGAAGTTGGATGAGCGCGCTGAGTGCCCCGTCGAGGTGCAAATTATTGTGGTTCAAGCTCACCGCAGAGCCTCGCTCGCGCAGCATCACGCGGGCCAGCGCGCTTGCCACGGGACGGTCGCTGACCGTAGCCACAGCCTGGGTTTTATGCGCATGAAAATCTAGTATCTTGGATACATACATTTTCAGGAGCATGGCTTCGAGCGGCATCACTTCTTCTGGGGCGGGCGTCCAGCCGGATTCGGCGAAAGCAACCGACTTCAATTCCTCGAAGGAAATCCGTTCCGGCCAGCGCGCGCCGAGATGGAACAGGGCGGCCTTGGTGAGGGGATGATCGGTCGTGACTTTGAGCTTCAACTTGGGGTCCACCTTGCGGAAGGTCACGCCCTTATCGGATTGCGGATTGCTGCTGGTGGCATCCGGCACTACATGAGCCGCCACGTAAAGCCGCTGGATATTTTCGAGAGGCGGGACCCGCGCGGTGCGAACATCTTGATGGCACAAAAGCGTGGCGCGGAAATTGCGGAACACCCGGAAGTCGAGCAATTGTTCGCACTCAATGACGTCTTCTGCTTCGTCGATGGCGCCGCCTTCGAGGACCGCGGCGTGGGTTACGTGCATTGCCGCCAGGTCCGCCTCAGCAAGATATTTCAGTCCATGGCGGCTTGCGCGCTCCATAAACTCGTAGAAATATACGGGTTCGTTAAATTCGGCGAAATCGTCGTGGAACAGGGCCTGCGGATTAATATTCCTCATGCGCTCGAATTCTGGCTTTATGATCGGCAGAATCGGGTCCGGCGACGGCTCTTTCATGGATTCCAGAAGCCCCTGAATCAGACCCAGCCCATTATTGACGCGCTCCAGCGGGTCGGCGACGTTGCGCGTGTGATATAGCATCATGCGGCGGATCATCTGGCGGATATGCCCGCCCGGATAGGCGTTGTAGCTCACATAGGCCACGCCGTTCGGAGCGAGGTTTTGCGCGCAAATCGCCAAAAGCTTGTCCTGGACGGCAGGAGGCACCCAGGAATACACGCCGTGCGCGAGAATGTAATCGAATTCGCCCAGGTCCTTTGTAGCTTCCATCACGTCCATCTGGCGCAATGTGACGTTCTTCAAACCCGCCATCTCAATCATTTTCTGGCCGAGAGCGATAGGGCGCATAGCCAAGTCGATGCCCAGGCATTGGCTGCCCGATAATCCAAAGGCGATGGGGATGAGGTTGGCTCCGTCGCCGCAGCCGAGCTCTAAAATCCGGCTCGATTCAAGCGGGGCGGGCGTCATGCCGAAGAGCAGCGCCTGCGCAGCTAAGCGGTCGGGATGGCTTTGCACGAACGAAAAGCCGGGATACAAGACTTCGTCATACGATTCCGGCTTTGGAGTAGACGGCTGTAAAGTGGGATGGCCCATTCGGGTTGTTTCCTTAGTAATTTTTAGCGGAGACTCCTTGCAGACTTCGACCGCCATGTTAGTAAATATCCCCCAGCAGAGGCGGGAGCTATAGAATTGGCGGCTCCTCAAAGGGGCTTGGCCGTTACCTTCACGCATTGCAAAAATCATGCTTGAGGCAAAACCCCTCACCCGCCCTCCTACGTCGGGCACCCTCTCCCCGTCGGAGTCTGTGGGACAACTCGGAAGTCGAACCTAGAATCAACAACTTACGGATGAAGCAGCCCTTGTAACTTATTGATTCTTCGTCGGCAACGTTAGTTGTCCCCCACACTCCGTCGGGTAGAGGGCGGACATCCCTTACTTTTCCCTCAACCCTCTCACCGTCGGGGAGAGGGTGGCGATCCCTTCGCTTGTCATTCTGAGCGAAGCGAAGAATCCCGGTATTTCCGCTCAGGGTAAACTCCGTGAGCCGGGTGAGGGGCATTTCAGCACTGACTCCCGGAGCTGTAAACTTCCACTGCCACCCCGGCAAAGCCGGGGGGAACTCCCGATGGATTAGTAAAGACCGGCGGCCAGAGGCCGCCGCTACAGCAAAGTGCCGCATAGGTTAGTTCTGCGGCTTTTCAGCTTCTCGATGCAAACAAGCCATCGTCAGTAACAGAATTGGCCATGGCTTTCACGCTTCGTGCTCAGCAATGGGTTAACGTCGCAGAGTTGAGGTGGGAAGTCAAGCTTATCGAGGGTTTCGTGACGAATTTCAAGATAAGCAACAGGGCGGCTCTCACTTTTCGGATAGACGGCTCATTCTTTGGCTAGGTTTCCCGATGTGTGTCTTCAAAGTATCCTGCTTCCCTGTCTTTCAGAATTTGCACGAAATGTTATTCGTTTCTAATGACGTTGCAGGAAATGATCTCTTGGTTTTAACCCATTGCAAATTTGGCAACTAACCTGCTTTGTTGCGGCTGTGAGAGTTGAGCGGGCTAAAAAGTTAGGAGGTTGCTGAAAAACTCCGTAACCATGTCATTCTGAGGAGCCGAAGGCGACGAAGAATCTCGGAAGTTTTTGATTTCACATAGAAGCAGATTCTTCGCGGAGTTTACCCTGAGCGAAGCCGAAGGGCTCAGCATGACAGATTCTGTTTTTCAGCATCCTGTTAGAAGAATTTTGTTCATTAGCCGTTAAAAAAATTGGCAACGAATCTTAACCGAATCTGAGGAAAGTAATTCTTGACATGCGCATTAGTTTAGTGGTAAACCGTCTGAATCGCTTTACGCCGCACATAAGAAGTAAATTTCGAAAGGGGTAATACAAATGGCTAAGGAAAGCGTTCATAAGAAGCTGGAAAGGGTTCGCCCACCCAGGGTCCACATCACCTATGACGTGGAAGTTGGGAACGCGATTGAAAACAAGGAACTTCCATTTGTGA
>DASZAE010000263.1:0-13380 GCA_035945515.1 Terriglobia bacterium
CAACCACGTTTTGGGTGCCGCTCCGTCAGGTAGGGACAAGCCTCGTTCTTGAGAAAGTCCCACGCCTCCTTGTCCAGCTTTTCAAGCTCCGCCTCTCGCGCGAGCCACACCTGGACGCAAAAATCCCTTTCGAAATTCTGAAAATAGGCATTTGGCGAGGTTCGGTCTTCGACTAGGTCCATAAGCTCAAATACCCTGGGCAATTCTCTTCGGCACATAATATCCCCCTCGTGGGTCACACATAAACATCGCATACTTCGCGCTGTGCGATAAATGACTGAGGCATGGTTGAATCCGCCGGATATTCATCCGACGTTGCGAGCAAGCTGGCAAGCACAAAGCGGGTAGCCACGGCACGGTTTGTGTGCCGTGGGTCTTTTCTAAGGGCGTTACGAGCCCACGGCATAAAGATTATGCCGTGGCTACCAACTCTCTCTCTCCTGCGCCCAGTAGCGAGCACGGTCCTTAGCTCACCGCTTTCTTCACGAGCGCGGCGATCTTTGCCTCTTCAACGGCGGTCAATTGCTTAAGCGCGAAGGCGGTCGGCCACATGCTGCCTTCGTCGAGGTTCGCCTTATCGCTGAAGCCGAGCGTTGCGTACCGCGTCTTGAACTTCTGCCCGCTTTGGAAGAAGCAGACCACCTTGCCGTCCTTGGCATACGCGGGCATTCCGTACCAGGTCTTCAGCGAGAGGGCTGGCGCGCAGGCTTTGATGATGGCATGAAGCCGCTTGGCCATGGCGCGATCTCGCTCTGGCATCTCGGCGACTTTCGCGAGCAGGTCGCTCTCTCCGTCCCCCTGGGCTGCGCGCCGGCCGCGGCGCGCGTCCGCCATCAGCTCTTCGGCCCGTTCCCTCATCGCGGCTCGTTCTTCGTCCGTGAATCCCTGGTTGCTCTTTGTGGACTTCTGCGCGGCCTTCTTTGCAGGTTTCTTCTCAGACATAGCGTTCCTCCAGAGGGTGAGCAGTGGGTAGCCACGGCACGTTCGTGTGTCGTGGGTTTTTTCTGAAAACGCAACGAACCCACGGCATAAAAATCATGCCGTGGCTACCGGCTGTTCCTCTAATTGACAGCAAGTAGCGCGGACCACAACATCGGTGGTCGGCGCTACCTGCTCAGATGAACGCCGAAATGCTGGGCGTACTCAGAGTTGAGACGAGGCCAGCCGTACTTCATCGCCTCACCAGCAACGATGCGGCCGATGGGAGTTCCGATCAGAAGCCGATCCAGAACGTCGAAGCAAATGTGCCAGCCCGCGGCGCCCCACGAAACAAAGCGGCGATCAATGTTGTGCCAAAGCGTCAGGCGCGTGCCGCCACCCAAGGCTTCGAGTTCCCACCGCATATCACTGTACTCAAGCATCTTGGGAGCGTCGACTCGCGTTACTCTTGTTTCGACCGGCGTGAGCGTTCCCGCCCAGGTGAGTTTCACTGTTCCAATCGTAGCCAGACTCCCATCGGCGTCGAAGGGCGCCCACTCGCGCAGATGGGCCGGATTGGTAATCGCCTGCCAGACTTTTTCCGGCGGGTGGCGCAGTTCTCTCGTGAGAATGAGCGTCCACTTCTCTCCGTCCTTCCGGGCCTGCGCCCCGTAAGCCGGACCCGGTGCGTATTGCTCGCGATCGGTCATATATCTTCCCCTTATATCAGGCCGATGAAGATAGTCTGATGGCGTTTGGTGTGCTCACAATTCGGGAAATGGCGTTACTCGATTGAGCCAGCATTGACTGATTTCGAGACTCCACGAGATCCTCAGAGGAGCGGTGTGTCAAGAGTCGCAATGAAATGAATTCCCGGCACGATCTTTCCAACCAATTGTTTGTCATTGGTTAAGAAGAGGTCCGTGCCAGCTTGGGCGGCCGAAGCGAGGTGGATTGCATCTGCCGGGCTCACGTGAAGGGTTCCGCGGATTTGCGCATAACGGTCCGCAGTTTCGACCGTAAAGGGGATGATTTCAGTAACGACGTTCCGCAACAGGCGATGCACATCATCAACTCTTTGTACGGTAGCCTTTTGATAAGCCCCGGCAAGCACTTCGCCCAACGTGAAAGCACCTGTAATCAACTGATCGTGCCGATCCTCCATTCGATGGCGAATCTCGTCGACTCTTTTTCCAAAAACGGGATGTTCTTCCAGCCAGTAAATGAAGAGCATGGTGTCCCAATAAATTCGGCTCACCCGCGCTCCTTCGGCGTGTAAAACGTGCTCCGTTCGGCCCGGAGATAGGCCTCGCCTCCGCCAAGCTCTGCAAAAACATCCTTCAACGCTCCCCGCAGCTTCTTCCAGGAATCGTCATGCTCAGGCGAGGAACGGCCATCCTCAACGAACTCGTAGGTGTAAGTAACCGTGGTGCTCTGTCCGGATTTCGGGCCGCTTCTCGTAACAAGGCGCAAGTCGTTCCGCTCAAGAAATCGGCGGGTCTTCAGGGCGCTGCAAACCGCCGGCGCCCGGCCCGCCAACCTGAGTTCGCGAACAACATCACCCGCCTTGATCGAGAATCGTTTTTGTTTCCGTTGACGCGCTGGCAGCACATACTTTTCTCTGGCATGAATTCGGATTTGATCGGCATTAACCATTTTCGTCTCCTCCCGCCGCGTTTTCCGCCAGCAGTTGGAGAATAGCATACCATAGAATAGAATACAATAGCCAATCTGAAAGCGCGCCACCATGGATCGCGTTCGATCAGCATCGGGTCAATTCACAGAATACAGTGACGGATGCACGAGCTTTGAGCACTCCGCACCATACTCCGTCCGCCCTACCAGCGCATCAACTGCGTGACCTGAATAAGATTGCCGCAGGTGTCGTTCAGCATAGCGATCTTGGAGGCCGTCACGTCTTTCGGCGGCATGGTGAACTCGGCGCCGCGCGCTTTCATGCGCTCGTAATCGGCCTGTAGGTCATCGGTGAAGAACATAGCCGCGGGTTGGCTTTGTTGAAACAGCGCCTGCTGATATGCCTTGGCCGCTGGGTTGTTGTTCAGCGCCAACTGCAGCTCCGTGCCGTCCGGCTCCTCGGGCGAGGCCACCGTCAGCCAGCGATACGGCCCTTGACTGAAATCGGTCTTCTTCACGAAGCCCAGCACTTCGGTATAGAAGCGCAGGGCCTTCTCCTGGTCGTCGACGCAGATGCTGGTCACTTTGATTTTCATTTCGTTTCTCCTTTATCACGTTCGCGGTTTGGACCGCGTCGTCGTTTTGTCTTCCCTTTCGTTGGTGTTGACTGATCCATGCGGTCAAGATAGCGTTCGAGAGCATCCACGTGATCGGACCAGAACCGGCGGAACGGAGCCAGCCAAGCGTCCACCTCCTGAAGCGGTTCTGGCTTCAGCCGGTAGAGCCGGCGCTGCGCGTCCACCGTGGACTCGACAAAACCGGCCTCGCGCAGCACTCGCAAGTGCTTTGACACGGCCGGTTGCGGCATACGAAGCTGACGCTCGATCTCTCCCACCGATTGCTCGGACGAGATCAGGAGGCCCAATATCGCGCGGCGGTTCGGCTCCGCAATGATTTTAAAAACAGATTCCATGCGCCTAATATACTTCATATAGTATATGCTTGTAAAGGCATATAAAGGCACGGGGCGACAGTTCTCCCGGCGTGCGGGGATGCGCCGTTTGGCGCGTTTTTGGCAGGTGCGATTCAGAGGGCTGCGCGCGCGCTACAAACTCACTACCCATTGTCCATGTTCAGACGCCACGGCACCGTAATCAGCACAATCTTCGAACCGCCCTTGCGAAGCAGCAGCGCCTTCAGCCATTTCGGTCTTTGGTTATGAAGCACAAATTGATACCAATGCCGCTCCACCAGTTCCGGCACTACAACTGCGATCTTGCGGTCTGGATTCTTCTTCTCCAGGTCCAGAACAAAATCCGCAATGGGGTTTACAACATAACGATAGGGGGATTTCACAACTATCAATTGCGGCGCTGGAAGCCCCGCCTCCGTGGCGGGCGCTTCGACGCATTGACTCCAGCGGGCCGGCAAGTCATCCTTCTGGCCTTCGGTCTCAATGTGCACTGCCTGCACTTCCGAAGAGAGCGAGAAAGCAAATCGCAGGGCTTTCTCCGTAACCTTGTTCCATCCGAGAAGCGGAACCACCACTAGAAGTTTCTCAATGTTCGCCAGGCTGAGCGCGTTGGGCTCGGCGGTCTCGCGCGCTACGCGGTCATAGTGGCGGTGGATAGAGTACATCAGAAGGATAATCGCCGGGATGAGCAAAGTGGTGATCCAGGCTCCTTCGGCGAATTTAGAGATAGTCACCACGATCACGGTGGCTGCGGTCGCCGTGGCGCCTAAGCCATTGACCAACATGTTGCGCCGCGCCTTCTTGCCGCGCTTGCGAATCCAGTGCACCACCATGCCGGATTGCGAAAGCGTAAAGGCAAGAAATGCGCCCACGGCGTAGAGCGGAATCAGCCGGTCCGTGACCCCGCCAAATATGATCAGGAGCACCGCGCAAACCGCCGCGAGCACGTAGATGCCCTGCGAGTAAACCAGTCGCCGGCCGCGCTGGACAAAGGGAACCGGGAGAAATCCGTCTTCCGCCACCATGCGGCAAACGCGCGGGAAATCCGAGAAGGCGGTGTTGGCGGAAAGCGCGAGCGCCGCCAGGATGGAGGCCATGCTGACGTCGTAGAATACACTCCGGCCGGCCACGGCGCCGATAAGCTCTGAAAGCACGCTTTGGTATCCCGCCGAGCCCGGCTCGGTCGCGCCAATATGATAGGCGTGGGCAAGATAGGCAATGCCCGCGAGAAAGACGATGAGCAGCGCGATGATCATGGTGAGGGTGCTCTGGGCCGTCTTCACCACTGGCTCGCGGAACGCTCTCACGCCGTTCGACACCGCCTCCACGCCGGTCATAGCCGTGCAACCGCTGGAGAAAGCCTTGAGCAGCACCCACGTTCCGAGCGCAGCGACGACAGCGTGCATTTTGGGCGGCGCAACGACGGGGGTTGGATGTCCGCCCGCCGCAAGAGCCTTGACCACGCCCCATCCGATGGTGATGAGCATGGCAGCAATGAAAACATAGGTGGGCGCAAGAAAAACCAGCCCCGCTGAGCGCACTCCGCGCAAGTTCACCAAGGTAATCAGGAAAAGAATCACCAGGCAAATTAGCAGCGTATGGGGCAGCAACGCGGGAAGCGCCGAAACCAACGCCCCAACTCCGGCGGAAATGCCCACTGCCGCCGTCAAAACGTAATCAATCATCAGCGCCGCGGCTGCAAGCAGGCCCGCAAAGTCGCCCAGATTTTCGCGCGCAACCGTGTAGGAGCCGCCTCCCGAGGGATAAGCCTCAATCGTCTGGCGGTAAGAAAAATATACGATGCTCAGCAGAATGATGATGGCGGCGGTGATGGGGAGAATATAGTGAATTCCAGCCAAGCCCAGCGGAATCAGCAAAGTGAGCGCCGCCTCCGGGCCGTAGGCCGCCGAACTAAGCGCGTCCAGTCCAAAGACGGGAAGCCCGGCCCGCGAGCCCAACTTCTCGCCCCTTTCCTCCGCCGAACTCAGCGGCCTGCCCAAAATGAAGTCGGCAATCCACATGCGCTTTCCTCCGTAAATAAGCCGGTCAGTCTCTCTCACCGGTTCAATTAGCCTTGCCTGGATTTAATTAGACAGTGTAGAACTTGATTTGGCCCTACGTCACGCGAGCCGGGCAATATGATTGCATATGAGGAGGTTATAGGATCACATCCATTCCATAATATTCAAAATACGCTATTCAGAGAAAATTTTACTCGACTTACGGCATATCAAGAGTCTTCCTAAAGAGATTTATTGCCATATTGCATTCATTATAAATGAGTTGGCCCAGCATTCAATTTGGCACTCGGAATGCTCTTTCTAATAATTTCTTGCTCATATCGAAATCAGGAGAAATTTATATGCGTACCAAAATATCATATCAACTTGCAGCTTTAAGTCTTGGCGCGGTGATTCTCGGAACCGCTGGTTGCGCCACCAAGAAATTCGTCCGCCAGGATGTGCAGCAATCGGTCCAACCCCTTCAGGCGGGACTCAGCAAGGCAAATCAGGGTATTTCCGATAACGCCGGCCAGATTCGAGATGTCGACCACAAAGCTGAGACCGGCATCTCCAACGCACAAAGTTCCGCCGATCAGGCTCACCAAGCCGCTCAGCAGGCAGACCAGCACGCTCAGGCGGCCAATCAGCTTGCTCAGCAAGGTGTTACCACAGCCAACCAAGCCCAGGACACGGCGAACAACCTGGACAATTACCAAGCCGGCCAGCACGAAACGGTGCTGTTTGGGCTGAATAAGAGCACCTTGACGACTGAAGACAAGCAAACCCTGGATCAACTCGTCCAAGCCGTGAAGCCGATGAAACATTATGTGATTCAAGTTCAGGGCTACACGGATACATCGGGTCCGAAAGCCGTGAACCTGCAATTGAGCCAGCGCCGGGCTGATGCCGTGGTTCGCTATCTCAGCTTGAATGGGAACATTCCGCTGGTCAAGATCTACAACATGGGTTACGGCGAAGCGGCCCCTGCCGAGTCGAATCACACCCGGAAAGGCCGCAAAGCGAATCGGCGAGTGGACGTCACCGTCATGGTTCCCCAAATACCGGGGCAAGCAGCGCAAGCCTCTCCAACGGCCTCTACAGACACGCAGTAGGCCGCCACTGACGCCTTTTCAGTGCCTTGGCGCCTTGAGTTTTTATGCCCGTTGAAACCGCCTCCGTATTCCCGTATCCTAAAGGACATGGAAATACACCTCAACCCCGAGACGGAAAAGAAACTCAAGGCCCTTGCCGCGGAGAGCGGACGTGCCACTGACGATCTTGCCGAGGACGCTATGGCGGGCTACATTGACGAGCTGCTGCAAGCCCGCGACATGCTTGACAGCCGCTATGATGACCTCAAAAACGGCAGGGTAAAAGCCATTCCCGGCGAGGAGGTTGAAGCTTACTTCCGTCACAAGAGCGCCGCTCGGCGTTCGCAGCAACCCGGCTCATGACCGGATATGACTTTCACCCGGAAGCTCGTGCCGACCTCGACGATATTTGGGAATACGTCGCCGCCGACAATCTCGACGCTGCCGACCGCGTAATTGCGGAAATACTCGCGGCTATTCGGGCCTTGGTTTCGTTCCCCAGTCAGGGCCACCGCCGCCCGGACCTTACTTTGCAACCTCTGCGGTTTATCCATTTACACGACTACCTCATTGCTTATGCACCGGATCAAAACCCGCTCTGGATTGTGGCGGTCTTGCACGGACGGCGTAACCCCCGCCTGATAGCCGCGATCTTGAAAGGCAGAGAGTAGTTTTTTCAAAAGCGCGCCATCATAATCAACGCGCTCCAAGATCTCGCCTCCAGAGATCACAAACCTGCGTCACCTGGAAAAACATTGGAATAGATCGCGCGTGTTCTGGCCTCGGCTAGCATGGGTTCGGCGCGCTGCTTCCAGGCATGGAAATGCGCCGTCTCGCGGTGGAGCGCGCGGGCTTCTTCTGTCCTGTACGCTTCGATCAGGACAAAGCGCGTGGGGTCATCCGCCTGCTGCATGACGTCAAACCTGGCAATGCCGCTCTCCTTCACACTGTTGCGCGCGTTCTCAACTGTGGCTTCCTTGAAAGCATCCACCAGTTCGGGTTTTACGCGGCAATACACATGAACAACGATCATCAGATTCTCCTTTCAGACCCGGCGACTTGACTAATCAATCGGGAGTTCCCCCGGCTCCGCCTGGGTGGCAGTAGAAGTTTGACCGTTCCGGGAGTCAGCACTGAAATGCCCCTCACCCGGCTCGCGGAGTTTACCCTGAGCGGAAATGCCGGGATTCTTCGCGGAGTTTACCCTGAGCGAAGCCGAAGGGCTCAGAATGACAAGCGAAGGGCTCGCCACCCTCTCCCCGACGGGAGAGGGTGCCCGACGTAGGAGGGCGGGTGAGGGTTTTAGCCTCAAGCATGATTTTTGCAGTGCGTGAAGGTAACGGCCAGGCCCCTTTGAGGGGCCGCCCATTCTAAAGCCACTGGCTCTGCCGGGGGATATTTACTAATCCACATCAACCGCAATTGTCACCCGGATTTTAACGTCCAGCGGTACAATCAGACTGAGTCATAACCCAATGCCCGACGAAATTGTCGCGCCTAAACCGCCTTTCAAACAGAGGTTTTTTCGCGCCGCGATTGCCCTGCTTTTTTCCACCATTCTTATGATCCCCAAGCTCCGCCGGCTGCGCCGGAACGTCCGCCTTTGGACGGCGATCCGCGCCATTCTCATTGTGGCCGGCGCCATCCTCCTTTGGCGGGCCGTTATTCTGCATTTCAGCGCCGCGTATCTTCTGCCGGGAATCATACTCCTGCTTTTGGGGGCGCTCGTGCGCGCCCGCCCAGTTAAAAAACCGGTGGATGCTGTGGCCGCCGAATTAAACGCCATCGTGGTGGTCAATGGCGGCGTGCTGGTTGACGCGGCTCATCTGAAGCGGCTTCCAGAGGTCAATATTTTCGTCAATCCTGCCCGGCTCATTGTGCTCACGCACAGTTACCAGCGCCTAGAAGAGATTGCGCTCGCCAGCATCGAAAGCATCACCCGGCGTCCGGCAGATCAATCAACCTCACCGGCATGGGACCTTGAAATCACCTGGCAGGCGGGTGAAATCTCAACCCGGTTCCGCTACGAAGGCGCATTCGCCGAGCACCTTGCCGAAATCGCCGAAACCACGCTTCGCCAGATTTGGAAGAAGAGTCTTCCCGTGATCTCGCCTTAATGAGGGTTACATATTATTTTACATGATTATCAAGCTTGCTCCGGCAGCCGCGAAGCGGCGGAACATGAGTAGCCCCGGGCGAAGCCCGGGGTTCGGAGACGCCCACCTTCTCATTAGATTGCCCTCATCGTTTGAAGACGGGCCCCCCGGGGGCCCGTCTTCAAACGATGAGGGCGTGAGGGATAAAAAAACCGACAGCCTCGTGACCCCGGGCTTCGCCCGGGGCTACTGTTCTCTCGCTCCTTCGGAGCGGACAGCAAACCGGAGATCAGCGATTAGCTTTTTTCTTCGCCGGAGCAAGCTTGAGAATCATGTTATTTTATTGCGACACCCGATGCTATAGTGGCGGCGGCTCGCCGCTACAATTTTAGCTGGCGCGCGAGGCGGAAGCCCCAGTTATGCAGGCCGTCCGAGAAAAGTCATCTCCAGGTTCCATTCCCATTGGCGCAGATCGTTTGCCGCGTAGATTCGCTTTAAGGCAAGAGGAGAATCCCCGCTCTGCACACATCCGCCGGTGGTCAAGGCGGCGGACCGGAATCCAGCGCTCTGAACGGTTTCCGTCGTGGCGGCGCTCCACTGCGGGTTCAATGCGGGGTGAGGATAGGAGAAATGCTCGACGGGCTCTTGCAGCTCCGCCTCCAACTTCGCCTTCGATTCCGACACCTCGCGCTCGACCTCTTGCGCTGTGACGTGAGCGAGGTTCGGATGCGTCATCGTGTGCGCTCCAGCAATATGACCGGCCCGGCGAAGCGCCCGCACCTGGTCCCAGCTCATCATCGCGGCCTCTGCGAAGGGAAGAGACTTTTCGAGATCAGCCTCGATCGACCGCACGAATGCCTCCTGCCCGCTGCCGCTTTTGGCCGCGCCCATATCCCAAGCGAGGTTAAGAGCGTCTTGTTTGGAGGCGGAATTTGACAGCGAAAATGATTTGCCCCGCTCCGGATCGGTCCACTCTTTTTTGAGCGTTCTGCTAAAGGCCCACCGAATTCTGCAATACCACGGCGGCACGCCGGAATCCACGGCGCCCACCAGAATATAAAATGTCGCCGGGATTCCATAGCGCGCCAGAATAGGAAGCGCCACATCGTAGTTGTCCTGGAACCCATCGTCAAAAGTTACCGCGACCGCGCGAGCAGGCAGACTGCTCTCACTTGTCGCGAAACGCGCTACCTGCTCAATGGTGACGGGCTGAAATCGCTTCACCAGAGCGCGCATGTGCAGCTCAAACGCCCGGCTCGATTGCGACACCCCAATGCCATCCGCTGTTTCGCGGGGGTCTTTAACAATCGAGTGATACATCAGGATCACGGCTCCCGGCTGCTTGAATCGCGCTGCCGCCCGCAACAAACCCGTGCTTAGGGAAAGCGACTTGGCCGCCGACTTCGTTGCGCTCTTGATCTTTAAGTTCATCTCTTATCGAAATTACCGAGGTTTACATTCTACGGTGACAACTTCTTTTGTACGGCGGCCTCTTATAAGCTTTGACCGCCGTTTTTTGACCCTTAAAAACCGGCGGGCAAAGCCTGAAAGAGATTGCCACACCAGCTTTACCAGTGCTGATGATAGCATGGGCGCAATGGCGGCCCTCCCTCGCAAAAGACATTGCGGGAGCGAATCACCAACGGTATGATGAACCGTGTTATGGGAACTTCCCGGGAACAGCGCGTTGATTTCCTGGTGGCCGGCGCGGGCATTGCCGGCTTGAGGAGCGCTATTGAGCTTGCGTCCGCGGGCACAGTTCTGGTCCTCACTAAGAAAGATGCGATAGAGCCGATGGGTTCCGCAGGGCGATCTGAAGGCGGCGCTTCCCAAACCAGCGATAGCCTATACGGTCCCGGCGGCGCGGACGATGAAGACCCTATTATCCACGCTCAGGACGCGGTTCGCGGCGGTGACGGGTTGTGCCGCGAAGAAGCATTGCGAGTGCTCGCCGATGAAACTCCGCGCGAGCTGAAGCATCTTGCCGCATGGGGCGCGCATCTTCCAGAGCGAACTGCTCTTTCCCACACTCAGGCCGCGAGCCCGCATCGCTCGCGCGGCTCGCACGCCACGCATTCCTCCAGCGGGACGGCGAGTTTTGAGATTTTGCGCGCGCTCGCGGAGAAGGCCAAAACGCTGCCTGCGCTGCGCATCCGGACCAACGCCATGATGGTAGAACTGCTCTTGGAAGAGGGCGCGGTCGCGGGCGCAACTTACCTTGACGGGGAAAGCCACTGCACCGTCCGCGCCAAAGCGACGCTGCTCTCCACCGGCGGCCTCGGCAGGGTCTATTCTGAAACCACCAACCTGCCCGGATCGAGCGGTGACGGCGTGGCGCTTGCCTTTCGGGCAGGCGCTTTGTTATCCGATCTCGAGTTTATCCAGTTTTATCCCACTGTCTTATGCTCCAAGAAAGAGCCGCGATTGATGTTATCCCAGGCGCTGCGCGAAAAGGGTGCGGCCCTGCGGAACCTTGAACTCAACCGGTTTATGAGCCGTTACCATGAGGCTGCGGAACTTGCGCCCGCCGACATTCTTGCGCGCGCGATTGTGAGCGAAATGCAAAAGGTGAAGAGCGAGTTCGTCTATCTCGATCTGACCGCCCTCGACCCGGACATTGTCAAACGGGAATTTCCCAAACTCTTCGCCGCCTGTCTCGAAAGCAATATTGATATCACCTCTGATCTTGTGCCTACACGGCCCGCTGCGCACTTCTCAGCCGGCGGGATTGCCACGGACCTGAATGGAGCCGCCAGCGTGGGCGGGCTGTTTGCCGCCGGAGAGACCGCATCCACGGGGGTTCACGGGGCAAAAAGAAGCGCCTACCCATCACTGCTCGAGGCTCTAGTTTTTGGGACGCGCGCCGCCCAGGCCATGATCCGCGGCGCGCCGCCTGGAAAGATCCCCGCTCCACCCACAGCCTCGCCAGCCGCTGCGGGCGCTGAGCAATTCATTCCGGCGCGGGCCGAATCCGGCGCAACAGAAAACGAAATTCGTAAGTTGATGTGGGAGCGGGTGGGCGTTATCCGCCACGGAAGCAAGTTAAAAGAAGCTTTGATCTGCTTGAACGCCTTCAACGCGGCGCGCTCGCACCCACCCACCCGCCAATCCCTCGAAATCGAGAACCTCCTTCAGACCGCCCGGCTGATCACCCTCTGCGCTGAAGCGCGCAAGGAAAGCAGGGGCGCTCACTATCGCGCGGATTATCCCCTGCGCGACGATTCAAAGCCTGCCAAACACTCGTTTGTTTCCAAAAGTTCCGGGGTTTATTTTGCTTGACTGAGGATGCAGCGCGCGGGGATAGCCAGGCCGCAGGAGAGAGATGATGGATCTTGCAACCACTATGAAGTGGATAGCGCGATGGGAGGAAGGCCCGAAAGGACCTGCTCTGACCGCCTATACGGACACCATGGGCCACCCGACTGTCGGGATTGGCTTCAACCTTGACCGCCCTGACGCGCCGCAGAAAATCACCGCGATGGGTCTTAATTACCAGCAGGTTCGCGCGGGCCAGCAGAGCTTGACGCTGGATCAGATCAACCAGCTTTTCGCCGCCGACGTTAACACGGCAATTGCCAGCGCCGCCAGCATTGTGCCGGGCTTCGACGCATTGCCCGACGCCGCGCAAATGGTGATTACCGATATGATTTTCAACCTGGGGCCACGCGGATTTGCGGGCTTTGCGCGCGCGATCAGCGCCTTTGAAAATAAGAACTGGGAAATGGCGGCGCTGGAAATGACTCAGTCGGCCTGGTACGCGCAAACGGGGCAACGATCGAAAGGCGATGTGGAAGTGATCCGGCAACTGGCAGTAAGCGGCATTACGCTAACGCCGCCAGGACCAGGCGCCAATGGAGGCGGAACCAGTTCATAATTGTAGCTACGGCAAGAAGCCGCCGCTATGGAAATAGTGCATAGTAGCAACGGTCTGCGGTTTCCTGACCGCGAGCTTTTTTGGGAAAACCCTCATGGCCAATCGAAATACGATTGGCCATGAGTTCCAAAGAAAAACGATCCTGAGCGCCTAAGCCTTCGCGCTGCGGAACCGCTTGGAGACGATGCCGAGACCGATCAGCGCCGTCCCAAAAAGGATGAGCGTGGATGGCTCGGGAGTGGTTGTGACAGGAATGGCATAGGGAAGCAGGAGTTTTCCCTGACTCCTTAGGCTATGGCCAACCGCTGGGAGGGTATACGAGCCGTCAGCGAAAGTCGCCGAGGTCTTTCCCAGAGTACCGGGACAGGCGCTGTGCGTTGCCCTAATGATGCTGCAGTTGCCAAAGTTAACCACGATGCTTCCTGCGAAAACTGGCGCGGCCGCGAACAGCGCGATGCCCGCCAGCAATGCTGCTAATTTGAGTTTCATAGGTGTCACCCCTCCGAAAATCTGGATTGATTTGAATTGATAAATCTGACTCCCCTCGCCTGCATGAGGTGTTGCTTCATACAGGTTTGCCCTGAGTTATGCCATCATGCGCATAATCTCAGATGGATCAAAAGATATCATTCGGTTCCATCCTTGCAAAGTGTCTAGGTAGTAGTTAGTTATGCCGCCACAGACGATGGCTTTAGCGAGGTCCTCTGAGTTGTAGCGGCGGCCTTTGGCCGCCGGTCTTTAATATTAAAACCGGCGGATGAAGCTGCTTGTTAAGGCCCGTAGGGCACGT
>DASZAE010000264.1:0-6817 GCA_035945515.1 Terriglobia bacterium
CTGGTGATACATGCTCGGCAGCTTCTTCTTGATGTGTTCGGCTGAGTTCGGCAGCTTCTCCTTAATCCAGGCGATATCGAGAAACACGCCGCCGTGCGGGCTGCCGCGCCCCTCGCGCACCTCGCGCACGATGCAGCGCGCAACGTGATCGCGCGTGAGCAGCTCTGGCGGGCGCTTGGCATTTTTATCACCTTGCGTGTAACGCCAACCCTCTTCGGGGTTGTCGGCGGTCTGATTCTTGTAGAGCGGCGGGATATCATCGAACATGAAGCGGCGGCCAGCTTTGTTCTTCAGAACACCACCTTCACCGCGCACGCCTTCAGTGACTAAGATGCCGCGCACGCTCGGCGGCCACACCATGCCGGTTGGATGAAACTGAACGAACTCCATGTCCATTAGCGCGGCGCCGGCGTGATAAGCGAGCGAATGGCCGTCGCCTGTATATTCCCAACTATTGCTGGTGATTTTGTAGGCGCGGCCAATGCCACCCGTCGCCAGCACCACAGCTTTGGCGCGAAACAGTTTGAAGCGGCCACGGTCGCGGTCATACCCGAAAGCGCCCGCCACTCTGCCGCCGTCCTTCAATAGGGTGAGAATGGTGCACTCCATGTGCACGTCAAGGCCCTGATGGATTCCGTGATCCTGCAGCGTGCGGATCATTTCAAGGCCGGTGCGGTCGCCCACGTGAGCGAGTCTCGGATATTTGTGGCCGCCGAAGTTACGCTGCAAAATGCGGCCGTCTTTCGTGCGGTCGAACAGCGCCCCCCACGCCTCGAGCTCGCGCACGCGTGCCGGCGCCTCCTGCGCGTGAAGCTGCGCCATGCGCGGGTTGTTCAGATATTGCCCGCCGCGCATCGTGTCCGAGAAGTGAACTCTCCAATTGTCGCGGTCGTCAACGTTGCCGAGTGACGCTGCGATGCCGCCTTCCGCCATCACCGTGTGCGCCTTGCCGAGCAGCGACTTGGTCACCACGCCCACGCGGACACCCGCCGACGAGGCCTCGACCGCCGCGCGCAGTCCCGCGCCGCCAGCGCCGATCACGAGCACGTCGTGTTCGTGGGTCTCGTATTCCGCCACTAGAATATTCTCCAATCCCGAATCAAGCCCATCGAGCACGCGCGCACGTAGAAATCGGTGAATGCGACCCAGCATAGGCTAAACCACGCCCATGTCATGTGGCGCCCGGTGAGGCAGCTTACGCAATCATAGGTCTTCTTGCGCCAGCGCGAACCCGAAATCCGGTCAAGCACGCCGCCCACACGATGCCGGATAGCATGGCAGCCAAACGTGTACCCGCCGAGCAGAATCACATCGATCAGAAGCACAATCGACCCCACGCCCACGCCGAAATGGCCGTTGAACCAGAAACCGTTCCACGCATCGAGAGCGAGGTCCGCGATGAAGAACAACGCGATGTACATGAAATACCGGTGAACGTTCTGCAGCACCAGCGGCAGTGTGCGCTCGCCCCAGTAAGTCTTGCGCGGCTCGCCTACCGTGCACGAGGGCGGGTCCGACCAGAAGGACTTATAGTAAGCGCCGCGGTAATAGTAGCAGGTCAGGCGGAAACCACCGGGAAACGGAAGAATGAAGAAGGCAGGCGAAAAAATCAGCCAGCTCGGATACCAGCCGGGCTTGCCGCCAATCCAGGCAGTAAGCGGATTGCCCCAAAGCTCGGGCGAGTAGAAAGGCGAAAGATACGGCCCGAAGCGGTAATGCGTGCCTTGGAGCGCCGCCCAAGTGGCATAGGCGACAAAGGCAGAAAGCACAATCAAAACTGTCAGCCAGGGCGCCCACCAACGGTCCGTGCGCGACGTGCTGCCGAATCCTGCCTTTGTCAAAGGAACATCGATACCCGCCATCTAATCATCTCCCTCTTTACAGTATATCGATTTAATCTCGTGGCCATTGACCTGCAGTCCGGCGTTTGCGGTAGCGGCGATTTTACATCGCCATAAGCGTCCGTGGCGGCTTTTAGGTAGCCACGACACGGAGTTTGTGCCGCGGGCTTTTCTTTCGTTAAGACAACCCCACGGCACACAAACTGTGCCGTGGCTACTCTTTGTAGAGCCGCCATTTGGAGTGTGGCAGCTTGCTGCCGCTGTTCACAGCGCAAGCAAGCTTGCGCACTCCAAACTGCAAAGCTGGGTTTTATGCCCGGCAAGATTGCTGCACCGGCAGCATAAAGCCGCCACTACGCTTTTTACGCCAGCGCGCTAATGCTTTGCGGGTGGGGCGGGTTTAGAAGTCGCGCTGGCCGCCGAAGATACCGGATTTGCGGCGTCATATAATTTGACGATGTCCTGAGTAATATCAACCGGCTTCGAGGCAAAGAGCACAAGGTTCTGTTGGTTTGAGATGATGAGCGCGTAGTTCTGCTGGGTGGCATACTGGTTAACAATCTTCATCATCTTGGCGCCGATTGTGCTTACAATCTGCTGCTCGTCTTCCTGCGTATCGTACTGGTAGTCGTCCTGGCCCTCTTTGAGAAGGCGCTGCTTATCGCTAATTTGGCGCTCGTCCTGGTACCGCTCTTCGTCGCTCAACATACTGCTTTGATTCTGCAAGCGGTCCTGGAGGGCGGTAATATCCTTATCCATCTGCTGCAACGAAGCCCGTTTTTGAGCGTATTTTTGCTGAAGCTGGGAAAGATCCTGCTTGCCTTCGTGAGTGGAGGCAATTGCTTCCTGCAAATTGATAACGCCGATTTTCTCCGCGCTTTGGGCAAGCATCAATGCCGGCGTTGCGAGGATGCACGCTGTAACCGCCAGTTTTGTGATTAGGTTTCTCATGCCAACTCCTTCAAAAGAGAATAAGAAATCATAGCATTTTGGAAGTTCCAACTCGCGGCGCTCACCTGGATTATTCATGAAATGACGCGCCTTTCCAGGAGGGCAGGTTTTTTGAGTTGTAGCGGCGGCCTCTGGCCGCCGGCTTTTAGATATTGAAGACCGGCGGCCAGAGGCCGCCGCAACAACCCTGCCACACCCCACCATAATCCAGGCTAGAACGATCGCTGCACGGTAAAGCCCGCCAGCCCGTGCGGTTCAGAAAACACCTGACGCTCGAAATAAGGCAGCACCGCGTCATACGTCGCTATATTGGGGAACAGCGATACGGGCGGCAGCTCCTGCGGGGGGGTGGCGAATGCGTTTTTCAGCCGCAGCCAGTTGTAGCCGTAATAAACCTCGATAGGCGCGTGCACCACCGGCAGGTTGACGTAGAGCGCCACGCCCGTCGAACTGCGCAGGTGGAAGTTCAGTCCGGGAATCGGCTCCAAATGGTTTGTAGGCACGTGGAAAAAAGGGAATTGGCTGGTCAGCGCCGAGAGCGCGTTAGGCTGCAACTTGAGCTGACTCGGACGCAAGATAAAGGCGTCGCCAGCATCGATGAAGTAAGCCAGAGTGACATCCGGAGTAAAAAGGGGAATGCGATACTCGAAGCTGCCGAGCACCATGGTGTCGCCACCCGGCACTTCAATAGTGTTATATGGGAAACTTGTGTACGAACCGCACGTGCCCACCAGTCGCTGTCCGCTGGCGCCGGTCGCCCAGATTGGGTTTCCGCCTGCATCGCGGTTGCAAATCTGCCCCACCGTCGGAAAGAAAATCACCGGGCTGATGCTGTATGTGTTGAAGCCGCGAATATCGTACTGGCCGCCCATGTAGAAGCGTTGGAACGGAGGAGGCACTTTCCCGTCATAGCCGGAAATGGTGGAGGCTTCCAGGTGAAACGCCAGCGTGTGGCCAGGATGAAATGGCGCATGATGGTAGTATTTCAAATCAAAACTGGGCGAAATCGTGTCCACGTTGCCGCCGAGGATGCTGCCCGAAAAACCTACCGACGCTGAAATCGATTTGCCGCGATGCGGGTTGATGGGATTATCCACGTTATCGTAGTAGTACGTCGGCTGGATCATGCTCTGCTTAATCCCACTCAACTGGCTCGGTCCCGCGAACTGGCCGTAATCGAGGGATTGGAACAGGCTTTGCGAGGCCGCGCTAAAGGTTTGAAGGCTGCTGATGCTGAAGGTGTACGTAAGCCCAAGCCGGGCAAACGTATGGCGCAGCGGATACTGGGCGAAAACGGTGAATCCCTTTGAGTTCTGCTGATAGTTCTGGAAGTATGTCTGGCCGAGCAGCGTATTTTCCTGCGGCTTCAAGTTCACGCCGTAGAGCGCGCCGTATTGTTGCAGTTCGTCGAAATGGTAATCGTTCAGAAAAAGCGTAAAGCCAGCCGTCATGGGGCGGTTAAACAGGTAAGGCACGGTGACGCCGATTGAGGCGGCGTCCACGAAGGTGCCAAACTGTCCACTAATGCTCAGCGTGTCGCCCAATCCGAGAAAGTTCTGCGTGGCGTAGTTCGCGCCCACAAATGTCCCCGCGATGCCGCTGATGCCGCCAGAAAACCCGATGGAGTTTCTTCCTTTCTCCTTCAGCGCCACGTCGAGATCCACCGTATGGTTCTGATTGTTTTGCACCACCGTCACGCCCTGATATTTCCCAGGACCCGTGGCGTCTGGCGATGTTGGCTTGAGGGGATCAAAATAGCCCAGTTGATTGATGCGGTAGACGCTCAGGTCCCATAGGGCTGTGTTGAAGACGCTGCCCTCGGCCAGCAGAATCTGACGCCGGATCACCTCGTCGCGTGTTTTCGTATTGCCGCTGAAATTGATGCGGTGCACGGTGTACTGATGTTCTTCGTCGAAATCGAGCGCCAGGTTGATCACATGCCGCTGGCGGTCCGGCTCTATGTCAGGATTGGCGGTGAAATTGATGTATCCGTATTCGCCGTAAAGCTTGGTGTAATTCTTCAGCGCGTCCTGCAGCTTGCTAGCGTTGAAGATGTCCCCCGTGTTCATGCCCAGCACGCGCTTGAGCGCGTCTTCTTTAAAGAGTTTATTGCCGCGAATGACGAACCTGCCGAGCCGGTATTGCTGGCCCTGTTGAATAGGGATGGTGACATCCACGCGCCGCCCGGTCCCTTTTCCGAAAAAGATAAACGGAAGCCGGCGGTGCGTGATCACTGTGTGGACAATCGGCTCGGGTCCCGGCAGGGCAAAGAAATAACCGTGATTGCGGTATAGCTCGCGGATCTTTTCAAGATCGGCTTCCATTTTGTCGTGGTTGTATGTGCGGTGGAAAATCCAAAACCACGGCGGCAAGCCGATCGGCTTCTCATATTTCATCGCCTCAATCAGTTTACTGTTGGAAAACGCCGTGTTGCCGCTGAAGCTAATTTTGCCCACCTTCACCTTTGGACCTTCCACCACCACAAAGGTGAGCGCGACCGAGTCCGGCGGAATGTCGCGCGTGCGGGCGGTGACGGTGGCAAACTGGCGGCCATTCTCCGAAAGCATTTCTTCAACCACAACCTCAGCCCGCTTGATCACGACGGGATCATACTGGGACATGATCGAGAGGCCCACTTTTTCTTGGCGAAAGCGGTCCATCACATCCGACGGCGTAACCGAGTTCATCCCCTTATAGTCAATACTCCGCACCAGCTTCTTTTCGCGCACAAAGAAGGTAATAATTCTCCCGTTTTTGTTCTTGGGATCATCGGTAGCGACGGCGCGGATGTCGTCGAAATATCCGGTATTCCACAGGGCCATGAAATCGCGTTCAATATCGTTCGCGTTGTAAGCTTGCCCTGGGCGGGTGAAAATGCGCGCCATCAAGGCGGAGCTCTGGATGCGCCGGTTGCCCCGGAATTCAATCGCGGTCACGATGGTTTGCGCCTGCTCAGTTGTCTTGGGTTTTGGGGCTGAGGGAGCAACGCCGGGCGCCTGAAGCTGAATGCCGCCGTTAGAGGGCGCCTGCTGCCGCGGCTGTGATTTCTGCGGCCCTTCGGCTGGGGCCGTTCCGGGGTTCTGCAGTTGAATGCCTGAAGGGGGCGGCGGTTGTTTTTGCGTTTGGCCGGAGGACGGAGCAGCTTGCTTCGGCGTTTGATTCTGGGGCTTCTGCGCGTTCTCTTGCGCGCGGAGGTTGCGCGCCGGAAGCAGACACGCCGCCCAACAAAGCGTAAGGATGCAAATAGGCCAGCGCAGCCGTTTTCTGAAGGGCCCTATTGGAATTAAAAAAAACAGTGCTTCCCCTTTACTCCGCATCGAGAGTTCAAAAAAATTGGCCGGTGAACACGCGCCCGGAACGTACTATCTTATAGAAGATCGCCTTATTTGGGAATGGCCTGATATTTTTGGTAGTGGGTCAGTTTAGTATCAAGGCGCTTGACGCCGCCGGAAGATAGCCGCGTAAATCCGCCGCCACAACCCAAACCGACCTTCCACCGTATTTTTTCAGCAGGACACGCGCGCAGTTGGATCAGTCAAAAACCGGTCTAGTGAGAGAGCGGCGTCGCGGTCACCAGCGTATCGTTTACGGGCCGGTAATACAGCCCCTCGTTCCCCACAATCACTTCCAAGACGGCAGGAGCTTGAATCTCGCCCTGAATCAAAGCTTCCGAAAGAGGATCTTCCAGGTGTCTCTGCAAGGCGCGCCGCAGCGGGCGGGCGCCGTATGAACGGTCGGCGCAGGTCTTTTCCAAAATCCAGCGCGCCGCCTCCTGCGAAAGGCTGATGGAGATATTCTTTTGCGCCAGGTTCACGTTAATGTTCGCCGCCAGCAGATCGATAATCTGCATCAGGTCGTCGTCGGTCAGCGCGTTGAAGATAATCACCTCGTCCAATCGGTTCAGGAACTCCGGGTTAAACAATCGCTTCACTTCAGCCATGACCATGGCTTCAACTTTCTTGTCCGAAAGCTCCATGTTGGCCGACTGAAATCCGAGATGATTCCGCTTCTCCAGATAGCGCGCC
>DASZAE010000265.1:0-8880 GCA_035945515.1 Terriglobia bacterium
CCAGACAATGGATGGATCGGTCTATCGTCTGGGGGTTGCTCTTCATGACCTCGAGGACCCGGCAAAGGTCCTCGGCGTGGGCGATTCGTGGATTTTGCAGCCGGAAGACCCCTGGGAAGTTACGGGATATGTCCACAATGTTGTATTCACCTGTGGAGCCGTTCCCGAGCCCGACGGAACGGTGAAGATCTATTGGGGCGGCGCAGATACTGTCATGTGCGTGGGCGAAGCAAATATTTCCGATCTAGTTGAGTTATGCCTCGAGCACAGTAGACCGGCGAAATGAGCGTCGCATATCAAGGGTTGGTCAGCGGTAGCCACGGCACGGTTTGTGTGCCATGGGTATTGCCGTTCCGCGAGCCCACTGCTGCCCTGGCAATCGGCCAAAGCACGCAAGGTTCAACCCGCCTTATTTACAACTCGGGACTGCCCCCAGTCACGGTCCGCGCAAGGGGCTTGTCACTTGCGGCATAATCAGCGCCAGCTTCTCGCGCCGACGCGATATTCTCGGCACCCGTCACTTTCAGTGTCTGCTTAGCTCGCTTCAACCATTCCGAGCCATCACAGTGGACCGACAGAAGGAAGCCTCCGTTCTTTTTCCGGCCCGCATATCGCTTCGCTTGGTATTCCGGTGCACTCAAGCCACTAAATCCTCCAAGAATGCCTCCCAGTATTCCCAGGGCTCCAATGCCAGCCAGAGTTGCCACTACAGCCCCGGCATTCACAAGCGGCTCCAGACCCGATAGAGCGATCGTGCCGCTGCCAAACAGCCAGCCTAATATTCCTCCAATGATCCCGCCGATGGTCGCGCCGATCATGAACCCGTCCGGAGCTTTGCTGTGCTTCTCAAGCGCCAAATCCTTAGAGCCTTGGTTTTCCGGAACCAAAGCCGCAACATCCGTAGCCCGAAATCCAGCCGTCTTGAGCGCATCGGCTGCGCTTTGCACTCCCGCGTAGGTTGAGTAGGTACCGAAAACTCCTGTGTTCTTTCCCGACATGTTGCACCTTCCTTTTAGGCTTGCTCGTCGTTGGGTTGAGATTGTTTATGCTCTTGCTCCCATCGCGAGCCGCAATCCTGTTCGCCGTGCTTCTTTCCGCACGCGCGGCCGCTATCCCTGTAACCTTGTATAAACAAGGCTATCAACTCAGCATGGGAGCTGTCTGTTCAAATATGCTCAAGGTGTTCAAAAAAGGTTATTGTGTCTAGTAATCCGATGTGACATCGCAATGCTGCCTTGACGGGAGTCTATGTAAAGACTGTCTTTCGGGTTGTAGCGGTGTCTATGAGCAACCGAAACAGGTGCGTGGAGTCATTTTTAACTCGACGGATTTTCACGGGCGCAGGACAATAGCCGCAGAGTCGAAAACCAACTCTGCGCTATCCTGCTTCACCTAACCGTCTAGCGGGAAATACCCAATCTTTCAGCAAGACCGCGGTTGCGATACCGCAAAAAAGAACCCCACTGGGATCGCCAGCGGGGGTTAGAGGTAGAGCAAAACACAAATGCATTTATTTCAAGCAAACGGCCTTCTTGCGCCGCACCACAAAAGCAAGTCCAAGCATCCCCGTTCCAAACATCAGGAGAGAGGCTGGCTCGGGTGCATCAGTGCCCGTTGAGAAGAATTGGTCTTCGGACGAAACGGTAGCCTGCCCGTTTGCGTTTGGGCCGCCCGAGACTTGGATATCTTTACTGATGCCCACCAGGGTAACGTCAGCGAAAGAATTGGAATCCGTCAACTGATTGGCGCTTCCATTGAGGCTTATGCTGGTCCCGCCGCTACAGCCGGGAAGCAGTCCCCCAAGGCATTGCGTTTCGTCAACAGAAACCACTCCACCGTTGAAGGCGCCTGCATCAATTGACAAAGAGCTGTCATTGATTGCCCCGCCTGCATTGGCTCTAACAACGTAATCGATCACCACATCTGCCGACTGGTTCTGGCCAGCGGCCAATGCAGCGTCAAAGATAATCCCGGAGCCATCAGAATTACTCCAAGGAGTCACTCCGATGCTGGGAGCCGTAGGAACCGTCACACCGACCGACTGCGGGTTGGGAAGAGAAAAATTGGAAAACAATAAATTTCCCTCCGTGCAGCCGGTAGTTCCCAGGTTGATGTAGTCTTGGAGGTTCGCGCCAATGTTACTCGGGCACGGACTGGGCATAGGATCTGAAATTGCAAACGCTGAGAAAGCAAACAGAAATACAGTAAATAGCACTGTCTTCTTCATAAGTGATTGTCCCTCCTTAAGGAGACCAAAAGTATGGCAAGATTAAAGCATCAATTCATGGATGCGATTGCGAACACAGAAATTGTGACGCCTTACCATCTTGAGGCCCTCAACGCTCAATGTCTGTTCAATCTAGCTCACTACAAGCGGCTATGTACTGCTTTTGACAATAACTTACAGACGAAAAGCGCGAAGGGAATGGAAGTTGCTCTTGGGAGGTTTACTGAAAAAATATTTGAAGAGGCTGAGATGCGGCGCTTTTTGCCGTGTCTGCGATTGAGTCAGGCGAGGGGCGGGACAACAGCCTGTAGCCACGGCACGGAGTTTGTGCCGTGGGCTTTTATTTCGGAACGGGAATAGCCACGGCACCGAAACCATGCCGCGGCTACACGGCTTCTCAGACCAGCAAGCTAGCCGGCTGTTTTTAAGAGCATTTAATCGTGAAGGACAACATTGAGGAGTGAGCTGTGGACTTCCAAGCCGCTCGATCCTGATTTATAGTCAATAAAGCCCATCTCTCTGAACTTGTTCATAAAGTGACTGACCCTTGAACGGGTGGTGCCAATCATCTCCGCCAGAGTTTCCTGGCTGACCATTGAGATGACAGGCTCCGGCTTTGATTCCTTGCCATAGCGCGCCAGCAGCAACAAAACCCGCGCCAGCCGCTTTTCGGCCGAATTGAAGAGTTGATCTACCAGGTCCTCTTCAATTCGAACGTTGCGCGAGAGCATATAGGAAATGAACGCCTCGGCAAACTCCGGTTCTTGGTGAAGCAGGCGGATCATGGCCTCCTTCGCAATTCGAACGATGGTTGCCTGTTCCACAGCGGTTGCGGTGGATATGCGCAGCGGCTGGCCTGCCAGGCACCCTTCACCGAAGAAGCTGCCCGGCTCGAGTATCGCCACCACGGCTTCTTTGCCGCGCTGGGAGACAACCGTGAGCTTCACCTTGCCCGTCTGAATATAGAACACGGCATTCGCCTCATGCCCCTGCGAGAAGATGCTTTGTTTATCACCGTACTCCCGGATGGTCTTCCCGTCGCCGAGTTTTGTCAGGAAAACCTCCGGATCAAATTTAATTGTCTGTTTACTTGCCATTTATATCCTCATAGAATTCCAGCCGCATGGGAGAGAACCCGGTAATACTTAAAGAGGCAGTCCAATCGCATCTTCCTTTAAATTGATGCTTCGCAATACACGCATAGGGTCAGAATTCTCTTTAACTAAGCTACAAGATTCATCTTCTTAAAGCTGTTCAAATTTGCTCACTGTCACTGAGATGTACTGATTTGCTAATGATTTAGCGATAGGACCAGGGCAGGCGGAGGCAGGATGGTCTGTGGGGGTGGGAGGTCGGCATGAAAAGCAGGTAGCCACACGGCACGGCGTCTGTGCCGCGAGCCTTTTCGGCAGGCCGCGCAGACGCGGCGCTGCGTGCCGTGTCTGCGGGCAAGGAATGAAGCGCAAATTCGTCCGGGCCCCCTACTATCTGTCACGGCTGCGGTCACCCACCCATATGCGTTCTGGAGATGGAGCTGAAAAGGCCAAAAACATTCAGGAGCCACAGAACTACGGCGATAACCACGACGGCATTCAAAATCGTCTTAATGGATCCCGCCATGGGTATATAGTTGTTGACTAGCCAGAGGAGAATGCCCACCACAATTAGAGTTATCACAATGTGGACTAACATAATTTAATGTACCTCCTTGCTTCGGGATGAAAATGAAATGCTGATTCCCCGCAATACCGGCCGCTTCTCGATGAGGCCATCCCCGGACTCTGCGAACCGTGGGTAGCTATATCTCAAGTCATGCGCGACCATCGCCGACGGGCCTAGCAATCGCACCTCGGCGGTGCATTCCGACGAAGTCGGCAGCCACATTCCACCGATATCCGCATAGTTCAGCGCAATGTGAACGTCCCGCACCCACCACGAAGGATTTTTCTCCGGTTCGCCCTCGACGCGGCGGATCTGATATGTTGTGGCTTCAACCCAGATCGTCCCCCGGAGCATGTTCTTATCCTGGCGTTTGGGAAGCATCTGAAGGATGTAACAGCGATGGTTATTTGCAACTTCCTCGCGGAGGAATCGAAAGCTATAGTTTTCCTGGGAGATATCAGCCGCTTGGCCATCCTTTTGAATGGCGGTCTCCCGTTTTAGCACCCGGCGAACAACCATTTCCCCGATGGAGCTACCCTCGGCTCGCAGAACCCTGTAATTCCTGGAATCGGGAGGAACAAAAGTAATATTGGCGATCACCCGCGATCTGGCACGGTTTCGGTCTCGGCCAAACATTTCGTATTCCCGCGTAACCGTATAGGGACTATGACGAGTCTTATTTCGAATCGCAGTGCGCGACATCCGGGTCAGAATGGTTTCGAGACTCGGGGCGACAAGCCCCATATCGGCCTTGGGAGAAAAGATGTCGTTTCCCTTTCGTTCTGCTGCCGGCGCGGAGGCCGCACTCCGCGCTCCAAAACTCCCAGTGTTCTGCGCCGAACTCAGGGAGCCAGTCATCAGCGGCAGCACCACTGAGAATAGAGCTAGGCAATATCTGCCGTATTGGGTCATCATCCGGCTCTCTCTTAGGCACTATGCTTTACGCTGCCTTCGCAGCCTGGGCCCGCAGCGTAAGTCTCGCCTCATTCTGTTGAGGATTACAATTTATAGTGGCAATTTTTCTATAGCGGCGCTCTCTGAGCGCCGAAAAGCCGGCGGCCAGAGGCCGCCGCTACAACATTTGTCGTCACTATAATTTCCTCCAACAGTCCAGCCTGTTCACGGAATCGGTTCCCGGTCCCACTGATAACGGCGCAGCGAATATCAGGCTCAATGTATCCACAGGGATGCCCGCTGAATAGGCGGCAACGCAGAAGAGGCTGGCGATGCCGGTGGACGAATTGCTCGGGAGAGCAAATGGTTGAGCGATCCCAGGTCCATTCTCTCAGGCAAACCGGATGATGATAACCACAAGCAGTCTTGGCAGTATACTTGGCCGTATCGTGGCCAGGATTGCTCTTGACCGGACTGAATGGATACCAGTAACTTGCCTCGATTGGCAAGAATCTGCACGCAAATGGCGTCTACCCAGAGGGAAAGCCACAGATCGGCCTGAGAAGCCTCAAGGTCCGATAAATCATAGTCAACTTTCATTTCCTCTCCTTAAATCTGTCCGCGTGCGACATGCCTTTGACGCGGAAACGGCGAGCTGGTGACTGACTGCTCAAGCTGTCCTAATAAAACCTTCATACTTTTGGCCCTCACTTGGGGGCTATTTTGCAGCGGATAGACGGTTAAAAGCCTGTCCGCCTTTGGGAGAGTATTTTGCCAGCGTGCTGTCGAGACTCCGTGCCCCTCGAGGCGTGCGCACCGTGCCTTCAATTAGAATCTGTTTCGCGGTGACCTTGCGCCCATACAGCTTTTGGTTGTCACTTTCATCTTGTTTTACGACGGCTCCGCTGAGCGATACCCCGGCAAATAAACCCTGCGACCGCGAGTAGCTGAGAATCTCAGCGTGCATCTGAGCATCGGTGGCTCCTTCGGCCGAACGGCCCACGGGTCCGGCTGCTGCGGATGCTTCTGCGCCCAACTTGACACTGTCCTGGACCAGCTTTCTGGCGCCGTCGGGGTTCATCACGATGAAGACCACGTCGGTGGACTTACCACCGATCTGAAATCCAAAGCTCCCGCCGCCCACAGTGAACATTGAAGGCGCGCCCCACACACCATTCCCGCCCCTGCGGCACACCAGCACACCGCGTCCATAATTCCCCCCAAATCCGAAGGCGAGCTTCAGCTCCGAAGGAATGATGCCCACGCAGACGGCCTTTTCCAGCAACTCGCCAGGAATACTATTGTCAGGGGTCCCCATGACCTCGTTGAGAACGTTGGTGGCCTTTTGCAGTTGATTGGAATTGTCCTTGCTCTCGCCGGCAGCAAATGCCGACGCACAAAATGTCAGGAATAGAAAAACTACAGTAAGCCTTTTCATTTGACGCTCCTTTTCTTGTCTCCCTCCACGGCTTCTGTCTGGCGTCCCCTTGAGGGCTGCCGGACAATAAGCCGCTATTGCCTCGAGATCGGACCCTTAGATGGTTATTTGTTTCTCTGGTTGTCGTCGCGAGTGTCGGGACTCACAGCTTTCTTGACGCCTTTTCCGACATATTTGCCGCCGCGACCTACTCCCTCGCCGAACTCTTTGCCCGATGCGATGGGTTTTCCTTCTTTCATCTCGTGGCCAGCCTCCATGCTGCCTCTGCCGACCGATTTGCCGGCACTTTTAAAATTGCCGCCGGTTGATTCTGACCCGACGCCGAACCGGCCTGCGGTCTTGGAGTCCAGTCGGCCGGTTGATGCCAGGTGGTTCGACTCCTGGTACCGGCGAATTCCATCACGAGTTTGAGGACCCATAAGGCCATCGACTTGTCCGTGATAATAGCCGTCGCTGCGCAACGTTTTTTGGACCTTCGTCACATCCTGATGATTCGTCACTATGGATCTATCTTCCTGCGCGTTGGCCGTGGAAACGAACGGGGTCAACACTAAGCCCAACATTCCTGCCGCGCAAACGATGAGCGCCACCTTAATTCCTGCTGTTTTACTGGTTTGAAGCATTGTTTCCTCCAATCCGATGATGGTTAGTTGCTGGTTCCAAAAGATTGCTGAAAAATGTGTAGCGGCGGCTTTATGCCGCCATTGAGGCGTTGAGAATGCTTGACATGTGGCGATGTAAAATCGCCGCTATGCCCTCTCCACACGAGATTTTTCAGCCTCCCGCTAAATATTTGAGCGAAGTTCTCGCTTCGGCTACTCTCTTAGCGCCTTCTCGGCTTTGCCGGCTGCTCTTTGGACGTGGCCCGCCGCCTCTTCGCCTTTTCCCCTAGCTTCCAGGCCACGCTTCTTCGTCAGTTGTCCTGCTTTCTCCTTGACCTTGCCCTTGATCTCGTGAAAACTGCCTTCGGCCTTATCTTTGGTGCTTGGTTCATCATGGTTTCTCCTTTATTAGAATTCTGGGTCGCGGCCTCGTGCTCCTGTAAAAAAGAGACCGCCGCTAGGGCGATCAAGCCACTCGCCGCCCGCGCAGGAAATGGACAATCAAGCAAATGACCGCAATGATCAGCAGCAAGTGAATCAAACCGCCCGCCACATGGAAGGCGACAAAGCCCATAAGCCAAGCAACAAGCAAAACGATGAACAAAATGAGAAACATAAATACCTCCTTGTTTTCAACTCTGGAACGAAACCCACGGACCCTGCTGGCGCTTGCCCTTCGCAGCCTTCGCAAAGGGCAAGCGGCTCGTCGGCCCTCAACCCGCTATATTCCCTGCGCAGTCTGCATGACCGCAGCCGCAAGCGATTTCCGCCATTTTCGCTTCTCCCATCCCCTCGCAAGGAGGGCTACAATACTTACTTTCCGGAGCCGCCTTGCAGCTACAGCCCGGATTCCCGCATTTTTCCTGGTTACGATCGCTCATTGTCTTCTCTCCTCTTTGCAAAAAGGCTATTTTTCTTGAAACCTGCGCAAGCTTCAATCTAACGACCCCATGAACTTTCCAGTTCCATTTTCCGTGCCTGCGCTGGATTGATCGTAAGAACCCGTTTCGTGAAGTATTTTGTGTTCGGCTTGTAACCAATCCTGCATATCGGAGCCGCCCGGCTTCGTCTGGTGCATCTCGTAAGCCCAGAGCCTGACTCGATCTTGAATTGTGGCCGCGTGTTCTGCTGTCTTCCGATTTTCTGGCGTAGAGCCCTGACGATGGGTGTCGTCACGATGATGTTTATCTCCCATGAGCCGTCATGTCCTTTCCTTAAGTCTTTTTGTGCCGCTTCAAGGCCGCCTGGCCCCGGACTGCTTGGCCTAGCAGCCTGTCATTTTCACGCGCTCATTGGCCGTGTTCACACTTGTGCTGAGCGCTATCTGCGCCAGCGAGAGTATCCCCAGCCTCCGCCGCCGAATACCAAAACCACGAGAAGAATAATCAATAGAAGTTCCATCTTTCACCTCACTTACTAAGAGTTAAAGCAACCGCACGTTACTGAATCGTGCGACGAGACTGCTTTGCCTGCTGATGTATGCCCCTCTACATTTTTTTCTGACACGCTTGCATTTTCCTGTTCGGTTCTGCCGGACGCCCGTTTGAATGAAGGGGGAGAAAGGGGCGCTCGGCGGCCACCTCCTGCAATCGTTTCCCTAGGAGGCACTCCTGTTATACCGTGCCCTAAATCGCGTGTCTGCCCACTATGGCTCACACGTTTGGTCACAATTGCTCATTGCAGTTTGCCGAGAGGATCCAAAGTGGGACTACTGCCAGAGACCGCAGAACCTTGTTGAAGTGAAGAGGTATCGCCTTCTTATTGAGGAATACAAATTATAGTGAAGATTTTTTCTGTAGCGGCGCTCTCTGAGCGCCGAAAAACCGGCGGTCAGGGGCCGGCGCTACAACATATGCCGTCACTATATAAATTGCAATTCTCAATAGGTTCTGCCGGACGCCCGCTTGAGGGGGCTAAAGAGTCTGTGTGAGAACCCCGCTTGACACATGGTTGATAATGCGGTCAGGAGGCCGCTGATGAAATTTCTTCCCTATACTCCAGATCAGATGGAATTGTTGCCGCCGAGCGTGCGCGAGGTGCTGGGCGAAGGTCATTTG
>DASZAE010000266.1:0-13023 GCA_035945515.1 Terriglobia bacterium
ACCGTCAGCCGTGGATTGACTTGGATATCATCCAGCGCGTACAAGCCAACCTGGTTGAAGCGAGGCACCGTCGGCCGATTTCGCACCGACAGATTGGTGTCATGGGGAATGCCCAGCAGGAAATCCGCATAGTCGAATCCGGTCGCAAAGCCGTCAAAAGACATGCCGCCAAAATCATAGCGGCAGCATGTTGTGTAGTTGACGTAGTTTTTGCGGAAATCAACACCCCACTTGAACTGGTTCCTGCCTTTCATCCAAGTGACGTTATCGAGCACTTCGGTGGTTTGCGATCGCCAGAAATTGCTCCCTCGGCCGGACATGTTTTGGAAATTCACGAAGTTCACATTAGGAAAGCCCGCCAAGCCTCCCTTTTGGGAAAGATAAGGCTCCTGCACCCCCAGCGACTGCGTCAGGGCCAGCCCGTTGGCGTGAGAGTCCCCATAGTCGGCCGCGTCGCGTGAAAACCCGAGGCGAAACTCGTTGAGCACCGTCGGGCTGAAGGAATGCGTCTCACCCAGCATGCCGTTGTTGGTGGTGCGAACCTCAGAATAGTAAAAGAGGGGTTGGCTGCTTTGCCACGAGATGTGAGGAAGATCCTGGAAGCTCCACCGGCCAAACAAATGATCCTTGTTGCCAATGTTATGGTCACCGCGCCCCGTGTAAAGACTGTTGTGCGACGCGGTGGGTTCAGTGCCCACCCAGTCGTAACCGCTGCTGAAGGTGCTTAGATGGTTAGGAGGCAGGAAGCCAAATTTTTGAAAATTTTGGGAAACCGGGCTGATCATCCCGGAAGGGATGATATTGTTGGCGAATGGCTGGCCGGTTGCAGGGTTTTTGATGACGGTTCCGGGCGGCAATTGCGAGAAGTCGCCTTGCATCATCGCCGCTGTGGGCACCTGGGCGGTGTTCACGCTTACGCCCGGGCTCTCGTGGCGCTCATACGCGAAGAAGAAAAATGTCTTGTCGCGACCGTTGTAGCCGGGCAGAATCACGGGCCCACCAATACTGCCGGCATATGTATGAGCGATGGGCCCTTTGGGCTTGCTCGTGGCGAAGAACGACCTGGCATTAAAAGCCCAATTGTTCTCATATGCGCTGAGGCTGCCGTGGAATGTGTTCGTGCCGGAGCGGTCCGAAATGATGATCGACCCGATTTGCGGATATTCAGCCGAGTTGTTGCTCGTATCGGCCTTGAGGTCCTGCACAGCATCGATATCTTCGTCCACCATATTCCCGGCATTATCGCCAAACGCGGCGGAGTTGGCGCTGATGCCATCGATGGTCCAGTTCGTCGAAGTGTCGCGAGCGCCGCCGAGGCTGGTGTCATACGCAGCCGTATAAGTCGAAGATTGGAGATTCAGGAATGCAATTTCATCATTGCGTTGGCCCAGGGCGAAAGGCAGGGTCAGTATCTCTCTCTGTGTCACGACATTTGAAATCTGGCCATTTTCCGTGTTGAGCGCCGACGGCGTCGCCTGGACGGTAACCGTTTGCGTGCTCTTGCCCACTTGGAGAGTCGCATCGAAGCGCGTGTGTTCGGCTGCAACCAGTGTGATGTTGCCGCTGCGCACTTGCATAAAACCCGTCTGCGAAACAGTGATGGTGTATGCCCCGGGCTGAAGATTAGAAAAAAGATAATCACCCGCCGAATCCGTTTTAGCCTTGAGCTGCAAGCCCGTACTCGCGCTGCGAAGCGTCACCTCCGCCTGCGGGATCACGGCTCCCGCCGTGTCCTTAACGACACCTGTGATCGACCCCAAGAAAGACTGCCCAAATAGAAGCCCTGTTGGCAGCAGCACTGCCAAGCAAAATACAAAGAATCGAGTTGTGGAACGCATGTTCTTCTCCCGTTTTTCAAACGCAATCATATTTCGCCGCGGCCCCTCCTAACCCCTGGTCCCGATCCGCCTCTATAAATTCACCATGACATGGGAAAATGGAACTTTCTATCGCAAACGTTTGCAAGATTATCTTGCCGTTAAGCGATTGTCAAGCCTTTTTTTCTAATGAGAGGCAGGCTTTTAGTTTAGCCAACATTTTCCAGGATTGTGATGGAAAGGCGCGGTCCAGCCCGCCCTTCCAATAGAATTCGATACCTTCAGGCATTGTGCGCGTCATGTCGTAATTGGCAGACACCGAGATTATTCTTGGGTATGCTCGTTGTGCCGGAGTCGATTTCAAGCCGTTCATCCATTCGAAACGACGCACAGAACCGGACTGCGGGCGCCGCGGCGCCTGTTCCGGCGAGTGTGTTGCAATCATCGCTTGACTATTGAGCCTAAATTCGATAATCATTACAACCGATTGCAAATGGGTGTAACGCTCAAAGATATAGCTCGCGAATGTGGCGTCGATGTGGCAACGGTGTCGCGGTCCCTTAGCGGAGCCTACGGGGTCCACCAAGTCACTCGCGCAAACGTTTTGGCCGTGGCCGCTCGTCTGAAGTACCGGCCAAACCGGCTCGCCATGGGCCTGGTTACGGGAAAATCCAGAACCCTCGCCATGATCATCAGTGATATTCGTAATCCTTTCTTTGCGGAATTGACACGGGGGGCCGAAGATGTCGCATTCGAAGCCGGCTACGAACTCATTCTCTGCAATAGTGACCTAAACCCATCTAAAGAAAGCCGTTACGTTCACTCCCTCCTGGAGAAACGCGTGGAGGGAATTATAATGAATTCGGTCTCTGGGCTAGATCATGAGGAACAAGAGGAGTTGAGCCGCTCTGGCGTGCCAATTGTTCTGCTGAATCGCCCTTCCACTTCGGCGCGCATTCAAGGGTTTTCAACGGTGCTTGCCGATAATTTTGCCGGCGGGCACATGGCTGGCGAGCATCTCATTGGCCTTGGCCATCGGATGATCGGCCATCTCACTGGAGCCATCCAGCACGGTAATCTTAGAGAGCGCACGAACGGCTTTCGCAAAGCTTTGCAGGAAACCAAGGCCAGGATAACTCCAGTCATCCTTCATGGGCGCCACAGCAATGAGGGCGGATACCAGATGATGAAGAATCTGCTTCTCAAACGAGCGGGTCTGACTGCAATTTTTGCCGCGAACGATGCGATGGCATTTGGAGCGATTCGAGCAATCATCGAGAGCGGCTTCCGCATCCCTGACGACATTTCAGTCGTTGGTTTCGACAATGTCGAAATGGCGAGCATTGTAATGCCACCACTCACGACCATTCAACAACCTAAGTACGAAATGGGACGAGCAGCCGTCGAAGTGCTTCTGCGATATGCGGAACAAGGCGAAATGATGACTCCGGAGCATCGGTTAATGGAAGTGAAGCTGGTCAAAAGAAATTCCTGCCGACGCCTTACGGATAGGGAGTAGACAAAGCATGGTTCAGTTAAACCGCCGCGAACTGTTACAACGGGCTGGAGCGGCAGCAGCAAGCCTGAAGGCGGGAGATAGACTATTCTCACGCCCTATGATGGCGACATCCCAGCAAGTTCCTGGCGCTGAGCAATCTTTCGATTGGTTTCGGTCCGCGCGACTCTTAATCGCAGAAGGATATGATCCTCCCTTTTATCCGCCGCTCGATTATGAGCCCGAACGGGCTCTCGATATTGCTCGCGAGCTTCACTGTGATTCGATTCGCTTTCCCACCTTTTCGTATGTCGCCTACTTCCCAACCGAGACGAAGCTTCCTCGCCACTCAGACTTAGGCAACCGCGATCTGCTGCGGAGCACGATCGACGTGTTTCATCGAGCCGGTCTTAAGGTGGTCGCGTACAATCCGCTGAATCATCCCTTTATGAACATCCGTTCGCATGATCCTCAATACCAGGACTGGATGCGGCGCGATATTTACGGAAAGCCGATGATTACCGGCCATATGGGGTGGGCGGATTTTTACGAAGGCTGTTTGAACAGCCCTTTGCGCTTGCAGATTCGCGAGCGAGTTCGCGAGGTCATCTCCAATTATCCCGTCGATGTGATGTATTTCGACGGGCCGTACCAGGGAATGGAGCACGCGGCCCTGTACTGCCATTGCGAATACTGCAAGGCCGCGTACTGGCAGGCGCGAGGCAAGAATATTCCGCTCGAGAATGGCGCCACAAGTCTGGAAGACCAGATCAAGTATCGTGACTGGCTTACTGAAAACGTTATTGGCGGCTTCATGCGCGAGATCTGCGATATGGTGCGCGGCATTCGGAATGTTCCTACTGTCTATAACGACACCGTATTGTTAGCGAAAGAGGCCTGGAGATCACGCGCATATAGGTATACGGATGGGTTCATGTTTGAGGCTTCGAGCACGCCGGAGCAGAAATTTTTCGACATTCGGCTGGGGCAATCGACGAACAAGGCGATCTGGACTTATGTGAGTTCATACGCCGAATACAATTGCGCGCACGTAAAGAACAAGACGATGCGCGGCTGGTACACCATTCCGATGGGGGGCGAAACGGTGCTGCAGGACGCCGCGGTCGCAACGGCAGCCGGAGCCGGTTACTGTTACTGGGGCTTGAATCGTGTTTTTTACCTGCCACAACAGATGCTGGACTATCCATCGGTTCGAAGCGTTAAGCAAGCCTTTGCGTTCGCGGAACGCCATGCGGATCTGCTGCGATCTGTGAAACCTATGCCGCAAGTGGCGGTAGTTGCGGGATCTCAAACCGTTGAGTGGTACCAGGAGCCTTTGTTTGTGCCCCGCGCATATGGGAACTATTATTTCGGGGCGTATCGCGCCATCAAAAGTCTGAGTTATGATGCGGAACCCATTCTGGATTACCAACTCTCATCGCAAAAAATTGCGAAATTCAATCTTGTTTATTTGCCGAATGTCGCTTGTCTGAGCGATGATCAGTGTTCGGTTGTGCGAGACTACGTGCATCAAGGTGGAACGCTATTGGCGACTCATTTGACTTCCGTCGCCGACGAGCATGGACGGCTGCGAAACGATTACGGACTTTCCACGTTATTCGGCGCCTCGCTGACGCCTCCTCAGCCGGTCGAACACGTCGATTTATATTTGCGGCTTCCGTCCGGGAAATTGATTCCGCAGGACCCGCAGATCATGCCGTTCAAAGCCATTGACGATGCTTCCGTGCTGGCGCAAACCTACAGCCGCGGCGTTCGCAAAGTCTTGGGTCCCGCCGTGGTTCGCCGCCCATACGGAAAAGGACAGGTCGTCTACATCGGCTCCGGGCTTGAGGCTGTTTACGAGGAAACTTTAAACGAGCGCCTGCGCTCCTATTTCCGTTCTCTTCTCGATCCGATTCTGAGTTTCGGGAGAACGTATGAAGTGGACTTTCGACCGGGGCTGCTGCATCAGTTTTCTGTTTCATCAGACGTTCTGCTGCTTCACCTGCTGGCCAACACCGGGAATATCGATTCGGAAGGCCGCGCTCTGAAGACCTTTTTGCCGGTCAGGAACGCGCGAGTGCGCATCCGGCTCCCCGAGAACCGATCCGCCAAAGGGGTTGAGTTGATGTGGTCTGGCGTAAAACCCGCGTGGAACCTCCGCAACGGATGGGTGGAGCTGATCGTCCCGAAGATTGAAGTTTACGAAATTATCCGAGTGGATCTCTCATGACGCGATCCTTCGGCCCCTCCTTGCGATGGCTGATGATTTCCCTGGCCTTTCTTGCCACGGCCATCAACTACCTCGATCGGCAGACGCTTTCCGTGGCGGCGCCGGTTCTTATGAACCAGCTCCACATGACGAACGAGGTGTACTCGCGCATTATTTTTGCGTTCATGCTGGCGTACACGATCGCCAACGGACTTTGCGGGCCGATCATCGACCGTCTGGGGACGCGGCTCGGATACGCTCTGACCATGGCGTGGTGGTCAATTGCGGACGTTCTGCACGCGCTGGCGCACGGACCGTGGTCGCTGGGTGTTTACCGGTTTCTGCTCGGCATTGGCGAGGCAGGGAACTGGCCTGCCAGCGTGAAGGTAGTGGCAGAATGGTTTCCGGTTAAAGAACGCGCGCTGGCGTCCGGCATTTTCAACAGCGGATCGGCGGCCGGAGCCATTGTCGCGCCTCCCCTTGTTGTCTCGCTGCTGCTGCGCTATGGCTGGCGGGAGGCATTCGTTTGGGTCGGAGCCATCGGGGCAGTCTGGTTAGTTGTCTGGTCCTTTGTTTATCGGACTCCGGAGGGCGCGCGCACGGAAGTTGTTCCGCCGGGCATTTCGACGTGGAAGCTGTTTCGCACGCGCTTTGTGTGGAGCTTTACCCTCTCAAAAGTGTTTCTGGACCCGGTATGGTACTTCTACATCTTCTGGTTCCCGGAATATCTGAAGGCCGCGCGTCATTTCAGCCTCGCTTCAATTGGCGAGTATGCCTGGATTCCTTTTGCGGTCGCGGGGGTGGGAAACCTTATTGCAGGATGGTTTTCCGGGGTCCTGATCGAGCACAATATAAATCTCAATCTCGCGCGCAAGGGCGGCCTAACGCTTTTCGCTCTCCTCATGACAAGCGCAATTCCAGCGGCTGTGCTGAAGGACGTCCGTCTTTCTATCGCTTTGGTTTCCCTTGCGATGATGGGTTATACCGGATGCAACGCGATTATGCTTGCGTATCCGGCCGATGTTTTCCCGAAAAGCGTGGTCGCATCTATCTGGGGACTTGCGAGCATGGGGTCAGGCTTCGGCGGCATGATTTTTGCTCTGCTGACGGGCTGGGTCGTCGATCATTTTTCCTATGAACCGGTCTTCATCGGTTTTGGGATTATGCCGCTGATCTGCGCCGCAATTATCTGGACTTTGCTTGGCCCCATCGAGGCGAAAAGGTATAACTCTATGTTCGAGGAGGCAGTCCAGTGAATCGAAATAACGAATTGCGCGGAATGACCGCGTTGATCACAGGCGCGAGTAAAGGAATCGGGGCGGCGACCGCGCTCGAGCTTGGAATACGCGGAGCTTTCACGCTGATCCATTACAACCAAGGATCTGAGGAGGCCGGCCAGTTGCTAAAAAAGCTCCGGGACGCGGGCGGCGAAGGCGATCTCTTGCAGTCAGACCTGAGTTGCTCCCAGGGTATCCATGATTTTGTTTACGCGCTCGGACGGTCCGGCCGTCCAATCGACATTCTTATTAACAACGCCGGCTCGCTCGTCAAGCGAACGCCTTTCCTGGAATTCACCGAAGAGCTCTGGAACGAGGTTTTCACACTGAACCTCACCAGCGCTTTCCTTATCGCTCAAGCTTGTTTGCGGGGCATGGTCGAGAGAAAGAAGGGCATTATCGTGAATATCTCATCTGTTGCTGCGCGCTTCGGCGGCGGGATCGGCTCCATCGCATATTCTTCAGCAAAGGGAGGGCTTTCGGTGATGACGAAGGGCTTGGCCAGGGAATTTGCTCCGCACGGCATCCGCATTAACGCGGTCTCGCCTGGAACAATCGATACGAATTATCATCGGCAGTTTTCTACCTCTCGGGCGCTCGAAGCAGCCGCAGCGGCGACTCCGATGCGGCGGTTGGGAACTTCGGAAGAAGTGGCTGATGTCGTGGCTTTCCTTTGCTCGGAAGATGCTCGATTTATTCAAGGCCAGGTCATCGAGGTTAATGGCGGGTTCTTAATGGTCTGAAATGCAATTCAACCGTGGAGGGGATTCTTCGTCAGCTTTGAGGGCGCGCGTAGACAATCTCGCCTTGAAACAGGACTTTTTCGATGCGCAATGTATTCCGCTCGGGGCGAAAGATAACGATATTGGCAGGCTGACGCGGTTCGAGTTCAGTACAAACGCTGCCACGCCCAAGAAGCCTGGCAGGATTTACGGTAGCTGCCTGGAGGGCATCACCAAGCGAGACGCCTGCGCTCTCACTGAAAACCGCTATTGCGCGGTTCATTGTCAACGCCGAGCCTGCCATGTTTTGCCGGTCTTCGGTCACAACTTGGCCCGTGGGCAATAATTCAATTTCTCTCGTCACCAATCGATAGCGGCCTGGATCGAGCCCTGCCACATAAACGGCGTCGGTGATGAGAACGCACCGCTCGATGCCTTTCGCTTGGTGCGCTACCTTGATCAGGTCCGCTGGGAGATGAAAACCGTCGCAGATTAAACTGGCGCTCAGCTTGTTGTCCGCCAGTTGCGCCCAAAGAGGGTTCTGATGACGGTGGATCAGATTTGCGCAGCCATTGCCGAGATGCGTGCTTAATTTCGCCCCAGCTTGGACTGCGAGGTGAATCTGCTCAGGGGTGGCGTCGGTATGGCCGATCGCGACCAATACGCCTGAGGCCGAGGCCTTGCGGATAAATTCAAAAGCTCCCGGCAGTTCGGGCGCCAGCGTCACGATTCCGATGTTGCCTCCCGCTGCCTCTTGTAAGCTTGAAAACTCTTGCCAGTCGGGATTCTTCATCAGGCGGGGGTCGTGAGCGCCGCGTCCTCCGCCCGAAGAGAGATAAGGGCCTTCGAGGTGAAAACAAGGAACGGCTTCGCCGAACTTCGGGTGCAGACGGCGCGCGGCTTCGAGAATTCGGAGATTTTTTCGCAGCGCCTCGATGGAGTTGGTGATCAGCGTCGGGCAGAACGTGGTGACGCCTGTCTGCCAAAGAAAAGGCAGAATGCTGGCAGCTTTCGAGGCGTCAAGTTGGGGATCAGAGAAGTCTATGCCGGCAAATCCGTTGATTTGAATATCGACGAAACCGGCGCTCACAAATGGGTGTTCCGCCTCAATCGGTCCGAGAATCCGGACATCGGCGATCTCTCGACCCTTGATTTCGAGCCTGGCAAACCCGCGTCCGGCAACATTGGCGGTGATGTGCATTGAGTTCAACAAGAAGCTGCCAAAAGACGCCGTGACGCGCGGCATGGTTCAAGCCGAAGTTGCAAAGTCGTCCAAGCGGGAAGCCGAATCGACGTCGAGGTAAATGCCAACTTGCGGGTGGGTTCGGAGGAGCGATGCAGGGCACCGCGGTGTGATGGATCCCTGCAATGTATTTCTCACGGCCTCCGCTTTGCGACGTTCGGGAACCGAGCAAACGATATGCTCCGATTTCATCAAAGTGGGTATCGTGAGGGTAAGCGCCTGCGTTGGCACATCCTCAAGACGTGGGAAATGGCCCTCACCGACTTGCTGACGGCGGGATACGTTGTCCAAAGTTACGAGCTTCATGACCATGGGATCGTTGAAATCCGCGGTGTGAGGATCATTAAAAGCGAGGTGGCCGTTTTCCCCGATGCCAAGCAGGCACACGTCAATCGGAGCGCCTGAAAGCAGCCCACCGTAACGGGTGCACTCCTCCTGCAGGTCGGCAGCGTCTCCCTCGATATACCGAACTTGGCCCGGATGGACAACGTCGGCAAGTTTTTCCTTGATCCATCGCCGGAAACTGGCCGGGTGCCCGCTGGGAATCCCGATGTACTCGTCCATGTGGAAGACTTCAACCCGGCTCCACTCGATATCTCGGGTTTGAGCCAGGCATTTCACCGTTTCCAACTGTGAATTTCCCGTCGCCACGATCAGGCGGGCTTTTTCGCGCTCTCGCAGCGCGCGCGCCAGGATCAAGGTCGTGGCCTCTGCCGCCGCGGCGCCCACCGCTACTTTGGAAGCGAACACCTTGATCTCGCCACGTCCCGATGTTCGTTGACTAACAAGTGCGTTCATTCAGCGTCCTTTTTAGAAGGTAATTCCCTTTGGCGCCCATGAGTGTCCTTCGGCCTTGCCTGCGCCTTCGATTCGCTGGAGGTTTTGCGTCGAAGCGATGTTGCGGCTGTTTTGCGTCCCTCCGCTAGTCGCGCAGACAGCGCAAGACTCGCGCTTCACCAATTCGGTTGGGATCGTGATTTGTTGCGGGGCGAGAGTAGGATCTTCAATTCTGCTTAGCAGCAACTCGACCATCCTCCTTCCCAGTTGCTCGGGGAATTCGCGGATGCTGGTGAGAGGCGGCGCAAGACGGGAGCCGAAAGTATCATTGCAACCGGCCACGCTGACATCGTCCGGGATCGCCAAGCCGCGCTCTTTAAGGGCCTTATAAATGCCCTCAGCGGTTTCGTCCGTCGAACCAAGAATCGCGGTTACGGGTTCGCCGCGCGCTAACAGCGATTTCGTTCCGAGGTATCCGGCTTCCGTCGCATTATTCGACTCGACCGTGCTCGCGCGAGCAGGAATGTCTACCTCCTTCATTGCTCGCTCATATCCCGCAAGACAGCGCGCACACCACGGCTCTGAATTATTGCCCACAAACCAGATGTCGTGGTGCTGGAGCTCTTGGAGGTAGCGAGTCATCTCGTAAGCGCCGCGGACATCGTCCGAATATACGGCATCGAAGGGAAGCTGCCTGTCATCGCTAAGCACATTGTTGCCTAGCACGGCGAAGGGAATCTTCCGGTGATCAAGCAGTTCGAGCAGGTTCGGAGAATTGGTCCCGGCCAGCACTGCGCCCCTTACAATGTCCCGCCGCTGCAGGATGCGAGGAAGATGAAGGCCTTTCCAGGGCACGGCGACGTCATACCGAAACAACTGGAATACCATGTCCCACCCGCGCGCGGTGCAGACTGCCTCGGCGCCCACCAGGATCTGGGAATGAAAAGGGTGCAGCATTCCCCGGTTGCTCAGCAGAAACGCCAGCACATTAGGCTTCTTCTTGCGATCCAACCCTATTCCGACCTTCTCGGCTGCGTCTCTGACTCGTTTGTGAACTTCACGAGAAACGCTGGTATTTCCGCTCGCAACACGGTAAACCGTTGCGATGCTGACGCCCGCCAGCTTCGCAACCTCATCGAGGCTTTTCTTCTCCGTTGGGCCGTGTTTCATTCACTCACTATCCCCTTCTACATTTTTATGGGGTAGAGGGTTCCCCCGTGATCTGAGTTATTGAAATTTGAACTATCCCAGTATGGGCAGACGTACCAGGCATGTCAAGATAATTTTCATGCTAGGATTGATAAACAGCAAGCCTAGTATACCAAGGTAAATTAGCATCGAACCTCCATGCCTCTTCTCGATTTTCAAAATTCTGCACAATCTAAAAGGATCAGAATAATTGCCATAAGCAAACCTCAAATGTCCTTGGATAAAAATAGGCACTAATAGGGATGAATATAAATAAAATGTTTTAGAATTATCATGATACATTGAGCAATTATCTTGACATCGCACCATTCGGGTGCTATCTATAAACGCCAGAGAGGATTGGCAACAAGTTGGTCGGGAGAGATGCAATCCGGCATGTTTTGAAGGCGATTTTTCCGCCTCCGACCCCATCGAACGCCGGAGTGATTGGCGGCGTTCTGGATCGATTGACCGGCGTCCGCAACGTGAAAGCCGTGGATGCCGGGCGCTTTGGGAATTCCGGCTGGAACTATCTTGAGGGCCTGCCTGCCCCTCCTAACCGAGGAGGGGACTTTTATGTGGAGAATCAATGAAGAACCGGTCATTTCGAAGTCTGCTCGTTCTCACATCATTCTTGCTCCTCTTGGGCTGTTCGAGTCGCGCGCCCGAGAGAGCGAGCCAAACGGCAGTCGCCACGCCCGGCGTCCTCCACGCTCGCCTTTATAATTCTGGTTTTTCCCTTGGGGATGACAACTACAACGCTTGTTTCCAGGCAAGCGATGGGAAAATATATTACGTGATAGCCTCTGCCTCGGTTGATACGGGCGCGCAGATGTTCGCATTCAACCCAGTCACTCAAACTATTGAGCACGTCGGAGATTTAACCGCAGCCGTAGGGGAGAAAGGCCTCCACGCCATTCCGCAGGGCAAGGGACACAGCATTTTTGTGGAGTCGCATGGAAAGCTCTACTTCGCCACGCACGTGGGCTATTATCAGCCTCCGACACCCTCCGGCCTGGAGCTTATGGGAATACCTCCGCCAGGGTACAAGCCTTACCCTGGCGGTCATTTTGTTTCTTACGACCTCGCCACCCACAAATTTGAAGACCTCGCCAAAGCTCCCGAGGGCGAGGGCATCATCTCATTCGCAATGGATAAGCAGCGCCAGCGCCTGTACGGCCTGACGTGGCCATCCGGGTTCTTCCTCCGATACGACATGCGGACGCATCAAGTGAAGAACCTCGGGTCCGTTTTCCTGGGCGGTGAAAAAGGCGTTCCGGGCAGGACCTTTCGAGTTATTTGCCGCTCACTCGTTGTCGATCCCGACGACGGATCGGTGTACTACACAACTGGCGACGGCGCCATCGTGGAGTACCGTTGTTCCACAGACTCGCTTGCGAAGGTCAAAGGTGTCAGCCTGAAGAGAGACGTTTTTGGATCCCTCAACCCCAGCGAGCCGGGCATTATGGCTTATAATTGGCGGCAAGCCTTCTGGTATCCGTCCAAAAAGTTGATCTACGCGGTTCACGGAAGATCAGGTTATCTCTTTAGCTTCGATCCGCACACCGGCAAAGTAGATGTCATCACGCGGCTGGTTTCCGATGAGACTCTCGCGAGCGGCATGTTCGACCGGAACAAGTACGGGTATCTGGGATTTGAGCTGGGACCTGACGGCCATACAATTTATTATCTGACGGGCGCCCGGACAAACGCTACAAACGGCGCGGACGAGATTCATTTCGTCACTTATGACATCCCGGCGAAGCGGCGCATCGATTGGGGAGTTTTGCAATTGGCGGACGGCGCGCGGCCCTACGCCGCCCAGGCAATGGCGATTGGGCACAACGGAATGATTTACGCCATTGCCAAGGCAATGTCTGCATCTCGCGCCGGGCACAAGGGGACTTTCAGAATCGATCTTTTAAGCTTTTCAAATCCGGCAGGAGGCAAATGAACCGCAGAGATTTTATGGGCAGCGTCGCAGCCGGGCTTTCAGTCGCGAAAGTGGGAAGCACTTCTCCTAACCCTCAAGATAGCCCCGGTAATGCAGAAGTCTCGCCACAAGGAGCGTGGCTCCATAACGGGCTTATTGACGCCGGCGGCTCGCACGAGCCCTATATATTCGTCATACGCCGCGGCGGCGAGAGCCTGAACGCGCGTGAGATTTATGAACACGACCAAAGCGAAGCGGTGATTCGCCGGCTCAAGAGCCAAGGGGTCGAAGTGTTCCATACTCACCTGTATAAGGGTTTCGGCATGGCCGCTGAGATGCCGGAGATGGAAGATACAAAG
>DASZAE010000267.1:0-6962 GCA_035945515.1 Terriglobia bacterium
TCGGGATTGGGCGCGAAAGTTTTCCAAGAGCACGTTGTTGCATACGGAATTAACAAAGGCGCCGAGCCGTTCGGGGTGTTCGAGGCCGCGCCGCTGGCGGAGCGTCTGAAACACTCTCAGAAAGGTTTCCTGCCGGATATCGTCGATGGCGTGGCCGGAGCGAAGCTTGTTACGGAGCTTTAAGGTGAGGAGATTACCGAAATAGGCGGTGAAGTGCGCTTCGATGGCAGCATCACCGTCGGTGAGACGACGCACATATTCATAGTCGAAGCAGCAGGTTTCCACGGCTGATTGAGAGCTGTCACAGTATAGCCTTGGCGCCGGCGCGTCTGCAAGCGCGCAACTTCTGTGACCGCGCGCGCGGCCCGACCCAGAATTGCGGCCTCTTGACGCCGTCAAATCCGCTGTGCTTTGTGGAATAGAACGGGAAGAGACTTCACATCCTGCGGTAGATGTAGCAATAGAGCAAGAATCCGGCACGCCACGCCTCCTTGGGGTGAAGTTCGGGTTAACGGCAACCTCCGGCTTAAGGGTTCGTAGTAGCCTCGAGCAAAGGCGCGACCGGAAAAGCGTTCGCCAGGCGGACCTCGCAAGCGAGGAGCCTGCCCCCGTCTTTCCCCTCCTTCGCTCTTCCGTATCGCGCCCGCCCGACCTGCAAAGCGGTCTCACTCTGATTAGTGAATCTCGTGGGCGTTCCGTTTCATCCGGCCAAAAGAAAACGTTGAAGCCTGTGTAACGTGATACGCCATACGCGAAGCTTTGAGACTAGCACCCCTAACCTGGCTCGTGGACTTTAGCTTCTTCGGGCGCTGGCGGTCACGACCGCCAGACGAGCCTGGAGGTCCACTCGGTCTTCAGTCGCAGATCGCGACCGCTGCGCCCAAATGGATAGTGAAATCGGGAAGCGGATCGTTACATCGCCGGATCGTGAAACGTTCCGCTTGTCCATTTCACTATTACACGAGAGAACTCACTAACTTCGGCGCCGATGCCTGGCCGCAGCGCTGCGGCGCGTCATCGTTGCCGCAATTTGTGAGGCTCGATATTTCAGGTGGAGGAGTTTATGGCAAAGGAACCTAACACCGGAACAGACGTCTTAGTTACGTCGATTCCGGCGGAGAGAGGGCAATTCAGGAAATTCATTCTTGGCAACCCCAATTACTTCGGCACGCTGCCCAAGGCCGGAGGGAAGGTGATCAAACAACTCAGCGGTGATACGTCTTATGAGGAATTGACATGCTTGGGCCTGAATCCTACAGGGGCAGCGGGAGGCGGCCTGCTGGAAGCCGTTGTCAGCATCAAGCAGCATCTTGGCTACGGCACCGACGCCTGCGGAGCCGGCACCACAGAGTACATACGATTTTTTGTGTTCGACACGGCGGGCTGGCACGACCTGGGTGTACGCTCCGTCCAGGTTTTTAATCTTGGCGGACCGCTGCCTTTGAGCTATACAGCCTCGGTAAACTTCAGTGAGGCGCGCAAGTTCTGTGGCACGGAAAATATTGTCCAGGTTCGCGCTATCCTCTCGTGGGAATTGGAGCCGGCAGCCGGCGACCCAAACTTCATTCCCGTGTGGGGTAACGTAGTCAATGCTCACGTTCAGGTGGCTCCGCGGTTTCTGTATGAAGTTCCAATCTCAGAGTTAATCGCGGATCAAGAGATTTCCATTAAACCAGACCTCGTCAAGGATGTGGACTTGAATCATCCTCTGCCGGCAAATCCGCCGGATGATCTCAGCTTCAACGATCTCAAAGCGTTGTACGCAGGCAAAAACATTCCGTCTCACCGCTTCGGCTTTAGCGACGCAACCAAGTTATTGACAGCGTCACTCGCAAAAGCTTTGCCTCTGCCTTCGCCGGGACCGGAAACAGCAGCGGCGGCCGGCTTGCTCGCGGGCGCGGAGCTCAACGCAATCCTTGCGGGCATTCAAGCAACGAGCGGCGACACAGCGTTCGAAGAATTGACTTGCGCCGGATACAGCCCTCAGACTCGCGTGCTCGAGGGCGTCATCCAGGTGAAACAGAGTAGTGGGTATTCCGGCGGCTTATGCACGGCTGGCAGCACCGAATACGTGGGCTTTTACGCGTTCTTTGCTGGAGTTTGGAACGCGCTCGGCACGGCGTCGGTGCAGGTGCATGATCTGGCGGCGGCCAGCGCGGCGCACCCGATCAGCTACGCCGTCTTCCGCATTTCGAACCTGACCTCAGCGCCCTGCAAGGGCTTGGAAGGCATTCCGCTGCGGGCGATTCTATCGTGGGATACGCCCCCAACCGGCCCGGACTTTCTTCCTGTGTGGGGAAATATTCTCAACACCAACGTTCAGCCCCAGATTGCTGTCGGCGAGGGCGAGGAGACACGATTGATGCGCATCGGACGCGTGACCGTTGCGAACATCGATAACGCTACCGGCCTCGCGGTAGTGGATCCCGTTTTCGCTCCGTTAGGTCTCGGATATATCACTGGCGATTGTCCCGATAGCAGCAGCCCGTGGCTCGGCAAGACGGTAAGGCCCGATAGTCCCTTCGGCGGCGAAACCATCACCGAGGGCGATTTTAACCCGAAGATTGATGTTTTCGATCACACAACGGGTATGGTTCTGCCCGGAGCCAAACCTCTCATTTATCAAGCTTGGGTAACTCCGCCAGTCGGGCCGGCCTTCCAACTTACCGACTCCTTTGGCATTGAGCTTTACCCGCCGAGCGCGATCGGAGGGGTGTTCTATCTGCAACACGTCGCGCCTGCTCCGGGTCCGGTCTCAGGCGGCGTCCCAGGCACTCAGTACTATGTCTACTTTGAGTCGGATTTCCAGGCCGTGAACCCGAGGACGCTCGCAATATTTGAGGCCGGAGGGCTTGCGGAAGGTAACTACACTATCGAAATTCGAGGCTTCAAATGGGATGGCGGATTATCCAGCTATGTGATAATCCCGCCGCAGAGCAAGATGATCCACGTGTACAACGGCTACCCGCATCTCGAGCCAACTGCGGGCGGCCCACCGGTTCAGGAGTTCCGGCCGCAAGTCTTTATCACCCTTACGTCGCCGTCCGGAGACTGTGGTGACGTGCAGGTGGGAGACACCATCACCGGGAGTTATAGCGTGACAGACGAATTCTTTGGCGTCGTCGGCGTTTCTCTAGTGCCGATCACCGTTGGTGGAATTCCGCAACCGGAGAATTCGGTTGTGCTGTCCAACGCCAATAACGGGCCGGGCACAGTCCTGTACGACGGTACGAATACCGGCGGAACCAGCGGGACCTTCACATTGTCAACTGCCGGAATGACGCCGTGCGGTTACACGATCCTGCTTGGCGCGTGGGATCGGGCGTTGGTCAACGACACGTGCTCGGGTCATTACAACGAAATGGGGGTTGGCTTCTGCTTGAGGGCTAAGGTGGCTGCCAAGTAAGAGGCTAACGCCTTGTTTGAATATCCAACCAGGCCTGTGGACGGGCGCAGCGTAACGCACCCACCCACAGGCCAATTTTAGGTCGCGCTTGCGTTATTACTGGCTAGTTCTTGGCACTCTCGGCGTCTGGCGGCTCACCCACCTGCTCAACGCGGAAGATGGGCCGGGCGATGTGATGGTTCGCATTCGCCATTGGGCCGGATACAGCTTTTGGGGCAGCCTTCTTGACTGCTTTTATTGCTTGAGCCTATGGATCTCCGCTCCCCTTGCTTGCCTGCTTGGGGCGGGGTGGAAAGAAAAGCTTTTATTGTGGCCCGCGCTTTCGGGCGCTGCGATTCTGCTGGAGCGAATGATCCCCCGTGGGTCAGACCAGCAGGCAATTTACACTGAGGATAAGGAGGAAAACGATGTGTTGCGGAAATCGTAGGGTGCAATTTCGCCCGGGAACTCCAAGCTTCCCACCGTCTGATCTCGCGCGCGTCGCCGGCCCGGCGATGCCGTCCGCGCGGCCTTCAGGATTCACCTTCCAATATACCGGCGGGGCAGGCCTTACTGTGATCGGGGCTGTTACCGGACGGCAATACCGCTTCGCCAGCCCTGGCTCGCAAATAGAGGTTGACCCGCGTGACCGGGCCTCTCTCGCCTCCATATATCTCCTACGACAGGTTGCGAGGTCGCCTTTCAGAGTCCAGAAGCTCTGAAATAGCTACCGATAACGACATGCGACGCGGGGAGTTTCTTTTGCCAGCCTGGCAGGTATGCCATCGATGACCGCCGGAGAGATCCCACGGTTCGGCCGTTAACCGGCAACTTGACCACTTTTATCAACTTCAGAATACCGCGTCACCCGCCCGGACCCGTCAGATCGTCAAGCGCCGGACTCCCCTATAGTCATGCAATACCAGGGCCGATCCCTTCCTTTCCAGACGCAATCGGCGCATTCTCCCAAAGGCGCTTTCCGGGCGGATTCCGCGCGAGCAAGAGATGGACACAAAAAAGGCCGTGCGAATCCAACACGAGCGCGGGATCAACAGTTGTTGTGCTGAACCCCGTGTGTCGGATCCCATTTCACGTCGAGTGAAAAGACGCCTCCGTTCTTGCAGGGCGGTTGCGCTGGCCGAAAATTTATATTGACAATCTGAATCTACTGTGTATACTGTGTCTATCGCAGATGTTTGTCATCTCCCAAACCGATAAGCGGCCGATGTATCTGCAGATCATGGAGCAGATCAGGCAGCGAATTGCCGTCGGGGACTGGGTTGCAGGGCAAGCGATCCCCTCGATTCGGCAATTGGCTGTCGATATGGGCGTGAGCGTGATCACGGTGAAGCGGGCGTACCTCGAACTAGAACGTGAAGGTGTGATCGTGACGCGGCAGGGCAAGGGTTCTTTCGTCGCTTCCGACTCCGAAGTGGGGACTCGCATTCGAGAGCAGGAACTGGCACAGCAACTGGAGCAGGCGGCGCGAAATGCCGCCCTGCTGGGCTTATCGCCGAGGGACCTGGAGAAGCGCATTCGAGCAACCTACGACCGCGTCACAGACGCGGAAAAGGAGTCGGTATGAGCGACTACGTGATCAAAATCGAAGGCGTTTGCAAATCGTATCGGTTTTTCGAACTGGACAACATCGCGCTGCAAGTGCCACGTGGCACGATCATGGGGCTGATCGGGCCCAATGGCGCGGGCAAATCCACGACGATTCGCATTTTGATGGGACTGGTACACCAGGACCGCGGCGAGGTGCGCGTGCTGGGCCACCGGATGCCGGAGGGGCAGGTGGCTGCCAAGTGGGACATCGGATTCGCTTCCGATGACATGCGGCTATACGGCGCGATGACGCTCGGTTGGCACCTACGGTTCATGCAGTCGATATACAACTCGTGGGATGCCCGTTACGCGGAGCGTCTGCTGAAACGGTTCGGCTTGCGAGCGGAGCAAAAGATCAAAGGGCTTTCGCACGGCCAGCGCGTGAAGGCGGCCTTGCTGCTGGTATTTGCGAGACGCCCGAAGCTCCTAGTGCTGGACGAGCCCACGACGGGGCTCGATCCGGTGGCGCGGCACGAAATCCTGCGCGAGCTGACCGAGGTGATGGCGGACGAGGATCGAAGCGTGCTTTTTTCGTCGCAGAATACGCAGGACGTGGAACAGATATCCGACCGAATCACGTTCATCGACCGCGGGCACATCATTGACTCGATGGATAAGGAAGCTTACCTCGACCGCTGGCGGCGGCTGCGGCTAGAGGCGCCAGCAGGAGTTGCGCTGCCGGCCCTGCCCGGTGTGATCGGAATCCGGCAGAGCGGGCGCCTGGCCGTGGCGATTTCGAATGCGTTTGAGCCGCATCTTCCGGGCGCATATGAGAATTCGGGCGCCCGGGTGCATGCGGTGGAGAATATGACGCTCGAAGAGATTTTTGTGGCGAATGTGGAACGGAGCCGCGAGGAGGTGGAAGCATGAAGGGCCAAGTGACTCTGCGTTTGATTATGAAAGATTGGCGGATGAACAGCCCGGTAATCGTCCTGTCCATCATCGGCGGGGCGGTGGCATTGGGCGTTCTTCTGATCGGGGGCGAGACGCCTTTCGTGCTGGGCGCGGTGTTCTTCTTTACTTCGATGATATTCTGCGCCTGCATTCTTCCGCTGTCCAGTATTGTGAACGAAAGAAAGAAGCAGACGCTGGCATTCATGATGAGCCTGCCGATCTCGGCAACCCAGTATGGGACCGCGAAGCTCGTATCAACCCTGGGAGCATTTCTGATTCCATGGCTGACGCTGATCGCCGCAGCACTATATATGATTCTCGGCCGGCATGTTCTGCCGAACGGGGCGATTCCAATCACGCTGATCCTGGCGACCGTGCCTTTTATCGGATTCTGCCTGATTACCGGAACCGCGCTCGTGGCCGAATCAGAGGGATGGGGAACCGCTGCGATTGCCGTCGTTAATTCTTCTTATTGGCTCGCATGGTATCTGCTCGTCAGCCAAGCCCCTTCTGTGACCCGCACTTGGAACAGCCGGGTCGCGGTGTGGGATTCGGCGACGGTCAATATTCTAGGCGCGGAATTCGTTTCAATCTTGCTGATTCTCGGGCTAACGATGATCCTGCAATCAAGGAAGCGGGATTTTATTTAATTCCCTGAGTTCGCTGTCATTGCTCAGTATGGAGCGAATCAGTAAGAGCGTATCATCCGGTAGTGAACCTGCAGGACTGTTCTTGAGACCTAGGTTATCGAGGAGCGCGTCACTGTGGTTACTTCACCCGCTTATCCATTCATTTTCTCCACCATCATTCTTACCGTCAGCTACTGGTGCTGGATTCTGCTCGAAGTTTGGCTTCACATCAGGGATCGGGGGACGGTCTGGAGCAGCTCCGAAGACCAGGGAAGCAGACGATGGATTATCGCCTGGCTCGGCGGCGGCGTTTTACTTGGAGTTTTCATCGAGCCCTACATTTTTGCATTCTCCAAGATTCAAACTCGGGTTGCTCCCTTCTTCGTCTTGGGCATTGTGCTCATCTGGGGAGGCATGCTGCTTCGAATATGGTCAATTTCGACATT
>DASZAE010000268.1:0-2727 GCA_035945515.1 Terriglobia bacterium
CCTCCGCTTCGCGTTCCACGGTCATGTTGCGATGCACGAAGCCAAAGCCGCCCTGCCGTGCCAGCGCAATCGCCAGCCGCGATTCCGTCACCGTGTCCATCGCCGCCGCCACCACCGGGATATTCAGCGCGAGTTTGCGCGACAGGCACGTGCGCGTGTCCGTTTCCGCCGGCAACACGGATGACTTTCCCGGCAGCAGCAGCACATCGTCAAAAGTCAGCGCTTCTTCAATATGTCCATCAGGATTCATTCCGCTCCTTGAATGTCGTGAAGAGATTTTTCAGGCTCTAAAAACGCCAAAGCCCAGCAAGGGTCGCTGGGCGCGCATGCAGTTTTCCTGTGACAAAAATCCCTCATCGTTGAATAAAGCATTGTATCCGTCGCGCCGCGCGAATGCAAGCCAGGGCAGACCGCATGGTGTTTCGGATTAGCGCGCGTACAGTACGCAGTTTTGTTTTGCGCTACTGAATAACGAGCGCCACAACAAGGGTTATGGCAACGAGGACGCAATACGCAATTGTAAACATTCTGCTTTCCGACCGCATTCGGAACGTTACATCCGGATAGACAACGATCGGCCCAAGTTCTATTCCTCGTCTCCACATTGTAAACCAACCACCGAACACCTCTTTTCCTCGCCCTCGAAGCAACTGAACAACGGCATGAATTATGCCAAAGCCAAAAGCCGCGATGAATAAGAGCGACAGAAGAACACGTAACTCGTATGACAGAGTGTCGAGAATCTTGGAGCTCAACGCTCCGCTCAGTACGCCCGTAAGAACCACCAATCCGAAGAACGACGCCCACATTCCAACTGCGCGCAACTGAAGGCGCTGAGATCGATCTAAAACCATTCGTTGGTAATACCCTCTAGATCCGGGAGACAGCAATGCTAGGTGCATGGGGTTTCGCATTACCAAAATTCCCAATGCTGTGACGCCAGAACCGACAAGCACCGCAATGAGTACACCAATCATAGTTAATCCCTTGGACCTATGGCGACGATTGTATCGTAGCTCCTGGCTTGTTCGGGTGCCCAATGCTCGTCTTGTGAGCGTGGGGTTTTTCCGGTTTCGTGTTGACGAGTTTTACCCAATATTGCAATGATAGCTGGCCCGGCAAGACTTCTTGGACTAGTATGAAACAAGTTTGGGCCCAGTACGATTGGGCTGCGTCCCAAGGAGAGTTTCTTTGACGTCTGATCATAGTCAGGAGAAGACGGTGGTGGTTCACTCGGCTGGCTCCAACACCGAGGCAATGGTGATCCGCGGCTTGCTGGAAAGCGCCGGCATTTCATCTCCCGGTTCATCAACTACGGATCCTTTCCCCATGGCCGAGGCGGGTGATGATTTTCACAGCTCCGACGTGATCGTGCTGGAATCGCAGGCCGACAAAGCACGCAGGATCATCGCCGAGTATCTGAAGAGCAATGAGGGAATCGAACTCGAGACCCCGGAAGATTCCCAGTCGTAAATCTCCGCCATACCGCTGGTATTTCCTGATTCCTAGCGCACGTGAGCCGAGGCAAATGTCCGCACAGTCAAGGTGCGCCCGTCCGTCGACGCCGTAACCGCTCCTGCCTGGTCCGTTTGCAGTAGCTCGATGTTCTTGGCGTGATATCTCTCGACGGTTTCCGCGTTCGGAAGGCCGTACGAGTTGTCCTCGCCCACGGAAATCACAGCGATTCGCGGAGCCACCGCATCGAGAAAGAGTTCCGTTGACGATGTCTTGCTTCCGTGATGAGGAACCTTCAAAAAATCCGCCCCCAATGGATCGTGTTCCCGCGTAAGCGTGCTTTCGACCGGCTTCTCGATATCACCCGGCAGTAAAAAGCGAATTGCACCGTCCCGCAGCCGCAACACCACGGAGTCATTATTCGCCGCCGCGGGCGCTTCCGTCGGGTCGGCCGGCCACAGGATTTGTCCTTTGACTCCATCCCAGTTGAAAGCTTCTCCCTGCTCCCGGTGAACAATCTTCACGTGACGCGCCGCGGCCTGAGCGAGCAATGCGCGATACGCCGGCGCGTCCTCGTCGCGCCCAACCCATAGTTCTCCAACGCGAAAATTATTTAGAACGGCTCGCAGCCCATCAATGTGATCGTGATGCGCGTGGCTGAGCAAGACCACATCCAATTTCTTGACTCCTCGCGTCCACAGATAAGGCGACACCACCTGCTCTCCCACATCAATTCCGGATTGATAGCCTCCCACGCGTTCCGCGCCAGTCGCGCCACCGCCATCGATCAGCATCGTTCGCCCGTCAGGGAAGGACAGAAAAATCGAATCGCCCTGCCCCACGTCGAGGACCGTCGCTTCGAGTTTTCCACGTGCCAGTCGTGGTTGGAAAGGATACGTCCCGACCACAACTGCCGCTGCCAACAACGCAACCAGAGTCAGCCATTCAAGAGCGCGGTGCTTTCGTATGTCGCCAGTAGCAGTGCGATTTCTTGCCAACTGTTGCGCTGCCAGCCACGCAAGTGCCGCCAGACAAACCAGAATCGCCATAAAAATCGCTAGGAACCAGTGCGGCGATCCCGGAATTCGCCAAGACATTCGCGGCAGGCGGCTAAACCACCCCACACTCGATAGCAAGCCTGCTACAAGCAGTCCCGTCACTTTCGCGATTGCCGCGGCGAGTCCACCCCAAACGTAAGTGGCTACCAAAGACAAGAACCCCAGCGGCACGATCAGCGTCGTCAACAACACGGCAGGCACGTTGCTGACAGGC
>DASZAE010000269.1:0-8577 GCA_035945515.1 Terriglobia bacterium
CGAGGTGTCTCCGGGAGCCGAAAACAGCCTCCCCGGAACACCCCAGACCGCGAAAACCTCTGCGGAAAAATCCATGATGGCCAACAATTCGCAGCGGAAAACAGCGAAAAACAAAAAAATCAGCGTTTTTCCGCAGCCTGTAAAGCCCAAACCTATGTAAAGCCTCTTGCGGCACGGTTGAAACCGTGCCCTGATACAAACAGCCGCCAAGAACCGTTTTCGATTTAAGTGAACAGTATTGGACATAAACCGAACCCCCTTTGCTTGCTTTTCTTCAACAATGGCTTCATGCGCGCTTTCCCGGAGGAAAAACCGATGGCATCTTATTTTCGATCCCTGGCACGCTGGCTGACTTTGATATCGCTCGCAGGCCTTTGCATGGCGAGCGGAACAGCTTCAGCCCAGAAAATCCCTCCTAGCGCGTACCAGGCGATGAGGTGGCGGCTGATTGGCCCCTTTCGCGGCGGGCGCGCTATTGCGGTGGCGGGAGTTCCGGGGAATCCCACGCTTTTTTACTTTGGCGCCGTAGACGGCGGCGTTTGGAAAACGACGGATGCCGGGCGCGTGTGGCGTCCGCTTTGGACGCATGAAGCGATTGCCTCGATTGGCTCCATCGCAGTAGCCGATTCGGACCCCAACGTGATCTATGCCGGAACCGGCGAGGCGGACATTCGCTCCGATCTTTCTCTCGGCGGCGGAATGTACAAATCCACCGACGCGGGGAAAACATGGCGCGCCGTCGGATTGCAGGACACGCTTCAGATTAGCAAGGTCATTGTAGATCCCGCGAACGCTGATGTCATTCTCGTCGCCGCGCTGGGCCACGCTTATGGACCTAATCCAGAAAGGGGCGTCTTCCGTTCCACCGATGGCGGCCAAACCTGGAAGAAAGTTCTCTACAAAGACGAGAACACGGGCGCCATCGATATCTGCTTTGATCCCGCCAACTCTCAAGTTGTCTACGCCGCTCTTTACAACGCGCATCGCGTCCCCTGGAGCACCTATGCGCCGGTTGAAGGCCCCGGCAGCGGAATTTATAAATCGACTGACGGCGGAGTCACATGGTCCGAAATCACGGGACATGGCCTGCCGCCGGGCGATCAGATGGGCCGGATCGGCCTTGCCACGGGCTACGGCGCCGCGCACGCTCGCGTCTACGCGCTGATCGAAGCCCGGAATGGCGCGGGCAAAGACGGCGGGCTTTATCGCTCTGCCGACGGCGGTTCATCGTGGCAGCGCGTTTCGACTGACCCACGGATCACCGAGCGCGGATGGTACTTCGGCAACATCATCGTCGATCCGAGCAACGCAGACACTGTTTTCGTTCCCGACGTGAGCCTTTACCGCTCAAACGACGGCGGCAAACACTTTGTCGCTTACAAGGGAGCGCCGGGCGGCGATGACTATCACGCCCTATGGATTGATCCAAAGAACTCAAACCGCATGGTCCTCGGCTGCGATCAAGGCACGGTAATTACCCTCGACGGCGGCAAGACGTGGAGCAGTTGGTACAATCAAGCCACCGCGCAGATTTATCACGTCACCACCGACAATCACTTTCCCTACCGTGTCTACGGGGCGCAGCAGGATAGCGGCTCTGTCGCAACCTTGAGCCGAGGCAATGATGGCTTGATCTCCGTGCGCGAATGGCATCCAGTAGGCGGAGGCGAAAGCGGCTACATCGCGCCCGACCCTGCTGACCCTAGCATTGTCTACGGCGGCGACACCTACGGCATGGTTCACCGGTTCGACCGGCGCACAGGGCAGGTTCAGGACGTCTCGCCCTACCCGTTCATACGCTCGCTCGCGCCCGGCGCCGATATTGCCAACTCAAAACTTCGCTTCACCTGGACATCACCCTTAGTCTTCTCGCTTCAAAACCCGCATATCCTCTATTTCGGCGCGCAGTTTCTACTGAAGACCACAAATGGCGGAAAAGACTGGCAGCGCATCAGCCCCGATCTCACACTGGCGCCGGATTCAAAGCCCGGCGCGCGCCAGCGCGGCGTGATTTATACCATCGCGCCATCTCCAGTGCGTTCGGGAGAAATATGGGTTGGCACGGACAATGGGCGCGTGCAGCTCACGCTTGATGGCGGCAAGTCATGGAAAGATGTCACGCCTCCCACTCTTGCGCCGTGGAGCAAAATCAGCCTGATTGAGGCCTCGCGCTTCGACGCCGGCACAGCTTACGCCGCCGTGGACCGGCACCGCGTGGGCGATCTTGCGCCTTACATTTATCGCACGCATGACTTCGGCGCCACGTGGACTGAAGTTACCCACGGCATCGAAGCGCCTGCCTATATCCACGCAGTGCGCGAGGACCCCGTGCAGAAGGGCCTTTTGTATGCCGGGACAGAAACCGGGGTCTATGTTTCTTTTGACGACGGCGGCGAATGGGAGCTGCTGCAGCTTAACCTGCCCACAAGTTCAATCCGCGATCTTGCGATTCACGACAATGATTTAATCGTGGCCACGCATGGCCGCTCGTTCTGGATTCTTGACGACCTCACGCCTTTGCGGCAGCTCGACCAGCAGGTCATCAATTCAGATGTTCACCTCTTCAGGCCAGCGACGGCCATTCGCATCCGCAGAGACGTGAACGAGGACACTCCGCTGCCTCCTGAAACTCCCGCAGGGCAGAACCCTCCGAGCGGCGCCATTATTGATTACTACTTAAAAACCATCCCCGCAGGACAAGTTACTTTGGAAATCCTCGACTCCCAGGGCAGCATGGTCCGCCGGTACGAAAGCGGAACCGCGCCCGCGCCCGACCAGAAGCTTTTGGAATTTCCACGCTATTGGCTGCGACCGCCGGCGCCGCTCACAAAAAATGCGGGCATGAACCGGTTTGTATGGGACCTGCGGTATCCTACTCCGCCTGCGATTACGCCGTCTTACACCATGCACGCCGTCGCTGGTGAAAACACCCCTGCCCTGCCGCTTGGCCCGCTTGCTCTTCCGGGCGAGTACACGGTTCGCTTGATGGTGGGTGGACATCAATACGACCAGCCCCTCCTTGTGAAAATGGACCCGCGCGTGACCACGCCTCAATCCGATCTTTCGCAGGAACTTCAACTCGGATTGAAAATTTCAAATGACCTCAAGTCGGAGCATGGCGCGCATTCCGAAATTACCCGCATGGAATCCAAGCTTAAATCTCTCAAAGCATCTGTGGCCCGGCGCAATAATTCCCTTGCCGCCGAAATCGAAGAGGCTGATCGAAATGTGCAAGGCATCGATAAAGGCTCCCGGAACGAGCAGCGGCAAGGGTTGGCTCAGCTTGACGATCAACTGGTCACTCTATCCGGAGTAGTAGGCGCGGCAGATGCCGCCCCAACCAACCAAGCCCGCCAAGCATTTGATCAATGCCATGCCACGCTGGAAACCTTACTCACGAAATGGGAGCAGATCCAACGCAGCGCGATTCCGAAACTTGAGACAGACCTGAAAAAGGCTGGGATATCTCCTTAAAGCGGTGTCGCTTTGAGACTTTTGAGACAAATGAGAATGTTTCACGTGAAACATTGCCTGGAAGGTTTGTGAGTTTTTGTACGTTTCGCCTGTTTCCTCCGACCATTTTCCAATCTTTGGGGGGCTACCTTGTAGCGCAGGGTTCGTTTTTCAACCCTGCGGTAGTCTGCCTTAGGAACAGCGGCAGCAAGCCGCCGCATTCCAGAAAGATTAGAAGCATTGATTCTTAATCACTTCTTGGGTTCGTTCCGTGATTTTTTGTGCGTTTCCGCTATTCCCTCCGGTGATTTCCTAATCTCTGGGACCGCTCTGTAGCGCAGACCGCCGCTTTTGCGGTCTGCGGCCTTTGAATGGGCAGAAAACCCGCAGACCTCAAATACGGAGGTCTGCGCTACAAAAAACCGGCGGCGAGGACGCCGCCGCTACAACGCAACCCGCAGGGTTAATAAAACGAACCCTGCGCTACAACCTCAGCCTATCACGGCACTTTGAGATTTTTGAGACAAATGGGATAAATGGGACGGTTTTTAACAAGGGTCTTTCCAAAATACAGCCAAAAGATCACGCCCACCACAAGCGATAGAATTTAGCTTATTCTGAAGATGAGTGTCTGAGATTCAAGAGATGCTCACCGCCGATTGCGCGTACAAGATAACTTCCTCATTTATGAGCACAATTTCAAAGACTGTGACTGCGCCCTATACCTCTCCGCAAAAAAGGATGCTGCTTGCCCTCTCGTGCGCAGTGGGCCTGCGCATGTTGGGCCTTTTTCTGGTTCTGCCGGTCTTTACGCTCTACGGCCTCGAATTTACGTCGTCGCGCTTTTGGGTGGGCGTGGCGTTTGGATGTTATGGATGCGCTGTCGCGCTCACCGCAATTCCAATGGGGCGGCTCTCCGACCACATTGGTCGCCGCAAGGTTTTGATTCTTGGGATGACGATTTTCGGAGTGGGGTCGGTCCTTTGCGCCATTCCCGCCTGGTTTCCCGCGTCCTCACGCATTGAGGTGCTCATCATCGGCCGCTTTGTGCAAGGCTTGGGCACAATCACGGCAGCGGCTTTTGCTACCGTGGCCGATCACTTTTCGCAGGAACGCAGATCGACCGCCATGGCCATTCTGGGCATTCCAATTGGCGCGGCGTTTGCGCTGGGAGTGATCGGGGGGCCGTTGATTAGCGCGTTTTTCAAAGTGGAATCTCTATTCTGGATCACGGCTGCCCTCGCCTTTGCAACAGTCGGACTGCTCGCAACGTCGCTGCCGGATTCGCCTCCGCGCTCCGCCGCCGTCGCGCCCATCCGGACCGTTCTGCGCCGAAAAGCTCTTCTTTCGCTGAACGCAGGCGGATTCCTCATGAATGTTTTTATGACGGCCTTTTGGTTCTATCTTCCTCTGATCCTTACGCGGCAGCATCATCTGGCGCTGTCCCATTTTTACGTTGTTCTGTTGCCCATGCTGCTGGTCAGCGGCGGAACGATGTTTGCGTTCTCGCGCAGCGCGGACCGCGGCATCGCCCGCCCGGCCGCGGCCGTGGCGTTTTTTTTCATGGCGGTGAGCGGCGTATTACTTTTCCGGCCCCAATTCGCCGGATTGAACCCGGCCCACTTATGGGCGGTGCTGGCGCCCGGCATATTGTTTTTTATTGGCTACACGGGTCTCGAACCCATTCTGCCCAGCCTCGTGAGCAAACATGCGCACGAAGGGGCTTACGGCACCGCGCTCGGCTCTTTCCAAACGCTTCAGTATCTCGGCAGCTTTGCCGGCGGCGCTCTGGCCGGAGCTTTCTCGCGCCTGCCCGTTATGGTTCCGCTCGTTTTTCTGCTTTCGACAGGCCTTGTTGGATTTTTCGTGATGCTCTTCGGGCCAAGAGATTAAGTGTCCCCCGGCAGAGCAGGGAGCTTTACGATGTGTGATCCCTCAAAGGGGCCAGCTTCAAACTGCCGAAATGCCCCCTCACCCGCACTCGTTCCTCGGGCACCCTCTCCCGACGGGAGAGGGCTATGATCCGTCCTTGATTCCTGCCTTCTCCCAAAAGAGGGTGGCGAGCCCTTCGCTTGTCATTCTGAGCCCTTCGGCTCCGCTCAGGGTAAACTCTGCGAGCCGGGTGAGGAGTGACTCTGATTCCACCGCGCTTTCTCGTTTCGCGCCTATTGAGGATCACAAATTATAGTGACGACAAATGTTGTAGCGGCGGCCTCTGGCCGCCGGCCGGTACTTAAAACGGCGGCGCTCAGAGAGCGCCGCTACAGAAAAAATTGCCACTATAATTTGTAATCCTCAATAATGGCGTGGTTAAAACCGCGCCCTCCTGATCGTCAAGACGAGATTTGCGAATCATCCAGGCTGGCCCGTTGCCTTGACCCTCTCGTTGGGCGTGTGCTACGTTGGCCCATGGCGTACAATCCGATCGTGATTTTGCGGAGTCTCATTGGCCTCTTTACCTAGCGTTGCCCTCAAGCGCACAGAACTTTATGAGGCGCACCGGGCGCTGGGCGCTCGAATGGTGGAATTTGGGGGCTGGGAAATGCCGGTTGAATACTCCGGCATCGTGAACGAGCATTTGGCAGTGCGGACCCGCGCGGGCCTCTTTGATGTGAGTCACATGGGAGAGATCGAGGTTCGTGGACCTAAAGCCTCGGCGTTCCTCCAGCATGCCACTTGTAACGACATCGCGCGTCTTCAGATCTATCAGGCCCAATATTCTGCCTTGATGGAAACAAACGGATCGTGCGTCGATGATTGTGTTATTCACCACCTAGCCGAAGACCGTTTTTTTATTTGTGTCAACGCTGCGAACACAGATAAGGATTATGCGCACCTTCTCCGGCATAACTCTTATGAGCCCTCTGAGGTCGTCATCGAAAATACGTCGTCAAGGTATTCGCAGCTTGCCTTGCAGGGACCCGCAGCGGCTGAAATTCTCCGGCGTGTGACAGATTGTGACCTCTCGGGCCTGCGATACTATTGGTGCGGCCCGGCGAAATGCTGCGGCGTAGAAGGCCTTTTGGCTCGAACCGGATACACTGGAGAAGACGGCTTCGAATTTTATTTCGCGCCGTCAGATTCCCTGCAAGTTTGGAACTCGCTGCTCGACGCCGGGCGAAAAGAGGGTATTGTGCCGGCGGGGCTTGGAGCTCGCAACACGTTGCGGCTGGAAGCAGCCTACCCGCTTTACGGGCACGAGATTGACGCGGAAACAACGTTGCTCGAAGCCAATCTTGGCTGGATTTGCAAGCTGGAGAAAGGACCTTTCCTGGGCCGTGAAGCGCTCACGAGCCAGAAAAAGCATGGAATCCCCCGGAAACTTGTCGGCTTTGAAATGACGGAGCGCGGCATCGCCCGTGAAGGCTATCCGGTGTGGATCGAAGGGAACGCGCAAGGCCGGGTGACGAGCGGATCATTCGCTCCTTATTTGAAGAAGAACATCGGTCTTGCGCTCATCCGCGCCGATTTTGCCCGCATTGGAAGGGAAATACGGATTGAAATCCGCGGCAAACAGGTCGCCGCGCGCCAGGTGGCTCTGCCATTCTACAAGCGGAAAACTGACTGAACGCCCGTATGACGGATGCGTTTTCCAAGCATCGCAAAAGCTTGTTCTGCAATCGGATGTTTTTGCAGTGATTTTCAATACGAGTATGCTCGCAATTTCCGGTAGCTAAGCCGGAGGGAGGACAAAGCCCATGCCGTATCCTGAAGAGTTTCTTTATACCAAAGATCACGAGTGGATTCGGGTTGACGGAGATACTGGCTCGGTTGGCGTCACCGACCACGCGCAGAAAGAACTTGGCGACATTGTCTTTGTGGAACTGCCGCACGCGGGAGCGCACGTATCCGCCAAAGAATCTCTGGGCACGGTGGAATCCGTGAAAGCCGTGGCGGATGTCTACTCGCCCGTCACTGGCGAGGTGGTGGCGGTAAACCCGAAGATTCAACAAGCGCCGGAGCTTGTCAATACCGATCCGCACGGTGAAGGCTGGCTGGTGAAAATTAAGTTGAAAGACCGGAGTGAGACGGACAGCCTTATGACCGCGGAGGAATATGAAGCATTTGTTGCCTCTGGAGCCGCGCATTAATGCGTTATCTGCCCAACTCGCCCTCGGACCGCAAGGCGATGCTGAATGCCGCCGGATGCGAGTCCATCTCGGATTTATTCGTCCAAATACCGGAAAAGCTCCGGATCGAGGGCAGCCTGCGACTTCCGGGGCCTCTTTCGGAACCGGAAATCCTTGACTTCTTCCGCGAAGCCGCGCGTGAAAGCAGCCGCGATTACGCCTCGTTTCTCGGCGCTGGCGCTTATCGCCATTATCGCCCCGTGGTCATCGACACGCTGCTTTCGAGAGGCGAATTTCTTACTGCATACACGCCCTACCAACCCGAAATCTCGCAAGGCATCCTTCAGGCGCTCTTTGAGTTCCAGACCCTGATCACTCAACTCACCGGGATGGAAGTCGCAAACGCCTCCCTCTACGATGGCTCGACCGCCACCAACGAAGCGGTACTGATGGCCATGCGTCTCACTCGCCGCGAAGGCGTGATTGTGTCGCGCGCGGTCCATCCGCATTACCGGGAGGTGATAAGCACTTACACCCAACATTTGGGGATTGTTCCCGCCGAGGCTCCCTACCAAGCCATGGGGCCGTCTTCAGGCGCGACCGACCTCGATTGGCTTGAGTCTGAAATCGACGATAAAACGGCGGCAGTCGTAATCCAGTATCCCAATTTCTTCGGCGCGGTGGAACGGATCGAAGAGATTGCACGGATTGTTCACCAGCCCGGCGCTCTTCTTATTGTGACTATCCCGGAACCGCTGTCGCTTGCGCTCCTGAAGCCGCCGAGCAGCGCGGACATTGTTTGCGGGGAAGCGCAGTCATTTGGGATTCCCTTGGCATTTGGAGGCCCATACGCGGGCTTCATGGCCACACGGGAACAGTTCGTCCGCCAGATGCCCGGCCGCCTCGTTGGACGAACCCAAGACACACAAGGGAGGCCCGGTTTCGTCTTGACGCTGGTGACGCGAGAGCAATTCATCCGCCGCGAGAAAGCAACGTCCAACATTTGCACCAGCCAGTCGCTCTGCGCGATTGCCGCGACGATTTACCTTTGTTT
>DASZAE010000270.1:0-4322 GCA_035945515.1 Terriglobia bacterium
CTCGACCCAACACGCCTCATCACTCAGGCGATGAACGGTGGATGGGGCGAGGGCATCTCGGCCGTGCTTGACGTGCAGGGGTTCAATTACAAGCACGCGCCCGAGATCGATGGATTTCACCAGAAATTCCCCAATAAACCCTGTGTGGGCACCGAAGTGGGCAGCACGGTTTCGACGCGCGGGATCTATTTCAACGACAAGGACGCGGGCTATGTTAGCGCCTACGACGTGAACTATCCGCCGTGGGCAACCACCGCGGAAGAGTGGTGGGGGCTGTATAACAGCCGGGCATACCTTTCCGGCGGATTCGTCTGGACAGGCTTCGATTACCGCGGCGAGCCCACGCCCTACGGCTGGCCGTGCATCAACTCGCATTTCGGCATCATGGATACGTGCGGCTTCCCCAAAGACAACTATTACTATTACCAGGCGTGGTGGAGCGGCAAGCCGGTGCTGCACCTCTTCCCGCACTGGAATTGGGCAGGGATGGAAGGGCAGGAAGTTGATGTCTGGTGCCACAGCAACCTGGAACGCATCGAACTGTTTCTCAACGGCAAAAGCCTTGGCTCGCAAAACATGCAGCGAGACTTGCACGTGGCGTGGAAAGTGAAGTATGCGCCAGGCGTGCTCGAAGCTCGCGGCTACCGGGGCGGCAAGGTGGCGCTCACCGCCAAGCAGGAAACTACCGGCGAGCCTGCCAAGATTATCCTCCGGCCGGATCGGGGCAAAATCCGGGCGGACGGAGAAGATGTGTCTGTCGTTGAAGTCCACATTGTCGATTCGCATGGCCGCCTCGCGCCGAGGGCTGGAAACGAAATCTCATTTGAGATTTCGGGTAACGCAAAAATCATCGGAGTGGGCAACGGCAATCCCACCAGCCACGAGCCGGACAAGGCCAGCCACCGGCGCGCGTTCAATGGACTCTGCGTGGCTCTCGTCCAATCCACCCAGCAGGCGGGAGAGGTGAGCATTCAGGCGACCTCGCCCGGCCTTGAGCCGGGTACTGCCGCTATTCGCTGCGAGCAGGTTGCGCCGCGCCCCGCCGTGGCATGAGATTATTGAGGATTACAAATTATAGTGACGACAAATGTTGTAGCGGCGGCCTCTGGCCGCCGGTATTTGCTATTAAAAACCGGCGGTCAGAGGCCGCCGCTACAACGCAAGCCGCAGAATTTTAACTGCAAAACTCTGCGCCACAAATCCAGCCTAGCACTTCGCTCTGAGAATTTTGAGACATACGGGATAAATGAGACACTTTTTGTGGAACCTGGAGATGGTAGCCACGGTTGGTGCTTTTCCAACCGTGGGCTTTTACCCATCGAAAGAACCCACGGTCAGAAAAACACTGACCGTGGCTACCCGCTACCCGCTCCCATTCATCGCAGCGCGGGCCAGTACATAAGGCCCTTCTGGCATAAGCGCGATACGCGAGCTAGGAGGCAAGGAATGGGCAATCGATTCCACTGCCTGCACCGCATCCGAATATATCTTTCCCCACGCCGGCGCGTGATAGTCGTGAGGCAAGCCGGGAACGTAAAATGACACTGGATTGCTTGCCGTCACCAGCGCCAGTTTTTCAAGCTGCCACTGGTCAGGAACAACCGGCGCATCGGCAATTTTTCGCATGAAATCGCGGTCGGATGGGTTCTCTTTGAGCATGGCGGCAAATTCGCGGCCGCCCACGCCTTCCTCACAGGCCGCAAGCAGCAGGATTTCCCCTCCCGGCTTCACCACGTGCGAAGCCGCCGTAATCCCTTTAATCGCCTGATAAAATGTGAGGTCCAGCGGATAGCCGGCCGCTGAAGTAATCACCGCGTCGGCAGGCTCCTCGATAGTTTCGAGCATTGCACGGGCAACAAACTCGACGCCCGCCCGGTGGGCCTCGACCGGCTCACCCGCGAACACGCCCGCGATGGATCTCGATGCTTGCGCGCGGCTTTGCGTCAGCGAAACGTCAATCATAAAATCGTGTCGCGCCATGCGCGCGATTTCGAGCAACTCGTGATGCAGAGGGTTCTCGTCGATCGAACCCTCCGTGGCTCTCGCGTCCCGCATGAATTTGGGGCTGTGAAGCACGCTAATCGTCTCCACGGCGGCGAGGCCCGGCGCCACCAGCTTGCGGCCTCCTGAGAAGCCGAGCATCAGATGCGGCTCAATGAAGCCCACGGTGATGTGCATGTCTGCCGCGACAAAGCGGGAGTCGATATAGACGGGCGTGCCAGAATGAGTCTTGCCGAGGCACTGATGCTCGGAAATCTCTCGCGCGTGGTGATTGAGCACGCGGTAGTTGCGGGCCACTGACTCCCCGCAAATCTCACGTATTTCGGAATCCGAAGCGGGGCGGTGCAAACCCGTGGCAATGAGGACGGCGATGTTGTCCCGCGCAATGCCGGCGGCTTCGAGCCTCGCGAAGACAAGCGGCAAAATGTCCCGGTTGGGAACCGGGCGAGTAATATCGCAGACGGAGATGGCCGCAGATTCCTTGCCCGCCGCAAGCCGCGCGAGCGGAGGCCCTGCAACCGGCGAGTCGAGCGCCCGCTCAATGGCCGCCTGGGGATCGCTCAAAGGCAGTGCCGACTTGGCCTCCAGTACCCGATAGCGGAATCCATCCGGCAGGTCCAAGTACAATCCCGATTTTCCGAACGCAAATTCAATCTTCATAACTCCAAGCTACCATGCCAGCCGGACAATATGCTCGCAACGCCACGCGAGGTAGCGTAGCGCCGCCGTCTCGGCGGCAGGTGCTGGGAGGCACTCCAACCAACGACGATACGGGCATAACAGCCGGCAACGCCTGCCCTGAGCCGATTCGCTCCTCTTCGAATCGCTCTGAGTGAAGCGAAGAGGCTCGCGGTAAACTCCGCGAAGGGATGCCGGCGCTCAACCGCCGCCACTTCAAACGCGAAAATCAGCCTCTTTTGGCCACAAAAAAGAGATACAAACCGGAGCAAATTGAATCGAAGCGAAGATGTCATTGATTTCACGTCAGTTACCTCATAATCGAACCGGAAGTCCTATATCCCTTTCATATTCATCATGGTGTAACGCTGTCTCACAGTTTTTGAGTCCGGTTCGCGCCGGTTCGTGTTACTAATGTTTCTCTATTTTCAATAAGTTATAAAATTAGGCCCTAAACATTCTTTTTTTCGCGCAGCCGCCTTTTTGCCCTTTTCGGTCTATCTTGGCAACGACTCGAAATAACCGCCATCTTGTTTACATTATGTTGCATCGTTTTACCAGGAGAGCTTTGTAGTCGTCTGTTCCATTCGACAGTCGGTTGTAGCGGCGGCCTCTGGCCGCCGGCATTTGCTATTAAAAACCGGCGGCGAGGACGCCGCCGCTACAACGCAAGCCGCAGAGTTTTAACTACAAAACTCTGCGCTACAAATCCAGCCTAGCACTTTGCTCTGAGAATTTTGAGACATACGGGATAAATGAGACGCTTTTATTAGGGAACCTGGAGAGCAAAAACCAAGCGGACGATGATCATTGGCCGCAGCACAAACAACGCGCCGTTTGAGATATGCGCCGTGTCGCGCAACTGCTGCCCGGCTGCGTCCGCCCGCGCTTCGGTGCTATCATCACGGAAGTGATCTATGAATGGGATGCTGCAAAGGCAGCGGCGAATCTACGCTGTCACAGGGTTTCATTTGCTGAAGCTACATCGGTCTTTCTCGACCCCGCTGCCTTAACTTTTAATGACCCCGACCACTCGGAAGAGGAGAACCGCGAGATCACAATCGGAATCTCACCCAAGCAGCGCGTTCTCTTCGTATCACACTGTGCAAGAGGAGAGCGAATTAGGATTATCAGCGCGGAAGGCTACGCGCCGAGAGAGGAATCAATATGCCCAAAGGATTGATGAAAACGGCTAAAGACGACATGCGTCCTGAATACGATCTCTCGCGGCTCGGAGGGGCTGTGCGCGGGAAATACTATAGCCAGGCTAAGGCGGGGACCAACCTTGTGTTAATCGAACCTGATCTTATTACAGCGTTTCCTGACCAAGAATCTGTCAATCGCGCCCTGCGTCTTCTGATGACTACGGCACACGCAACAACGCGCGGCTCCCGCAAGCCACGCAAAACCCGCACGAAATAAATTGCCTCATTGCACTTTGAAGGCAACTGGTAGCCACGGTTGGTGCTTTCCCAACTGTGGGTTTTTACCGGCCGAAAGAACCCACGGTCAGAAAAACACTGACCGTGGCTACCCGCTAAAGAATGCCATACGTGCGGAAGACCTCCGTCGCTAGTTTTCCTTCGGCGAGTTCTTGCTTGGCTTTCTTTTCTTCGCGAGAGCGTTCAAGAGCTTCAGTAACA
>DASZAE010000271.1:0-23014 GCA_035945515.1 Terriglobia bacterium
AGCTTGATAATAGCCTTCTTCAAGCTGAGCGAGAGCTTCGGCGCCGCCGTGCGCTTCTTGCACGCTGCAGTGGGTGGATCGAAGAGAATCGATGAGCCTTTTGCGAAAATTATCGTCCGAACTCGCAATAATGGCGCTCGAAAACAAGGGACTAGTAAGCTGTGTGCTCATTAGACCTCTATAACTCTTATCAAAATTTCTTTAGAACAGGCATTTTGCCGGAAGTTGCAAAAACCTTCGCCAGCATCGGGTCGGGCTAAAAACATCTGCTGTCAACGCGGCGACATCTAAATTTTAATTGCGCAATGCTCAATTTTCGTGAGAAGGCCGCTGAATATTAAATAAAACCATTTGTTTTAATGAGTTAAGCAAGCCTTAAAATGCCAGCTAAGAGTTTAATGAGAAACGCATAAGGCTAATCTCATGATTCCAACTAATCACGAGGCCAATGCAGTGCTTGCCTTTGAAACCTTAAGGTTTGAGACTGGCTCCTGGCCTAGCGTCAGTGACAGGTGAATGCGCGGTCCGGCGCTCCGGTAGACCTTCAATACCCCTCCAAGCAATTGAATCATACCCTCAACCAAGGCCCATTCTACGTCATCCGCGAGCGGAACTCGAAACGTATCTTGAAGTGCCGGGCCGAACCTTTGTTTTGAGCCATTACTGGTGGCTTCCATGTAGGAAAGTCTAAATTGTACTTCTCCCCGGCATTTATCTAGCCGTACTTGCACCGACCCGCCCGGAGGGCTCATTCGTACCGCACTACCCAAAACTGTCGAAAACACCCTTTGCAAAACTTCCGGATCGGTTTCCACGCTCGCGCCCGGCGAAGCCTTATAATCCAGGCTTAATCCCTTTAATTCAGCCTCTGAAAGATGCGCGGCGATTACACCGTCCATCATTTCGGCCACCGGCACGCGAGAGATTGTGGCTTCGCTCATCGCTCCCACGGTGCGGAAGTCGCTCACCAGCCGCGCCATCCTCTCCAAATCCCGAAAACACCGCTCGAACGTGCCTTTCAATTCCGCTTCACTGTGCTGGAATCGCAGCGCGAGCTCAACTTCGCCGAGCAAGACAGTGAGGGGCTGGCTCATCTGATGGGCAAGCAGCCCAATCAGTTTCAGCGCAGGCTGACCCTCAGCCTTTGTCTCCACGCTCTGTTTTGCTCCAGTATTTGAATGGCTCATATCCAAATAGATCGGTTTCCGGCGGCGGGTGGTGCGCAGGATGAACGCCGCAAATAAACTATCATGAAGCTTTTGCGCCCATCAGATAGCCCGAACCCCGCAAAGTGTGAATGAGAGGCGCGGGCGTTCCTTCATCAATTTTTTTCCGCAGATAGTTAATGTAAACGTCAACCACGTTGCTCACCGTGTCGGGAGCGAGTTTCCAGACGTGCTCGATGATCATGGAGCGAGTCACGCATCGTCCCGCGTTTTGCATCAGATATTCAAGCAGCGCGAGCTCTTTAGGCGTTAATTCGATCTGCTTGTCGCCGCGCCGCGCGGCGCGGTCGACGCGATGAAGCTCAAGGTCTTCCACGCGCAGAATCGGCTCGCAGCTGCCTTTCGAGCGGCGCAGCAGAGCGCGGGCGCGCGCCGAGAGTTCTGAAAACGCGAAGGGCTTGGGCACAAAATCATCCGCGCCAAAGTCAAGCGCGCGGACTCGCTCATCCACCTCGCGCCGGGAGGACAGGATTAACACGGGAACAGATCCATCCTTGGCGCGCAGATGCCGGAGAACCTCGACGCCATCGGCGGTGGGGAGATTCAAATCCAGGACAATGAGATCGTATTCTTGATTGTCCATTAAGCTCTCCGCCTGTTGGCCATCCGGGGCGACGTCTACCGTATATTGCTCGGCTTCAAACCCACGACGAAGAAATGTGAGAACAGGTTCATCATCATCTACAATGAGCAGTCGCATCTGGAACTCCCTTTTCCCCAAAGGCGCCCGGCGAGGGGGGCGGTTAAGCAGAGTGTTTACGCAACGTATAATACCTCATAAATAATTAATATGCCATAAAAATAAATGTTCATTCTGCGGTCCCGGCCGGGAAGATTAAGTTTTAGGCCGCTCTGTGTAACCGCTCCTTAGTTCCCTCTCACAACATCGGCGGTTTTCTAATAGTTCATTAAGGTTATAGGGAGACCTTTCATCCAGATCGCGCGGCGCAAAGGTCCCCCCTGGCATTAACAAGTTTTGATATGAATAAGTTAGGAAGGTTTTAGACGGGCTTAGTGCGTGAGATTACTCTTAGAGAGGTAAGCGAATTGTGCGGCGGGGTTAGCTGTTTGCGTTCCCGTCGCCGATAGGGTTACCAGATTGTCTACCCAAGACGACATATTCCGCTCATTGCGAAGTAAATCGCCGAGCGTAATGCGGTTGAGCACATGATCCACGACAAGTTGCAGGCTCTGCCAGACAGGGCGAATGGAGCAATCAGTTGAATTGACGCACGTCTCTCCGAGGCCCGAGTGGCGTTCACAGAAACCAGGCTCAAACAGGCGGCCTCCGAGCAGGCCCAAAAGCTCTCCCACAAGAATCTTGTCTACCGGGCGCGTCAAACTGTACCCTCCTGCCTTGCCCCGAGTGCTTTGCACATATCCCGCGCGGCGCAGGAGCCGCATAATCTTGGCCACATAGGGCGAGGAGATTTCTTCCGCCCGGCTGATCTCCGGGATGGTCAGACTTCTGTCCGGTCCTTCGCGTCCCAGGCGCAATAAGCACCGAAGTCCATATTCTTCATTGGAAGTTAATCGCATGGTTGACCCTCCGTACTATGCCGATTACAGATTGTACCAACACCATGGGTTGTAGCGGAGGCCGCCGGCCTTTAAATCGTCGCAATCGGCGGCCAAAGCTTGTAAGGAGCCGCCACTACAACAGAGAATCTACCAAATCCCAAGCTGCAACTTCGCCGCCTCGGAGATTTTGGTCATGTCCCAAGGCGGATCCCAAACCACTTCTACTTTTGCGTCTGTTATTCCAGGCAATTCTTTGACCTTAGCCTCAACTTCCGGCGGAAGAGTTCCAGCCACCGGACAAGTGGGCGCCGTAAGGGTCATGCGGATATAGGCGTGTCCGTTGCGCTCCGTCTTTACTTCATAGATCAGCCCGAGATCATAAATATTGACCGGAATTTCAGGGTCGTAACACGTTCTCAGCACGTCCACAATTTTGTCCTGCAATTGAATAGCCTCGGAAACCGATAGACGGTTCTCGTCTTCTGATGCAGAGGTCTCCGGGGCCGCCGGCTGATTCGTGGCAACGTTCTGGCTTTGAATAGGTTCGTCCATAGCTTAATCAACCCGATCTGTTTGATCGCCTGCCCTCATTCGGTCGAAATCACGCCTTCGCCGCCTTGGAGCGCCGAGTGCAGCGTATGCCAAACGAGCGTGGCGCATTTCACCCGCGCGGGATAATCGCTCACCTTGGAGAAAACCTCCAGCTTGCCGAGCGGCGGCGCGCCCGCATTTTCCGTTTCGCCTTTGGTCGCAAGATCGTGAAAGCTCTGGAAAAGCGCCTCAGCTTCTGCGGCGGTTTTCCCTTTCACCGCCTCGGTCATGATTGAGGCGGACGCGGTTGAGATGGCGCAGCCGCTGCCTTCGAAGCTGACGTCGCTCAGATGGCCGTTTTCGAGCTTCACATGCACAGCCACGCGGTCGCCGCACAGGGGATTGTAACCCTGCGCGGTAACGTGCGGCCCTTCCATTTTGCGGAAATTGCGCGGCCGCTTGCTATGGTCCACCACAACTTCCTGATAAAGGTCCCTTAAGTCCGCCATTACGAGAAAATCTCCTTCACCCGCTCGATTCCAGCCGCGAGCACATCAAGCTCCTGGCGTGTATTGTAAAAGGCGAGCGACGCGCGCGTGGTGGCGGGAATCTGGAAGCGGTCCATCACGGGCTGGGCGCAATGATGGCCCGTCCGTACCGCGATACCCTCCTGGTCAAGAATGGTGCCTACGTCATGCGGATGAATGCCGTCGAGGACAAACGAAAGCACGCCTGCTTTCTTCGCCGCCGTGCCGACCAGCCTCAGCCCCGGAATCGAAGCAAGGCGCTCCGTGCCATATTCCAGCAACTGATGTTCATACTTTTCGATTTGTTTTCTGCCGAGCCGCGTCACGTAATCAAGCGCCGCGCCCAATCCAATCACACCTGCAACGTTGGGCGTGCCGCCTTCGAACTTATAAGGCAGGCAGTTGTATGTCGTCTTTTCAAATGTCACGGAACTGATCATGTCTCCGCCACCGTGAAAAGGCGGCATAGATTCAAGCAGGCCGGCCTTGCCGTAAAGCGCGCCAATGCCCATCGGCCCGTAGACCTTGTGGCCCGAGAAAGCATAAAAATCGCAATCGAGGTTGCGCACATCCACGCTGAGGTGCGGCGCGGCCTGCGCTCCGTCAAGCAGCACAGGGATTCCCCGCGCGTGACTCAGGCGGACTATGTCGCGCACAGGATTCACAGTGCCCAGCGCATTTGAGACATGCGCGGCGGCGACCAGCTTCACGCGCGGATTCAGAAGACTCTCAAACTGGTTCATCTCCAGCTCGCCCGCGTCATTGATGGGCGCCACGCTCAATTTCGCGCCCTTTTCTTCGCAGAGAATCTGCCAGGGCACGATATTCGAGTGATGCTCCATGGCCGTGATGAGAATTTCATCTCCGGCTTGAACGCGCTGACGCCCCAGAGTATAGGCCACCAGGTTGATGGCCTCCGTTGTGCCTCGGACAAAGATGATTTCGCGCGCTTCAGCGGCATTCAAAAATTCCCTGACCTTTTCCCTCGCCTCTTCATAAGCTGCCGTCGCCCGCTCGCTCAGTAGGTGAACGCCGCGATGGATATTCGAACAATCGGTAGTGTAAAAATGCCGCAGCGCATCCAGCACCGTCTGCGGTTTCTGGCTTGTGGCGGCGTTATCCAGATAAACGAGCGGCTTTCCGTGAACTTTCTGCTTCAGGATAGGAAAATCGGCGCGGATGCGCTCAACGTCCCACGCGGGTGCGCTTTTGGTCGAAATGGTTTGGGTAGCTTCCATTGACTTCACCATAAGGCGGCTTGCGCCGTCATCATCATTGAAGGTGATGGCCGTTCCCCTCGAGTCCGCGAATAAAGCGGTCCATATGCTCGAAGAGTTTATCCATCGCAGTCTGCAGCAGGTTCATTCTTTCGTTCATAGACTGAATATTGCCGGACATCAATTCCATATTTTTGTGCATCGATTGCACGCCGTTCGCAAGATGAGTAATGGCCGCGGCATTCCCGGCAATGGTTTCAGTATTTCGATCAATGCCTTCGATATTCCGCGCGATAGCTTCCGCGTTGCGAGCCACCGTGTGTTCCAAACGATTCAGCAACTCGCCTTGAACAATCTGGTTCTCGGTCAGTTTCTTGAGCGAAACTTCGATTTCCGCAAATTCCACTACAGCACCTCTTCCGGCTTCCATCCCGTCGACAGCCGCTCGCGCAGCCGGGCCTCCAGGCGTTCCCGCGCCGGCGCAAATTCGATGCGGTTAATTACATCGTTGGCGAAGGCGCGGGTGAGCAAGTGCCGCGCCGCTTCGAGGCCGATCCCTCGGGCGCGCAGGTAGAAAATGGCGTCTTCATTGAGTTGCCCAATCGTTGCCCCATGCGTGCAACGCACGTCGTCAGCCAGAATTTGCAGCTCGGGCTTGGTGTTGATCACCGCCTCTTCGGAGAGCAGTAGATTCTTATTGCTCTGGATGGCGTCCGTTTTCTGGGCGTCTTTGCGCACGATAATGGCGCCGTTGAAGACCCCCATCGACTTGCCGTCGAGCACGCCGCGGTAATACTCGCGGCTGCTGCAATGCGGCATGGCGTGGTCAAGCCGCGTGTGATGGTCCACGTGCTGTTTGCCTGCCACCTGAAAGAGGCCGTTCAGCGTACACTCCGCGCCCTCGCCGCCGAGAACGGCGTTAATGTCATGGCGCGCAAGCCGCGCGCCCAGCGAGATCGAATGCGAGTGGAAGCGGCTGGAACGTTCCTGCCGCGCCTGCACGGTTCCGACGTGAAACGCGTTTTCGTTTTCCTCTTGAAGCTTGATGTGTTCGACCGCCGAGTTTTCGCCCACCACCACTTCCGTCACTGTGTTGGTGAAATAGGCCTCTCCCGAAAGCGCCGCGTAGCTCTCAATCACCGTTGCCTTCACGTCCCGCCCGGCGACTATGAGCGTGCGCGGATGCGTCACTGTGCCTGCCGAGCCGCGCGCGCGCACGTGAATAATATGAATGGGATTTTTCAACGCTTCGCCGCTGGCAATCTGAACAAACGCGCCGTCGTGGATAAAAGCCGTGTTCAACGCTACGAAAGCGTTGCGCTGGATTTCAGCGTGGCGCGCAAGATGTTCCTCCAGTTGTTTCGCCGGCATTTCAAACGCCGCTGCTAGGTTCACCACTCGCGCGCCTTGAGGAACGTTTTCCAGCAAGGAAAGCTCCGGCTTGAAAAAACCATTGACGAAAACCAGGCGCGCGGTCACGTTGTCAAGCAGGAAAGGTTTGAGATGCCCCAGCGTGACACCCTCCCTCCCGGCGGACGCGCGCTCAAAAGATGCGCTCGCCACCGGCGCCACGTTAGTGAAACGCCAGTCTTCCTGGCGCGTGGTCGGGAAGCCAGCTTCGGCAAACTGTTCCATCGCCGCCTTGCGCAATGGCTGAACCCACGACGCCGCCGGCGCTGCCTCGCGCTCGAGCCGCGCAAAATCCGCAAAATAAGTTTCCGTTGTATCTTTCAAAGTTTCAGGCATCTGCTTATAATGATTCCTCGTCAGTAGTCTTGAGCCGGTCGTTGAAAACGTGTAGAGGCGGATTTATCCCGCCATCGGCATATTGGCGGTATGAAGCCGCCGCTACACGTCTGAATAGGGCTTCATCATCTCTAGCGCCCGCTGATCGCAGGCAACCCTCATGCGGTTTGCAATCCCTCATCCAGCCATCCGTAGCCTCTTTTTTCAAGATCCAGCGCCAGATCTTTATAGCCAGATTTTACCATCCGGCCGTTATACAGCACGTGCACGAAGTCGGGCACGATGTAATTGAGCAGGCGCTGATAGTGCGTCACCACGATGATGGCGCGGTCCTTGCTGCGCAGCGCGTTCACGCCGTCAGCCACCACGCGCAGCGCGTCGATGTCGAGTCCGGAATCAGTCTCATCCAGGATGGCAAGCCTTGGCTCGAGCACCGCCATCTGGAAAATCTCGTTACGCTTTTTCTCGCCGCCGGAAAAGCCCTCGTTCACGGCGCGATTCATCAATGACTCGTCGATATTCAAAATTTTCATTTTCTCGCGCACCAGCGCCAGAAAGTCCATGGCGTCGAGGTCGGAAAGCCCTTTGTGCTTGCGGATATTGTTGAGCGCCGCCTTGAGGAAATACATGTTGTTCACGCCGGGAATTTCCATGGGGTATTGAAACGCCAGGAAGATGCCCTCGCGCGCCCGGTCTTCGGGCGCCATGGCAATGAGGTCTTTGCCCTCGTAATCAACCTCACCCGCCGTCACTTCGTATGCCGGATGCCCCGCCAGCACCTGCGCCAACGTACTCTTGCCCGACCCATTGGGACCCATAATGGCGTGAACTTCCCCAACGTTCACCTTCAGATCAAGGCCCTTTAGGATTTCTTTGCCTGCGACCTTGGCATGTAGATTCTTGATTTCAAGCATTCCACGCTCCGTGTAAAAAACTGAAAAAATAAAAGCTCGATTTCGGCAAACTGCGGCCTGCGCCGCGCTTCAGATCACATTTATTCGAACAAGCTCGATACCTTCACCGAAAAGCCTGGCAAAAGATCGGAGTCTCCGAGCGCCTCATCGCCCGCGCGTCGAGTGACGCCCGCCAGTCCGTGAATGTAAACTTCTCGATGTTCGGGATAGATGAGCCACACGCGCTTGCAACCTGCCGCAAAAAAGTCGCTTATCCTTTGATCCATTTCGCGCGGCGTATTTGAAGGCGAAACCACTTCAATGGCCAAGTCGGGCGCGCCTTTGGGAAACTCTCTGGGCGGCAGGTCCCTTCCAGTAGCCACAAACGCCACATCCGGGTACCGTACAGTATTGCCGAAGAGGTGAAAAGGCTGCTCGGCGACCGCCAAGCCCAATTTGTGGCTTTCAAGAAATGTCAGCAAGAGGTGCAACAGCTTGTCACGAATGCGATTATGCTGAAACGTTCCCGGAGACACCGCAACCACCTCTCCTTCGACAAGCTCGCGCCACGTATCGTCTGCCTCAAACACCGGCGCGAATTCTTCGACTGTCAAAAGTGTTTTAGTTGCCATCGTCACACCCGCGTGAATCCAAAATCAAAGATCCACAATTGTTTATTTCCACCCCATCCGCTCGCGCAGGGTTGTGATATGCGCTACATGATGACGCGCGTGCCAGGCGTACATCGCCAGGTTCTGGTCAATCGTCATCGGGCCGCGCTCTGGGTGCATAAACGTCCGCTCGAAATCCGCAGCCTCAAGAGATTTTAATAGCAGCACAAGCCGCCGGTGCATGGAGTCTAAAAAGACGAGCGAAAGCTCAACCGGCGCCGTCTTGGCGTCCGCGAGTTCGGCCCACTTTGCCTGGTCGTATGGCTTGATGCCTGGCTGATTTTCCGTCAATGCGAGCCGCAAGCGGACGTAAGCGTTCAGATGGCTGTCGGCCAGGTGGTGAGCCACTTGGCGCACTGTCCAGCCGCCTTCGCGGTAGGGCGTATCAAGCTGCGCATCATCAAGGCCGGCTACAGCCGCTCTAAGACGCGCCGGCGCTTCGGCGAATTCGCCAATCAAATGCTCGCGCTGCGCATAGCTCAGCTTGCCCTCAGGCTTGAATTTTCCCACCGGATACCGCGCGTCTGCCGTTGCCGCTTCCATGTTGATTCAAACTCCTCTCTGAAAGTTCTTCGAATACCGTATGAGACACATTATCGACTTCATCTTCCGGTGTCGCGCTCTCCTCCCAGCCGCCAACTTTCCGCTTTCAGCCTAAAGGCTCTGGCCCTACAACATTCCAAAATCCAAAATTACCCCACGCTGCCTTCCAAGCTCACGCTCAGCAGCTTCTGCGCTTCAACGGCGAACTCCATGGGTAGCGCCTTAAATACTTCTTTGCAGAAGCCGTTGACAATCATCGAGACTGCATCCTCGGTTGAGATGCCTCGCTGGCGGCAGTAAAAAATTTGGTCTTCGCCGATCTTCGAGGTGGACGCCTCGTGCTCCACCTGCGTCGTATTATTGCGGACTTCGAGATAGGGAAACGTGTGCGCGCCGCACTTATCGCCGATCAGCAGCGAATCGCACTGCGAGTAATTGCGCGCGCCGCTTGCACCTTTCAGCACCTTCACCATGCCGCGATAAGTGTTCTGGCCGCGCCCAGCGGAAATGCCCTTGGAGACAATGGTGCTCTTGGTATTTTTGCCGATGTGGATCATCTTGGTGCCAGTATCCGCCTGCTGGTAATTATTGGTGACGGCCACCGAGTAGAACTCACCCACCGAGTTATCGCCTTGCAGCAGGCAGCCGGGATATTTCCAGGTGATAGCCGAACCGGTCTCCACCTGGGTCCAGGAAATCTTGGAATTCACGCCCAGGCATTTGCCGCGCTTGGTGACGAAGTTGTAGATGCCGCCCTTGCCGTTCTTATCGCCTGGATACCAGTTCTGCACGGTTGAATACTTAATCTGCGCGTTGTCCAGCGCCACCAGCTCCACCACCGCGGCGTGCAATTGATTCGTGTCGCGCATTGGGGCCGTGCAGCCTTCGAGGTAGCTCACGTAGGCGTCCTCGTCGGCGATGATCAGCGTGCGTTCGAACTGGCCGGAATCCTTGGCATTGATGCGGAAGTAAGTGGAAAGTTCCATCGGGCAGCGCACGCCCTTGGGAATGTAAGCGAATGAACCGTCGCTGAACACGGCGGAGTTGAGCGTCGCATAGAAGTTGTCGGTGTACGGCACCACGGAGCCGAGATACTTTTTCACCAGATCGGGGTGATTCTGTACGGCTTCAGACATCGAGCAGAAAATAATGCCGAGAGACGCCAGCTTTTCCCGGTAAGTTGTCGCCACGGAGACGCTGTCGAACACCGCGTCCACCGCTACTCCCGCAAGTAGTTCGCGCTCTCGCAGCGGAATGCCTAGCTTTTCGTAAGTCTCTAGCAGTTTCGGGTCAACTTCTTCGAGGCTTTTCGGGCCGTCATTTTTCGTTTTGGGCGCGGAATAGTATGTGATGGCTTGATAGTCGATGGGCGGAAAATGCACATTGGCCCACTTCGGCTCGGTCATCGTTACCCAGTGCCGGTAGGCCTTGAGCCGCCATTCCAGCATGAATTCCGGCTCATGTTTCTTGGCCGAAATCGCCCGAATCGTATCCTCATTCAGGCCTTTTGGGACGGTATCCGCCTCAATTTCAGTGACAAAACCGAACTTGTATTCTTTATTAGTGAGTTGTTCGATCGAAGTGACTTCTGTGCTCATCCTTCACGCTCCATATGGTCATTGCGAATAAAATGGTTCTTCGTTCCTATTACACTACCTTAAGTTTATAAATACTATACAAAATAGTCAAGAAAGGTTAATCCTTTCTCCTTTGGGAGATACAGCCCTCTCACCTTATGATCGCGTTCACAACCCCAATAACAACCGTATTGAATACTGTACCTTCCAGTCAAGATGGAAACAATCCGAGTGATCTAAAGGGCAGCAAATGGCAAATTAGCGGATTAAATGGTGATTGAAGTTATTTGAAAGCGTACGGGCCAAGCCTGATCGCTTAGTCTGAGCGGTGGGACGGAGCGCCCACTTTGCTTACCTAATGGCCGGCTTTGCCTCAAGAGGCCGTGGTTCTTGAGGAATCATTTGGGCGGGGCGCCAAGCCTCCGAGCCAAGCCTCAACTTCCGCCTCATAGGCAAAGACCCTGCGCCTCTTCCCGCCGGGGATGCAGCGAACCGGAAGACCCCTCTCCTTTTCCCACCGCAAGACCGTTCTTACATCACGCCCAAGATAGACGGCAATCTCTTTCCATGAATTAAGCCTTGCACTCTGCAACATGGGCAACTCCCCTCTTAAGCTGATGCGGCGTTCCGCCGAAGCTTTTCTTGTCTGATTATTAGGGATAGTTTTCCAGTCAGCGTAGAGTGAAATCGAGGCAAGATCAAGTATGTAATAGGTTGTTGACTTATTGATAATAATACCTTCGTGACCCCGGCGTCTCGTTAGGGAGCCAAATTGCATGCTCTCCTTCGGCCACATAGCTGGACATTGCTGAATGTCGTATTTTGTCGTCTGTTGCCGCTTGTCCAGCTCTTTGAATTACCCTAAACTCGCTCGTAATGAGGAGGGGATCTGCCTCAATGCAATACCCAGCATCCTCTAAGCTATGACAATGAGTTTGCACCAGCCCTTAAGGAGGGAACATGAAGACACTCTTGAAGCTTACACTGTCCCTGGCGGTGCTTGGATTGCTGTCCGCGCCGGTTTTTGCGGGCAACATTGCGCTGACAGGGCATGACGATGACTTTCATTATAACTTTGGCCCAAACAAGGTGGACGCCGGTTCACAATTGGCGGCCATGGTTAAATTCGCCGAGAACGGCTCTTCGCTCCCGGTCCTAACGTTCGACGCGGGCTCAGAGCTGACAGATGCCCTAACCGGCCTCGGCATCTCGTTTACAAACGTTAATCCGGACTCTGCAGGAGCGGTTACCGCTTCGTTGTTCAACGCCAGCACGTATAGCGCGTTCGTCGTGGCCTCGGACGGTTCATGCGGTGGCTGCGACAACGATGCTACCGGAGAAGTGGCTATTGCAGCGCAGAGCACGGCGATCGACAACTTCTTGAACGCAGGGGGCGGCATCGTCGGGCTCGCGGGCGCGGATAGCACCGGCTTCTATGACTTTGTGCCTCAAACCGCGACTTCCGTCGGAGGCGCTCCGAGCACTGGGTATTCGCAGACCAGTGTCGGCGCGACCTACGGTATTAACGCCGTCAACGGCGACGAGACGCACAACCTGTTCCAAAACCCGGGAACGGACGGGGAATCCTCGTTCTACCAGGTAGCGGAGGTCAATTCGTTTGGCAATAGCTCCATTCCTGGACCAAACGCGGCGGCCACGCTGATCTGCGTCAACTGCACAACCACTGGCGGCGTCATTACCGGCGGCGGCGGCTCTACGCCGGAGCCAGCCTCGCTGGTTCTCTTGGGAACCGGCCTTCTGGCGCTTGGCATTCTCGCCAAACGGAAGGCGCTTCCAGTCCGGTAGCAGCAAGTTGGAAACTGTATAGACCGGTGATTTCAAGAGCCAGCGAATGAGAGCGGGAGGTGGCGCGCCAAGCGTATCAAGCGCCGGTTCCCGCTCTTTTTGCTTTTACATCCGCTGTAACGGTGGCCTCTGGCCGCCGGTCTTTTGCTCCCCATCAATTCCACCACTACACATTATGAGAGAGAGGTGGCCCCGAATTCGAGCCTATGCTGTAAGATGTAGTGGGCTTTTCTTTTGCTGAAACAAGACCCACTACCATAACCTTAAAATTGGCGCAACCATCCGCTTTTAGAATCGCTTGCGGGTTTCTTTCGGGGCGATCCAATAGATGCGCGGAAAGCCATTTGGGTGTAGGATATGTACCGTTCGCTGGCTTCCGTTTCACTTTGTGATTGAAATATTTAATAATTCATTCCGTTGAATCAGGAATGCGCTAATATGCCATTGTATCCATGGTCTTCTAATTACACAGGAATTGGCATAGATAGATTGTTTGTTATGACGCACAAGCGGCTTGCGAATAGCTTCGCGGCATTGGTTTCTCAATAAGGTCGATCCCTAAGCCCGTCTTAAACAAACGGGACAAAACGAGGTGAGATTATGAGCACAACGCCCTATACGAATCCCCCAGAATTTACTGGGCTGGTTCAAATCGGATCCAAGGAAGACCTCATCCGGCAGCGCCTGGAAGATGAGCGGCAGCGCCTTGAGAAGGAAGCCGGAATCGAAAAACGCGCCACCGTGCGTTTCCAAAAGCCGGTTGAGAATCCGTTTGTCCGCTCGCAGCGGGATAATACAACGATTCTTTTTGGCGGCCTCACCTGGAAGCATGAGAAGCTTGTGCACGGGGCGCTCGAGAGTTTGGGCTACCGCTGCGAGGCGCTGCCCGTGCCGAACAAAAAGGCCTTTCAGCTTGGCAAGGAGTATGGAAACAATGGCCAGTGCAATCCCACCTATTTCACCGTGGGCAACCTTGTCGAATACGTTCAAAGTCTCGAAGAAAAAGGCCTGAGCAAGAAAGAAATTATTGACCGCTACGTGTTCTTCACCGCTGGCGCGTGCGGCCCGTGCCGCTTTGGCATGTATGAGGCGGAATATCGCCTGGCGCTGCGCAACGCCGGGTTCGACGGCTTTCGCGTGCTGCTCTTCCAGCAAGGCGGGGGACTCAATCAGGCTGAGGCTGCCGCAGGACTGGAGATGAATCTCGACTTCTTCCTTGGCATTCTCAATGCGCTCAACATCGGCGACGTGGTAAACGACGTCGCTTATCAGATTCGCCCCTACGAAGTGAACCCGGGCGAAACCGACCGCGTGCTCGACGAGTGCATGGACTTGCTGCACGAAGTCATGCGGCGCAAGCAGCCTTATACGCTCGAAGGAAAACTCGGATCGATGCTGAAAAATAGCTCTTTTTCGGGAACGGCCGAGCTTCTGGGCAAATTCATCAATCAGCTTTACGGCGACGATTACACTGCCGCGCTCGAAGAAGTGCGCGACCGTTTCAATGCCATTCCCATCGACCGCACGCGCGTGAAGCCCCTGGTGAAGATCACCGGCGAGTTCTGGGCGCAGACCACCGAAGGCGACGGCAACTTCAATATGTTCCGGTTCCTGGAAAAAGAAGGCGCGCAAGTGCTGGTGGAGCCGATCGGCACCTGGATTATGTACATGATCCATCAGGCCAAGCAAAAGATTAAAGATGAGCAGGGGCTCGATCTGATTTCGAACCATGTTTCCAAGTGGAATCTGGCCAAAGTCTTCGGCAGCCATTTTGACGCCAAGCAGAAGCTTGCCAAGCTTTCGTTCGCAGAAACCATTTTCAAGCGCGAATACCATAAGCTGATTGACGCCCTGGGCTCAGTGGCGCATCACCTGACCGACCAATACGAAATGCAGCGGCTGGGTCACCCGTTCTACAATTCCCGCGCGGGCGGCGGCGAAGGGCACCTGGAAGTGGCCAAGAACATCTACTATTCGAACAAAGACCTCGCCCACATGGTGCTGAGCCTCAAGCCCTTCGGCTGCATGCCTTCGACGCAATCGGACGGCGCGCAATCCGCCGTGGTCTCACAATACAAAGACATGATCTTCCTCCCAATTGAAACCTCCGGCGAGGGCGACGTCAACGCTCATAGTCGCGTGCAGATGGCGCTCGGCGAGGCCAAAGTGCGGGCGAAGAATGAGATGAAGGCCGCTCTCGCGGAGACCGGCTATACGCTGGAAGAAGTGCAGGTCTTCGTCAAGGATCATCCCGAAATGCAGCAGCCCATGTACAAGTTCGGCCACCGCAAGGGCGTGGTGGGCGTGGCCGCGAACTTTGTGCTGCACGCCGCCGAGCGCATGAAAGCCGAAATGCGCGAAGCTGTGGCGGTGTAGCGCATCCGAACCTCCTTCGCGAGGCTTTCGATGCTGAACGACACTGGAAAAGTCGTGGGCTTTGTTCCTACGGTCCAACCTGAAAAAGCGCGCTCATTTTACGAAGGCGTGCTAAAGCTTCCTTTGATCAGCGCGGACAGCTTTGCTTCCGTGTTCGACGCCAACGGAACCATACTACGCGTCACGAAGGTCGCCGAATTTAAGCCGCACTCCTTTACGATTCTCGGGTGGGTAGTGGCGGACGTAAACACCACGGTGCTGGACCTGCAAGCACAGGGCGTGCGTTTCGAGAAATACGCCGGGATGAATCAAGACGAGCGTGGAATTTGGACTTCGCCGAATGGCGCCAAGGTGGCGTGGTTCAAAGATCCCGATGGCAATATTTTGGGCATCACGCAATATGCTTAGCGGACGCGACGATTAGCGGCGTTGTAACCGGCGGTTTTCTTCGTGATCTTTTCGCGGTAGGTCGCGTGGCGCCTGCTGCGACCCCATCAAGAAAGGAGAATGCTATGGCAGGGAACATAAAGGCGGTGCCGGAGGGTTTCAGGACCCTTACGGCGGCGCTCACGGTGCGCAACGGGAATAAGGCGCTCGAGTTCTACAAGCAGGCATTTGGCGCGGAGGTGCGCGGCGTTCATCTTACGCCAGACGGCAAGGTGGCGCACGCAGAGATTAAGATCGGCGATTCGGTGTTCATGCTTTCCGACGAGTTTCCTCCTATCGCAGTCTCGCCCGAGACCATCGGCGGCACAGCCAGCGGCCTGATTATTTATGCCGAGAACATTGATCAGCTCTGGGATCGCGCCATTAAGGCCGGTGGAAAGGTGACCATGCCGCTGGCCAATCAGTTTTGGGGCGACCGGTGGGGCACGCTGACCGATCCTTTTGGCCATCGCTGGTCGCTTGCGCAGCACGTCGAAGACGTGGCGCCGGATGAAATGGAACGCCGCAGCAAGAAGATGTTCGCCGAAATGGCGCAGAAGCACGCCCAGGCGAATTAATGGCATTCCGGCTATTCATTGTAGCGGCGGCCTCTGGCCGCCGGTCTTTGACAGGTTGTTGAAGCGGGCCACGGCACGAAGTTTGTGCCGTGGGCTTTTTTGAACGAAAGCGAAATGAAAAACCCACGGCACAAACTTCGTGCCGTGGCTACCAACCCAGGAAATCTTTCCATCGCCGGAAACGAGGCATTATGAACATCCCCAGCCCTAAAAATCTGATGGTCGGCCTGGACGTGGGATCAACCACGGTTAAGTCCGTAGTTGTCGACCGCGAGACCCAGCAAATCCTTTGGAGCGACTACCAGCGCCACGACACAAAGCAGCCGGAAAAGTGCCTGGAATTCCTCAAGCGCATGGAAGCCGATACGGGCATCAAGGCGGGGGAAACACGCATTTTCATCACCGGATCGGGTGGTGGAGGGATCGCCGGACATGTCGGCGCGAAGTTTGTTCAGGAAGTAAACGCCGTCTCCCTCGCGGTTGAGCATCTCTACCCGGAGTGCGGCTCGGTCGTTGAATTGGGCGGGCAGGACGCGAAGATCATCATCTTCAAGGAAGACCCGGAGACCGGACGCAAGAAGAAAATTCCCTCCATGAATGACAAGTGCGCCGGCGGCACGGGCGCCGTGATCGATAAGATCAACGCCAAGCTGCATATTCCCGCGGACGAACTCTGCCAGATGGGTTATTACGGGCTGAAATTGCACCCGGTGGCGGGCAAATGCGGTGTTTTCGCGGAAACCGACGTGAATGGCCTGCAGAAGAGCGGTGTGCCGCCCAATGAGTTGATGGCGTCGCTCTTCGAGGCGATTATCCAGCAGAACCTGGCCGTGCTCACGCGCGGCAACACGCTGCGTCCGGTGGTGCTGCTGCTCGGCGGCCCCAACACCTATATCACCGGCATGAGAGATTGCTGGAAGCACAACATTCCCAAGGTTTGGGAAGAGCGTAATTTTCCGTTGCCCGAAGACAAGGACCCGAAGGAACTCATTAAGGTTCCAGAAAACGCGCAGTATTTCGCCGCGCTCGGTTGCGTGCGCTACGGCATGGATGAAGACGAGGAAATTGGCGTCTACCAGGGCTATGAAAAACTCGAATGGTACATGAACGTGGGGCGGCTCGAGGAGAAGAAAAAGCGGGGCGGCAGCGGCCTCTATAAGACCGAAGACGAACTTGCGGGCTTCAAGGACCGCTACCGGCCCAAGAAGTTCGTCCCGCACACGTTCAAACCGGGTGAGCACGTTGAAGCGTTCATGGGCATCGACGGCGGGTCCACCTCCACGAAAGCGGTGCTGGTGAATCATGAAGGCGAAGTGATGGTGAAGTGCTACCAGCTTTCCAAGGGCAATCCGCTGGAAGACACGAAGGAGATGTTCTCCAACCTGCGCAAACAAGTGGAGAGCCAGGGCGCGACGGTTGAATTGCTGGGCGTCGGCTCGACTGGGTACGCTAAAGATATTTTGAAAGACGTTCTTCAGGCGGACGTGGCCATTGTTGAAACCGTGGCGCACACGGAAGCGGCCTTGCATTTTTATCCCGATGCGGACGTAATCTGCGATGTCGGCGGGCAGGACATCAAGCTGATCATCCTGCAAGACGGACGAGTGAAGGATTTCAAGCTGAACACCCAGTGCTCCGCGGGCAACGGCTACTTTTTGCAATCCACTTGCGTGGGTTTCGGCCACGATGTGATGGAGTATGCCGACCTTGCTTTCAGCGCCAAGGCCATGCCCATGTTCGGCTATGGCTGCGCCGTTTTCATGCAGTCCGACATTGTGGATTTCCAGCGCCAGGGCTGGAAGCCGGAAGAGATCATGGCTGGCCTCGCCAATGTGCTTCCCAAAAACATCTGGCTCTACGTTTCGCAGATTCCCAACCTGGCCTCGCTCGGCAAAACGTTCGTCCTGCAAGGCGGCACGCAGCACAACCTGGCGGCGGTGAAGTCGCAAGTGGATTTCATCGAATCGCGCTTCAAGGACAAAGGCGCTAAGCCCAACGTGATCGTGCATGAGCACTGCGGTGAGTCCGGCGCCATCGGCGCCGCGCTGGAGGTGCGGCGGCTTTACAACAATGGCATGAGGACCAAATTTATTGGCTTCGATGCCGTGGAGAACATTTCTTACGTCACGCATCGCAGCGAAGAGACGCGCTGCTACTTCTGCAAGAACAAGTGCATGAGGACGTTCATCGACGTGAATATCTCCGGCGCGGACGAATCCTGGAAGAAATCGAAGATTCCGCTAGTGAAAGATATTAAGCGGCTGATCGTTGGCAACAGTTGCGAAAAAGGTTTGGTCGAAGATGTGAATGATATGCGGGAGATCAAGAAGGGCCTCGACCAGATGAAGGATCAAAACCCGAACATGGCGGAAGTGGGCGCGCGCTACGCCTTCCGTGCTTACAATCCGCCCGTCGCCGCTGATCCGCTGCCCAAGCACACATTCACCAGCGCCGCGAAGAAACGCGCCGAAGCCATGAAGCGGCGCAAGACGCTGCGCATCGGCATCCCGCGCATCTTGAATATGTATTCGGTGAACCCCATCTTCAGCGCCTATTTTGAGGCGCTGGGCATCCCGGAAGAGAATCTGATCTATTCGGATTACACGAACGAACAGCTCTACAAAGAGGGAGCGAAGCGCGGCGCCATCGACCCGTGTTTCCCCTCCAAGATTGGCATCCCGCACGTGCACAACCTGCTCTACGTGATCCACAAGAAGAAGCCGCTCGACATCATCTTTTGCCCCATGATTGATGACCTGCCGAGCGACATGCAGTTTGTGCAGGGGCATCGCTCTTGCCCGACCGTGGCCACCACGCCCGAGGCGGTAAAGGCGGCCTTCATTAAAGAAGGCGACATCTTCAAGGAAAACAACATCCTTTTTCTCGATACGTTTGTCAATACAGGCAATCCATCACTGCTGGCAAAGCAGATGTACGATGAGTTCCGCGATATTTTCGGCCTCTCGATGGAAGAAAACCTGCGCGCGGTGGAGGCGGGCTACAAGGCGCAGGATAAGTTCATGAACGGCGTTCTGCGCGCCCAGGGCCGCGAAATCCTGAAGCAGCTTGAGGCGGAAGACCGCATCGGCATTGTGCTGCTAGGCCGGCCTTACCACAACGATCCAGGCGTCAATCACGAAATCATGGAAGAATTCCAGAAGATCGGTTATCCGGTGCTCACGCTGCAATCGCTACCGCTGGACGACGATATTCTGATGCCGCTTTTTAAGGAAGACATTGACGCGGGCCTCATCGAGCACCCGTGCGACATTCGAGACGTGTGGAAGAATAGCTATAGCGAAAATACCTCTCAGAAAGTCTGGGCGGCCAAATACACCGCCCGCCATCCCAACCTCGTGGCGCTTGAGCTTTCCAGCTTCAAGTGCGGCCACGACGCCCCCATCTACTCCGTTGTCGAAGAGACCGTCACCAAGTCCGGCACTCCGTATTTCTCCTTCAAAGATATCGACGAAAACAAGCCCACCGGCTCCATTAAAATCCGCGTCGAGACCATTGGCTACTTCCTCAAGCGCTACCGCGAAGACATGGTGCGCAATAAGAAGAAGGAGCAGGACGTGGAAGCGAAGCTGCGCGAATTTGAAGCGAAGCTGCGCGCCGAACTGGGAGTATCGCCAGACACCCTGCCCGTCGGTCCCCCGCCCGCTCCCTACGAAGCCGAAACGCCTGTGGGGATTAACGCGATAAGGCGGGAAGAGTAACGCAGTGTTTGTCACTTAACTTTGGGCCCTGTTGAGCGAACGGGATAGTGATGGCCAGCACGAAATATTGGTGGGAGTGCTCGGGCTGTCGGACCCAGGAAGACTTCAGGGCTGGTCTCCTCGTCAATTTTCTTTGGGATCTTGCGGAATCCAGATGGAATCAGGAAAAGCTTATTCGCCGCTGCAGTGGGTGCAATCGAGATGCCTTTCGAATTACTTATGATTTCCCTCGCGCCGACAGAATCATCCTACAGGTCATCGCGATTGTAGGTATCACCGGGGATGAGCACTACCTTCCAATGATGTGGGAGACGCAGAGCGACGCAAATCCTGAGGCGAGATGGTTTGACTTCAAATACGTCAAAGGCCGACGCGACAAAGGCGCTAATCTCGGCCTCAAAACGCCAGCAGTATTTGAAGCCCATCAACTCGGGAGCTTGTTCCAATTGTATTGTAAGAAGACAGGCCGGATCTGCTTTCCTTAAGGGCGTGGCCCACGCATCCGGTTTCTTGAAGCACATCATTAAATGTATTGTGATCAGCCTGTGATTTGAATTTAAAATTTGAGATTTGAAAGGGTCATATGACCTACGACCGGTTCGAGCAGCTTCCGGTCTGGCAGGCGGCGATCAAGCTGGGGCAGCGTGTCTATGCGATGACGAAACATCCTGTGTTCCGGCGCGAGCGAAGCCTTCGCGACCAGATCGAGCGGGCAGCGGTTTCGGTCTCAAACAACATTGCCGAAGGCTTTGAGCGCGGGACAACGCAAGAGTTGCTCACGTTTCTTTATATTGCTCGTGGATCGGCGGGCGAAGTGCGGTCGATGCTTTGCCTCATAGAAGGCATTCTCGAATTCGCCGATCTCAAATCTGAAATTTCAAATTTGAAATTAGAAGCTGAGGCAATTTCGCGGCAACTGCGCGCCTGGGCGGATAAGCTGCAAAACACGGAAATCAAAGGGCAGCGTTATCTGGATGAGAAAGGCCGCCGTCGGGAGAAATCGGAGCGAGAGAGGAAGGCATTCCTGGGCGAGCTTGAACAATTCCGCAAGAAAACAGCCGCAAGTTAACTCTGGCTCGAAGCACTTCCCCTCGGATTTGGCTAGTCGAACTTATTGCCTTTGCATGTCCACAAAGAGATTTGAAACCGGATCCTGCCTCTGATGCCAAAATCCGCTCGATGTCTTGATTTTTCTGGTCCAGCGCCCGCCACGCTCAAATTCATTCTTCTCTCTCAATCACGCCTCGGCAATTCTCTTTTGCTAATCTGCCGGACCATTGCCATTGCTGCCGCTTCAGTTTCGACACGATGCTCCTGACCGCGCTCACCGATTTATATATAACAGCTTCGTGCTTTTCCGAGAATTCGACTGACGAGGGCGGGCGTAAGCTCCAGCCAAGAACCGAGGGCATCGTCAATCGCGAGCCATTTGAAGCCACGCGGCGAAGCCTGTAAAAGGCCGCCGTTACAGCGCCAGATCTGATGCTCTAAACGCTGCCCATTCGCGGCGCATGCAGGAAAAACTTAAAGTTGTCTTACTAAAGGCCGATAGAAGTTATAACGAGAGCTTTGTGATCCGCGTGTGCGGCGCGGAGGCTATGCTGTTTATTTAGCGCACGATTCAAAGAAGATGGAGCGGTGAGATCACCTGGGGCACAGGTCAATTCATGAAGAAAATTTCGGTTCTTATCGTAGATGATTCGTCTGTCATGCGGAAAATTATAGAACGCTCCCTCCGGCAGGCCGGTCTTGAGCTGGAAAAGGTCATCGAAGCGGATAACGGCGCGGATGCGTTAACCATGGTTGAGGCCAACGCGATCGATCTCATTTTCAGCGATGTGAACATGCCTGAAATGAACGGGCTTGAATTCCTTCGCCAAGTCCAGGGCATTGAAAAAGCTAAAGGCATCCCCATTTTAATGATCACAACGGACGGCAGCGAGCAGAAGGTGGTGGAAGCCATCACGCTAGGCGCCAAAGGGTATATTCGCAAGCCCTTCAGCGCGGACCAAGTCCGGGCGCAAGTCGCGCAATTACTGCCGCAGTGAATATGCGGACCGCCGTGACAGACGGCCCTTCCCCAGCCGCGCGCAGCCATTAAAGTCGCCCTAAGCTCCAGATCAAGAAAGATGCCCTGTGAACGATTGACTTGAGCGAATGGAGTCCGTCACGCGGAAGGTCTTTGAATCTGTGGGCGCCGGATGGGGCAACGCTGTTTCATGGCGGGAGCGCAAGGGCCGGTATAACCGCCATGATTAGCCTTGCGGGTAAGACCATCGGGAGTACTTAAGATCTGATGCAGCGGCGCCCCTGAGTCAGAGGAGAACGCCAAGGCTGGGCTGGACGAGGTTTGCAACATGATCGCCGGAAGCATTAAGCCGTGCCTTACGAGGATTCATTCTCCGTCTGAAGCGGCTCAAGATGCCGCTGCGCTGCATCAAGGCAAAACCCAGCGCGATCTGTCTCATCACCAAGGGATATCCGGTTTATGAGTAACACCGACGAAATTGTTAAAGAATTCCTCATCGAAAGCACCGAAAACCTCGATCAGCTTGACCGCGACCTAGTGGAGCTCGAAAAGGACGCTACTTCCAACGAAATCCTCAGCAGCATCTTCCGTACTATCCATACAATCAAAGGAACCACGGGGTTTCTCGGCTTCTCTAAACTTGAGTCAGTCGCGCACTCGGGTGAAAGCCTGCTTGGCCGCCTCCGCGATGGGAAGCTTTCGCTGACGCCGGAAATCATCAGCGGACTTCTGGCAATGGTAGACGCTGTGCGCGAGATGCTCGGAGCCATCGAAAAGGGCGGCGCCGATGGGGACGGCGATTATGGCCCGCTCATCAAAGTCCTTAGCCAGTTGCAGAAGGCCGGAAACGAACCGCCTGCTGTCAAAGATCCCGCTCGCCCGGGAAGCTCCGAGCCGAGGACAAATCCGAACGGCTCCGGCCCCTTAGACCCGGCTGAAGCTCCCGCCGAGGTTTTGCCCCTTGGTCAGATTCTCGTCAAGTCCGGCCAAGTGAGTCAGGAGGAGCTTGAGTCCGCCCTGGAGGCGCAGAAGGCAGGAGATCCCCGGCACTTAGGCGAGATTCTTGTGGAACGGGGCGCCATTCCGCCACTGGCCGTGAAGAATGCCATTGAACAACAGAAGCAGGCGCAGGCCTCCGTGGCCGCCAACACGGTTCGTGTTGACGTGGGACAGCTTGACAAGTTGATGGACCTGGTGGGGGAATTGGCGCTGGTCCGGGACCAGATCATGCAGTTCAGCGCCACGCAGAAGGACGCCGCGATTTTCGGCGCCTCGCAGCGTCTCGATTTGGTGACCACGGAATTGCAAGAGGGGGTGATGAAAACCCGAATGCAGCCTATCGATACCGTGTGGAACAAGGTGCCGCGAATGGTCCGCGACCTTGCCATCAATTGCGGCAAGCAAGTGCGCGTGGAAATGGAAGGGAAGGAAACCGAGCTCGATAAAACGGTGATCGAGGCGATTAAGGATCCGCTCACTCATGTGATCCGCAACTCCATCGACCACGGCATCGAGCCGCCGGAAACCCGGCTGGCGGCGGGCAAGTCCGCCGAGGGTTGCCTCTCGCTCCGCGCTTTCCACGAAGGCGGGCAGGTGATTATTCAGATTTCGGATGACGGCGCGGGCAT
>DASZAE010000272.1:0-1637 GCA_035945515.1 Terriglobia bacterium
CATCGCGCTGACGGAACGCAATTTCAAGATTCTCGATATGCTCATCGGCCTCACTCAGGTGATGGTGGAGGGCGAGCTGATGCAGATGAATCAGCTCAAGAAGATTGACCTTTCCGAAGACGACTATTTTGAGCTTTGCTACCGCAAGACGGCGTGCCTGTTTTCCGCCTGCCTGCGCCTCGGTCCGCTGCTCGGCGCCTTTGGCGAGGATCTGGAGATGAAGCTCGGAACTTACGGCACCAATCTGGGGCTGGCTTTTCAAGTGATCGATGATCTGCTCGATTTTACTTCCTCCGAAGAAACGCTGGGCAAGCCGATTGGCAGCGATTTGCGCGAAGGCAAAATCACCCTGCCCTTGATTTACCTGCTCTCAAAGTGTAAGCCGGTGGAGGCCGCCAAGATTGCGCGCGTGCTTGAGGAAGATGGTTTTTACTCGGTGCAGTTTGATGAGATTCTGGAGCTCATCGAGCGTTATGGCATCTTGGGGGCGGCGCGGGCAAAGGCTCAGCATTTTGCCGCACTGGCGGAACAGTCGCTGGCGGGTATTGCGGAATCGCCCTATAAAGAGGCGCTGCGCTCGCTCGCCGAGTTGATTGTCGACCGGCAGTCGTGAGCGATGAAAGCGAGGTAGCGCCGCCGTCCCGGCGGCATTTGCCGGCAGGTCTGCCCTGAGCCGATTCGCTCCTCTTCGAATCGCTCTGAGCGAAGCGAAGAGGCTCACGGTAAATTCCGCGAAGGGATGCCGGCGCTATATTGTCGATCATCAACTATTCATGAAGCCGCAACGGGAAATCGAAATCAAGCTTAAAGTTTCGAACCCGCGCAAGCTCAAGCGGCTGCTTCGTGAATTGGGTTTTCGCGCCTTGTCGCCGCGCCGGCTCGAGCGCAATTTTCTTTTCGATTTTAGAGACGGACGCCTCGTCCGCGCGGGCTGCGCGCTGCGGCTGCGGGCGAAAAACGGCCGCCACTGGCTAACGTATAAGGGCGCCGCCAGAACAAGGGATGGTTATAAATCGCGCGAGGAGATTGAAAGCAGCGTCGAAAGCGAGCAGGCGCTGCGGCAGATTCTGCTGCGGCTTGGGTTGAAAGAAACGTTTGCGTACAGCAAGCATCGCACGGAGTACGCGCTCGGCCAATCGGATAAAGGGGGCAAATCCAGAAATTTGCTGGTCTACGACGAGACGCCGGTGGGGAATTTTATTGAGCTTGAGGGGCCGCGCCGGTGGATTGACCAGATGGCTAGGGAACTCGGCTACCGCCCTGAAGATTACGTGACTGCGAGCTATGTTTCACTTTATCGGGAGGGGAGCAGGGAAGTTGCGGCGAAAAAGGGCGGCAGGCGCGGCTAAGAATTCTCCGCTTGGTTCTTGCGGCGCTTGAGTTATAATACTTACAGATGTAGTCCGAGGGTTTTTCGGAGGTATGTGATGGATGGTTTATTTGAACCAACGCATTTGATTTTCATTTTGGTGATCGTTTTGATTATTTTCGGCCCTGGAAAATTGCCGGACCTTGGCCGCGGCTTGGGCAAAGGCATCCGCGAGTTTAAGGACGCGATCAAGGGCGGCCTCGGCGGAGAAGCCGACAAGCCGGTTGAGCAGAAAAAAGTTTAGCTTGCCAGGTTTTTCAATCCAATC
>DASZAE010000273.1:0-5463 GCA_035945515.1 Terriglobia bacterium
CCTACGACATTACGGTTCGAGCCAAAATGGGCATGCCAGAAGGCATTTCCAAGGATCACCTCATTAGCGTGCCCTAGCTGTTCTTCGTCGGGTGTGAAAACGCGGCCCACTCGCGGCTGAACACCTAACGCTGAAAAGAAATCAGCCGACACTCTTGCCGCCCTCACGGCTTCCGGCTTCTCTCTCCCGTTCAGGGTCATGCCGTGAAAGCCATAAATTGATATCGAGTCAAAAACGTGATTCTGCTGGCGCCAATCGATGTAATTTGCCGGCGAAACGGCAAATTTGGTCATGCCTGGAAAGCTTTTGGCGGGTGGAACGTGGTAGACCATCACCAATCGGGAAGGATGGGGATAGGGCAGCGGCCGCAGAAGTACCGTGTTTACAATGCTGAAGATAGCAGTATTCGCACCGATGCCAAGCCCCAGCGTGAGCACAGCGATCGCCGTGAAGCCAGGATTGCGGCGCAGTTGCCTCAGGCCGTAGCGCAAGTCTTGGATCAAATCCTCGAGCCAGCGTAGCCGGTCGGCGTCGCGGCAAGCTTCCTTCTTTTGCTCCACTCCCCCAAACGCTCGCAGCGCGGCATATCGAGCCTCTTTCGGCGACATCCCTGCCTCGATGTTTTCCTGCGTCTTTAGTTCGATGTGATGCGCAAGTTCCTCGTTCAAGTCGCGCTCGCCGTCCTGCCGGCCGAATAATGATCGAAACCGCTTAACCAGTGACATAAGGCATCTCTCGTAGCGCAGACTGTTGCCTTTGCGATCTGCAGTTCTTGCTGTGACAATTTCAGGTCGCAAGATTGAAAGCCGCAGGTTTGCGCTACCAACTCCCAACACCTGAAATCCGCCATCTATGCGTATCGCAGCACTTTGGCCACGCCTTCGGCCACGCGCGCCCACTGTTCCTGTTCCTGGGCCAAGTGCTTTTTGCCCTTCGGAGTCAATCGGTAGTATTTGGCCCGGCGATTGTTTTCCGATGCCCTCCACTCCGGATTGATCCACCCGGCCTGCTCCATGCGGTGAAGGGCCGGGTAGAGAGATCCTTCTTCCACCCGCAGAGCGTCCTCTGAGATCTGCTTTACCCGCAGCGTGATGCCATAGCCGTGCTCCGGTCCGCGCGCCAGCACCTTGAGCACCAGCAGGTCGAGCGTGCCTTGCAATTTGTCGTATCCCATAAGTTCTCCTAGTTGTCTATGACAGAGTGCGCCCAATAGGGCCTAATGTCAAGCAGGAAGTTCGTGCGCAACGTGGTTTCTTGAGGCCCCGGGTTTCCGGTGGAAATGCAACGCCCACGATACAACGTGGCGCTTGAGACTGGACACTTCACAGCATCGATGTCGAGCAAGGGCGCTCGTGCAGCCAAGAAGTTGGCGGGGGGGTAGATTATTTCAGCGACGGCTGGCATGAACGCGGCAGTCCCTCAGTGGATCAAAATACATCGGGTAAAACTCAGGGATTCCGACATTGGTTCATGCTATTTGAGGGCTTAACCTGTGCGCGGCACGAGGAGGTACGCACTGTGCTCTCCGCCTGTGTGAAGGACGACAGTGCCAGGCGGGCTTGGCGCATAGTCGGCGGGGAATGTGCCGAAGAACGCGTTCCGCCGCCAGAACCAGCGTCCCTGCACATCGAGACGAAGTGTCTCGCCGCGACGAAAGAGTGTGGCCGACGGAAGAAGCTCGATTTCGACCGGCGCAACCTGCCCCGGCTTGAGAGGCTCTTCCCGGTCGAAATGCAAAACGGGGCGATGGGGCTCGCTGCTCGCGTCATCCACCCGGCGGAGGGCAACGCGCAACCAGCCCTTAGTGACCACGTCGTATCCGAAGCCAAAGGAGCCTTCGAAAACCACGTTTCGTCCGTCTGCAACCTTGCGCACGGCGACGAAGAGATGTGCGTCGTTGCACCCGATGAGCTCGATGTATAGCCGGAGCTTCATCGGACCCGCGAGCTCAAGATCGTCAGAGACAGGGAACGCGAAGCTCGCACGACCCGAGCTCAAATACTATTTCCGACGCGGGCGCAGTGATCGCACACATCGCAAAATGCGCGATGTATGCGCCACCCGCGAGTGTCAGGTCCCCCTGCCGGGCAGCCGCCGCAAGCTTCTCGTAGTCGCTCGCGGTCACTTTACACCCTGCGGTTCGGTTGCGCGGCTGGTCTCGACACATCGGCATCGTCTCCAGAATGGATTGGGGAGAAAAAAAGATGGTGAGTTACTCGGGTAGGAAAATCAAGAAGTTAACCGCGAGCGCCCGCCCACGAGCGGGAAGTTGCCCCAGAGCGCGTGCTTCTCGCCAACTCGCGCCGTCGAAGCGCGTTAGCCATGAGCGCCGCCCGGCGCTTCGCAGCGCCCGCACCGGGGTGACGTGTCACCCCCCCAACCGGTGCCGAAGGCACCGCACAGCTTTCGGGATCGGCACCAGGGCGATTCCAGGGCACGAGCGAGCGCCGCTGACAGCCTGCTCGTCACTTTGTCAGCGCGCCTTCAAAGAGGCCAACGTGCGTGGCAAAGTAGATGATCTCGCCGGGCTTGGTTTGGAACTTGATCCCTGACTTCGCCCACTTGGTCTTACAATGGTTCTCACCAACAGCACCCTGCGTCATGACCACATGGGTGTTAAAATAACCGGCCCCGCAGGCCATCGGGCCGCTCCAGACAGAAATCACACCAGGCAGCGGGGTAGAAAGGCTAAATGTCACTTCTCCCTTATCATCGGTTGTCTTGACTTCTTTGGAGATGAGATTCGCCTTCGCCTCTGCGGAGGTCTTGTACCCATGAGGCGACCACTCAGCTCTGAGGAACTCTACCAGGAGACGAAGTTTGCGGTAGGGCTTCCCGTTCCTTGCGTCAATAACACGCACTGTAACGACGAGGGGCTCAGCAAACAATCCCACGCAGCTAAGGAGGATGCCGAGCACACAGCCTGTGACAAGTAGTGGGTGCCTCACTGGTGGCATCCTCCACTTCCTGAGCAGTACCAGTTCACAGTCGGCTGAGGTACTTGCGACTTGGGATTGATGAATAAGGATGGAAAGTAGTCGAATGTCTCGTGCAGCGGAAACATTAGCACGCCGTTGAACAGGTCAAAGTGTACTTCGGCGCCTTTCGGATCATCAACCAAGTGCAGAGTGTTAACTGGCGAGAGTCCATACCAAGAGTTCCCTGCGTGCACTCCGTGGTAGGGATCGGGTATCCTCCCCTGCGCCGCATTAGACGTGTTTAGAGGGTAGCCCAATAGCTGAACGTTCCAGGTCGGTCCTTGTTGGTACGCGAATACCCCAAACTGTTGGCTCTGGTCAAGCCCATTGTTTTCCAATAGAGCCCAGAAGGCGTCGTAGATTTGATTCTGGGGGAGGAGAGGCAGCGAGGTGCTCCAGTTAGCGTACGCGTCCCAGCTTGAGAATGTCGTATTAACGTGCTGGCCGTAGAAATTGCCCTCGACGCTTACGCAGTTAAGGCAGTTGTTGCTGACATAGGCTGCCTCGCCCGCAGCTATATCAGAGGATAAGGGATCACCGTTGGAGTCAATGGTGACCGGGGCCGGCCCAGATGGGTTGTTCGAGGTGCCACACGCCCCCGATGAGGGACAGTTGTTGCACGGGAATGGAAGCCCGCTACCCTCGTAGCTGGTGTTGAACTCATTGCAAGCAGTCAATCCCAGCGGGTCGGTGAGGGTGGTGGGGTTGTTGAGGGCGTAGGCGTAGCGGTTGAGGGACTGCGGGTTGGTGATGTCCCCGCCCAGCATGTCCGGCGTCAGCCATCTGCCCATAGGATTGGCGTACCGGCGCGTGGGCGTCGGGTTCAGATTTCCTCCGGTTTGCTCGAACCCCGCAAAGTGCGAGTCGCTCTCGTACCCGATATGCGTGTTCTCGCCGCCCCAGGGATAATAGAGAATGTCCACCGTCGGCGTCCCGCTGTGGCCGGTCAGTTGCACGTCCGATCCAAGCACGTTGTGATGCAGGAAGTACATCTCATTAGGATAGGACTGAGCAAACATCCGTCCCGCCACCCAGAAGTCACGGTCGAACCAGGCGTTCATTTGACCATCGTAGTATCCCAACTCTCGCCCAAACGGATCGAGAAGGGCTTCGATCTTGGCATTTCCAAACGCCGGATACACCGTCTCCACCATCTGGCCGTTCGCATTGTAGGCGCTCGTGGAATAGGCGCTTCCGCCTTGAGTGATGGTCGCCAGATGCCCTTCCGCGTCCCACTGATAAGCGCTGGACGGCACAGTCGTAAGATCGCTGGTCAGGTCGCCCGCCGCGTCGTAAGTGTAGCCCGTGTTCGTGACCTGGTTGTTGGCAGAGTTGAAGCTATACTCTGGGCACGGGCCGTTCGTCTGCCCGTTGATCATGCACGTCATGTTGCCCCAGCGGTCGTATTGGAACGTGAAATTGTAAGTAGAACTGCCCGTGGCCGCCGCATTCGCCAGCCGGTTCAGACTGTCGTAGCTGTATGTGGCCGCGTGGCCGAGACTCGAATTCACACTGTCCTGATAAAGGTAGCCCCTCACGTTCCCATTATCCCCCGTGCCCTGCGACGGAACTGCGCAGCTTCCCGGACTCCCCAAACTGGCGTAGTCATTGTACACCAGGCAGTAGTCGGCGGCTGACGGCCTCTGGCCGCCGGCCTTTCAATAGTAAAAACCGGCGGCCAGAGGCCGCCGCTACAACTGTAGTTCTCCCAACTTCTCTAAAGAGTTGCGCGCTCGGTCGGCCAAGATTAGCGGCTCGGATGAGCCGCTCCGGCCGCTGGCGTCGGTTCCTCAGTCGAGGCCGAAGACATCCGCGCAACCAGAGGGGAAATGTCGCGCCCGGCCAGTGACCGATTAAACGCTGGCACTTCCTTTTCCATCAAATTGCGATAATCGGACTTGGCCTTTGCAAGTTTACTCTCCAGCCCGTGGAAAACCTGCACCGAAGCATCGGTTGGGGAATAGCCAGGATTACCGGCCACGTCGCCAGCGCCGGTGCCTATCTCCCCGTTCAGCCAGATCAAATGAAGGTACAGTTTGTAGGGCGCCAGATAGGATTTTTCGTCGCTGTTAGCGAGGGCCGGCGAGAGCAATTGATCTTCAACCGCTTGCATCTTCTTATCCATATCTTGGACCGAGCGCAGCGTGGAAGCTTGTGGCGTTCCTTCCTTTCCCAGCATGTTTTCGATCGTTTGAAGCTCTTTGCGCAGCCATTCGATCTGGTTCACCATTTCCGAAACGCTTGAGATGTCGTCGCGGATTTTCAGCAGCATCTTGACTGTCGCCTCGGTCTCGTTAGGAGTTGCGCGAGAGCGGGGATCGGCAAGCACCTCGAGTGGCTGTGTGTAAGACTTGCCTCCGGTGGTGAGCTTCACGGTGTAAGTTCCTGGCGCGGCCATCGGCCCAACCTCGGCTTCGCGAATGCCCCAGTGGGTGATCGGGCGCCATTGCTTGCCGAGGAACCGCAGGTCGTCCCAGACATGGGG
>DASZAE010000274.1:0-19315 GCA_035945515.1 Terriglobia bacterium
CGTGAGCGCGGCTTCCACTTCCCCGCGAATTTCGCCCGGCAGCTTGTTGCCGTTTTCAAAATAGAGACGGCAGGCCGAGGTGGCAATGGTAAAGCCAGGAGGCACGGGCAGCCCGGCGTTGGTCATTTCTGCCAAGCCCGCGCCCTTGCCGCCGAGTACATCCTTCATCGTGCCGTGGCCTTCGGCTTTTCCGCCACCAAACGAATAAACGTATTTTTCCATGATAAAAAGCTCCTTGTGCTGAAAATAAAATCGTGCCGGCTATAGCGATGCCTCCCCACCTACATGGTCGAACCGCTTAACACGGGTGGGGGGACCTTGCCGCTACAACTCATTCTGTTTCGCGGATATGGCGCAGGCGCGTCTGAAGCTCGCCCGGCAAAGACCGCTCAATCTGGGCATTAATCAAGCCCGCGGCATCCATCGCGCGAACGTGCACTCTGTCTTTATCACGGTATGCGCTCAGCTTCATGCGGATCAGGTCGCTGAGAGCAATCACCGCAACCTCGCGCCCTTGAAGAGTTCGCTTGTCCGGACAAATGGGCGGATTGGGAGCCGATTGGCTCTCCCGGACTTTTTCGCCGCTGAAGACAAGATGAACTGCATTTCGCGCCTTTTCAGGAGGGCCCGCGATCAACATATCAAGCCCTGCGGCGTGCCGGAAATGAAAGCCGTGCTGTTCGGCAACGATTTTTACCTTATCGAGATCGGGCCGGTGAATCATCACGTCCACGTCTCGCGTGAGCGTGCTTTGCGAAGGGTCGGCCGCTTCAAGATAGATCAGCACCGCAAGCCCGCCCACTAGCTCGTAAGGTACGTTCTCCTCCGCGAGCGCGTCCGCAATGCGATACACAATGCTGACAAGACCGTACAGACGTTCCTCAAACAAAGTGTTGACAACCTCTCCCCGTGAAGCAATATTCTCGAGATGAACTCGAAAAGCGCCCATAAGATTTTCAAAGGCGGCACTGCCCAAGCTCTTCGTGTCGGCGCGCCGACAAAAGTTAAAGCATCGCTTGAAAGTGTAGGCCGTCATCTTGCCGGCCTTTGGAAACCATCTAGCCGCCAGACCTTGCCCTGGCTAGTCGAAGGAGTGGCGGCTCTGCTGCCCAAGACGCACCCTCGCAGCACGGCTACCCGCGTCCGGTGCTGGCAGCTGTTGCTGGAGCGATTTCAGCCAGGTCCGCAAGCCGCAAAAAAACTTGCACATTCAGATGGCTGAGCAAGCGGAGGCGGTTGGAGCGGATTTGCTCGTCTGGGTCCATCACCAGAACCCTATCGAAAAACGCATCCACCGTGGGACGCAATGTAGCGAGGGCGCGAAAAGCGGCGGTATAGTCGCACTCAGACTCGTAGCGCGCCAATTGCTCCTTCATCTCAAAGTAGGCTTCGTAAAGGTCGAGCTCTTCGCCAGGTTTTGCGGGCTTTTTTGGCTCTCCCATCTCGCCAAAGTCAGAGAGTTCAGCCGATTTGTGTAAGATGTTCCGCGTTCGCTTAGCCGCAGCGGAAAGCGCGGCAAAATCATCCGTATCGACAACCTTTTCCAGCGCGCGGGCGCGCTCAACCGTCCACGAAGGAACAAAGCCGGCCTGAAGAGTACGAAGCACCGCCCGGACGATGTCATACCGCATCCCGGTAGATTCAAGATAATATCCCATCCGCTCGCGCAAGAAAGCCAAAACCCGCGCCTCTAAATCGCCGCCCGATAGGCCAGCTTCCCATCTTGCAAAGGCTGTTTGTGCTAGGCGTTCAAGATTGAGACCCGGCAAGGATTCAACCAACAGCTTGATCACGCCATTCCCCGCCCTGCGCAAGCCAAACGGATCGCTTGATCCGGTCGGTTCAAGGCCAACCGAAAATCCGGCCACGACACTATCCAGCTTATCCGCCAGCGAAACAACCGCACCTACGACCGAGCGCGAGCAAGAATCCTCAATGCCCACGGGCTTGTAATGATCGTAGATCGCCTCGGACACTTCGGCAGGCTCACCCTGTGACTTGGCGTAAAGGCCGCCCATCACGCCTTGCAGCTCGGTGAATTCCTGCACCATTTGCGTGGTCAAGTCGCATTTGCAGAGTTCGACCGCGCGCAGCGCGTGCCCACGCTCAGCCGCGTTCATGCTGCCCGATCGCTCAAGTTCACCACAATTTTTTTCCGCCAACACCTTCATGCGCTGTATCTTATCAGCATAGGTGCCGAGCTTTGCCTGATATGTCACGTGCGAGAGCATCGGGATGCGTTTGGCTAGAGTAATCTTCTGATCGGCATTCCAGAAAAATTCGGCGTCGGCAAAGCGGGCGGCGAGCACACGCTCGTGGCCTTGCCGGATGAGGCCCTTTGGATCGCCGGGTACGTTTAGAACAGTGATAAACTGCGGCTGCAAATTCCCCGCCTCATCTTCTACCGCAAAATACTTTTGATGATCGCGCATGACCGTCACGAGCACTTCGCGCGGCAGAGCCAGATAACGAGGATCGAAGCCGCCCATCAGAGGGACAGGCCATTCGGTGGAATTCACCACCCAGGTTTCAAGCCACTCATCGGCGGCCGCCTTAAATCCACTTTCTTCAACTAAAGCTTTAATGACTTGCCGCACGCGCTCGCGCCGCTTTTGCGCGTGGACCACGACCAAGTGTTTTTCCAGAAGAAAATCAAGATTCAAATCGGCAACGGCAACCGGCTGGCTTCCCTGCAATCGGTGACCGTAGGTGAACTTCCCTGACTTCACCTCCGCAAACTCGAAGGGAACCACCATCGGGCCGCGGCCCTCATCAAGCAGAGCTAGAATCCAGCGGATCGGACGAACGAAGAGCGGCCCCGCCTTCGCAGTCCAGTACATATTCTTGGGAAACGTCATGCCGCCAAGCACCAAGGGCAATATCTCAACCAATACTTCAACTGCAGGCTTGCCGACTTCCGCAACTTCAAGCGCCAAATACTCGCCTTTTGGGGTCGTCACGCGCTTCAGGTCGCTAACATGGGCTTTATTTTTGGCTGCAAAGCTTTCAGCCGCGCGGGTCGGCTTCCCTTCCTTGTCAAAAGCCGCTTTGACCGGCGGACCGGTAAGCTGCTCTATTCGGTCGGGCTGCGCGCGAAGCAACGCCGGAACATAAGCCAGCAAGCGGCGCGGAGTCGAAGCGGTCTTCACTGCTGAGGCGTCTTGCACAAGCAGGCGCGCCTCGCGCAGCGCCGAACCGAGCCGCTCGCCCAAATCATGCTCCGCGCCTTCAAGAAAGCGGGCAGGAATCTCCTCGCAGCCGATTTCAAGCACAAAAGCGGTGGTCTCGCTCATGCGCTGACGGCCTCCCGGGTTTTGCGATCCACATCGATTGCGGCTACGCGGCAGGCGAGCTTACGCACGCGGCCAATCAAAGCCACGCGTTCGGTGACGCTCACGGCCCCCCGCGCGTCGAGGATGTTGAACAGGTGGGAACACTTCAAGCAAAGCTCGAATGCCTTCTGTAGCGGGAAGCGATGCCGCACCGCGTCGCTCTCGATGCCGTCGTAGCCCGCCAGCACGCGTGCGGATTCCCTCTCATTCAAATCAAACATCTGGCGGCAAGCCTCCGCGTCGGCAGTTTCAAAGTCATAAACCGAAAGTTCAAGTTCTTCTTGAAGTCTTAGGGCGCCATACTTTTGCTTATTGTTCCACATCATGTCGTAAACATTGTTCACGTTTTGCAGGAAGGCGGCGATGCGTTCGAGGCCATAGGTGATCTCAACGCTGATCGGCTCGAGATCTATGCCGCCGCACTGCTGGAAATAGGTGAATTGCGTGATCTCAAGCCCATCCAGCAGCACTTGCCACCCAACGCCCCAGGCGCCAAGCGTAGGCGACTCCCAGTTATCCTCCTCAAAGCGCACGTCATGATCACGCAGCTCGATGCCGAGGCTGGTGAGGCTTTCAAGATACAACTCCTGGATGTCCACGGGAGGCGGTTTCAGGATCACCTGCATCTGGGTGTGCTTGATGAGCCGGTTCGGATTTTCCCCATAGCGGCCATCGGCCGGGCGACGCGACGGCTGGACGTAGGCTACGCGCCAATCCTTTCGCCCTAGCACGCGAAAAAACGTCTCTGGGCACATGGTTCCCGCCCCCACTTCCATGTCATAGGGCAGGGCCAGAACGCAATCACGGCTCGCCCAATACTGGCTGAGCCGGATCATCATTTCCTGAAAGTTCATAGTTGTAGGCAAATCAATGGGCAAGCGCGGGCTTCCCGCGCCGGGCAAGTCCCGCCGCCCAATAGATAATCACGCCCAAAATCAAGCCAATCACCGCCATAGGAAAGAACGCAATGGCGTGCATCATTGCGTGATGCGAAGGCGCGGGCGGCGGCTTGCTCATCGTGTCCTGGTAGTAAGTGGTGGCTCCCGTTGCCGCCGTAATCAGAATCCCCGCAATCACCAGGATTGTGCACCAGGCGGTAAAAAGGACGAACCAACCCGCCGGCCGCCAGTACCGCCGAACCGGGGCCAAGCCTTCGCGCGCGAACATAATGATGCAGGCAATGAGCAAAACAATGTCAATGCTGGCGAAAAACGATCCAGTCTTAAGTGAAATACCGGCCGACTCCACCCAACCCTGCATGAAAAACCGCAGGATGGCCACTATCAAGACGACGATCGCTAAAATAATAAATTCTCGAATGTGAGACTTCATCTCACCTCCTAAGCTTCAGAATACTTCCGCCGGATTTCAGGCAGTATTACTCTGTACTTATACGCCGCCAGGAGCCGAGTGGTGACAGGGTAGAACTGATTACATTTCGTTCGCCATCAACTCACGTGTAATCAGCTTTTTATCCGCGATAATCTCAACCCAATCTTCAAGTATCAACCGTGCCTCCCGGATCGTTTCCGAGGCATCTGGCTCGGCGGCCTGGCCCAGCTCGACGGATTCATTTGGCATCGAACGATTACTGGCCCATCGGTCAAACGGCAAGCGGCGAATTTTCTCCGTCAAAGCAATGATAGCAGGGGAAAGACGCCGGTTGCTTGAACTGCTACGGCAATTCGAGCATACGACCCTTAACGATTCCCCGCCATAATAGGCGGTCTCTCCACCCAGATCCCGTCCACAGTGCGCGCAATGCTGAAAATCGGGCAAAAAGCCGCCGAGGCGCAAAATCCAGTAATTAAAGTAAAGCAAAGGCTTATCGATAGACCCGGACGTCTTAAGCCCTCGCAGAACCGTCAAAAGCAGCCGGAAGGCCCGTTCATTAACTTCCCGCTCGGGCAACAGGCGCTCAGAAACCTCCGCCATATATTGCGCGGCGAGCTGCACAGCATAGTCTTGCTGCATGGCGAAAAACGACTCCAGCAACTCGGCTGAGTTAATGCGCAGCAGGTCGCGGTTTTCGCGCTCAAACAGCCACAGCCGGATGTATGTGAGTGGCTCCAGGATGCCACCGTAGCGGCTCTTGGGGCGCTGCGCCCCCGCGGCAACCGCCCGCAACCGCCCGAACTGTCTGGAAAAAAGCGATACGATCTTATCCGCCTCGCCCAGCCGGTAAGTCCTGAGGACAATCGCTTCCGTTTCGCGGAGTGGCATCGCAGGCCGTGAAATGTCGGCGCGCCGACAATCCATCAAGTTAGCACATCCGGCGAAGCGCCGGAAAGAGAAAACCTGCCGCAATCGGCGCAAACCAAACATAAAAGCAGTGGCGCTTTGACGGAATACGTTTAAACCCCTTCACTTCGTGGTTGCCAAGGGTAAATGCGAACGCGCCTCCGCGGGGCTTTCGTCCACTGCTATTCATGTTTCACCGTTTCGCGGTGAGCAATACTTCCCCGCGAGGCGTAGCAGCTGCGGTCTATCGCATTGGTCGCGTTGTGCCCTCGTTCGGGCGCGCCTTGGATGATATCTGTGAGCCTTTGTCCCAATTCCAAGACAATCCCGTAGCCCGAAAGTCTCTGGCCGTGGTTACCGCCGCGGCCCAACACTCCCCCATTTATCTGTGGAAATCAGGCCGTTTAGAGTGGAAATGAATTATGTTAACCGTCCGTCTTCCACTACAAAAATTATCAGACATGCCTGTGAACGGATTCTGCGCGAAGCGGCGAACTTCCCCTGGCCGTTGTGCGGCGCAATCCCCTCTCCATCGAGCGGCACAACATCTCTCTGAATTTGTTTGCCACAACCGAAGGCAGCGGGTTAGATTAAAACACTTGTTCTGGAGGATATCGCTTGCAGAAAACTGATGTGGTGGGTCTTGGGCTTAACGCTGTGGATACGGTCTTGGAAGTGAACTGCTTCCCTGCCCTGGGGGGCAAGGAAAGGGTCACTTCCATCTCACGACAGGCGGGCGGGCAAGTGGCATCGGCGGTGGTTGCGTGCCGGCGCTTGGGACTGACTGCGCGCTACATCGGAAAGGTGGGAGATGACGAGGCGGGCCGCATCCAGATTGAAAGCCTCCGGCGCGAGGGCATCGACGTGAATCATACGAGGATGATTCCAGGCGCGGCGACCCAATTCGGTCACATCATCGTGGATAAGACCACGGGCGAGCGAACCGTCTTTTGGGACCGTGATCCGCGACTGTCGGTGCGTCCAGAAGAAGTTATGCCGGAGATGATTTCAACCGCGCGCGCCCTTCATATCGACGGCTGCGACGTTGAGGCCGCGCTCGCTGCCGCTCGCATCGCCCATGAGCATGGGATTCCCGTATTCGCCGACCTCGACACCACCTACCCGCAGGTCGAATCGTTGTTTCCTTACATCGACTACTTGGTAGCGTCTGCAGGCTTTCTTCCTGCGGTGACGGGTGAAATGGACCCTTTCCGCGTGCTGCCGCTTGTGGTCAAACAGTATGGGACGCGTGCCTGCGGCATGACCGTGGGTAGAGACGGGGCGCTCGTCTATAGCGAAGGCCGGTTTATATACTCTCCGGGCTTCGTGGTGGAGACGGTTGATACCACGGGCGCTGGCGACACCTTTCACGGGGCGCTCATTTATGGCGTGCTTGCGGGTTGGCCTCTGGCCCATACGCTGGACTTCTCGAACGCCTTGGCCGCCTTCAACTGCACGGCATTGGGTGCGCGTGGCGGCATCCGCACGGCTATCGAGGCCGAAACCCTTGTCCGCACCGGCGCGCGGCACATAAATCCGATCTACCAGTGTCCATGTTAATATTCCGCAATGGAGGCAGCCCTATGTCATACGCTCTGGTTACAGGAGCATCGAGCGGCATCGGCGAATGCTTTGCGCGGCAGCTCGCCGAGCGCCACCGCAACCTAGTGCTGGTGGCGCGGTCCGAGGGAAAACTTAAAGCGTTAGCTGAAGAGTTGAGCGCAAAATATGCTATCAAAGCTGAAGCCAATGCCCTCGACCTCTCTGAATTCGGCGCCGCGCAAAAACTGGTGGAAATGCTAAAGGATCAGGATATTGAGATCGATCTCCTGGTCAATAATGCCGGTTTTGGCGCTCAGGGCAAATTCTGGAAGGTTTCACTCGAAAAACAGGAGCAAATCCTGCGGCTCAACATTCATGCTTTACTTGAACTCACGCATCTCCTGCTGCCGCCGATGGTGGCCAAGCGCGCGGGAGGGATTATCAACGTTTCCTCGACGGCAAGCTTTCAACCGCTGCCTTACACTTCGGTTTATGCCGCAAGCAAGGCGTTTGTCACCAGCTTTTCCACAGGCCTCGCCGAAGAGCTGCGCCCGCACGGCGTTAAAGTGGTGACGCTCTGCCCCGGAACAACAGAAACCAACTTTTTTAAAGCGGGCGAGTACCAGACGCATCGCCTGCGCGGTGGCTTTCAGTCTCCCGAAGAGGTCGCGGAGGCAGGGCTGAGACAGCTTAACCGTGGTAGCGGCCTGGTCCTCTCAAGGAACATGGATAAAGCAATGATCTTTGTGGAACGCTTCCTGCCGCGAAGCTGGGTGGCGCGCGTAACAGCAGCGATGTTTAAGGTATAACACCTTGAAATCTCTGGCTCCGCCCTTCTGGTTTGAGTGGCGTATTTCTGAATTAGCGCAGGCCGTAAGACTGAAGCTCCTCTTCGCTTAGCTCCTCAGATGGAACCAGTTTATAGTGCTTTTCCAGTTCTATTTTTGGCAGTTCCCCCTTCGACTGCTCAAAGGCAAACAGAGCAATGACGCCTTCCGACATGAATTGGGCTGCAATTGGCCGACAGATCAGGCTGGGAAACTTTTCTTCGCACATTGCCATGTCCTGCTCAACTTGCACGATTCCAATCTTGTCTCTGCCTCCCTTGGCCTGTATCGGGAAGACGTATTGAACGCCCTTCCGGTCAACACCAATATAGACTTCGTCCGTTTCGATTTGACCGATTTTCCCCACTGTCGTTCTCAGATGATTCTGGAGTGAATAACACGCTGTTTGTGTAAAAATATCTATCATACGGCTGTGCCTGATGATGGCAAGCAGGGCCTGCTCGTCGTTTAGGGCATAACGCAGGATAATTTGCGGCGTTGCATCCGGAACCTTAGTAACCACCATTTGCTCGTTCGGGAAAATCGGCGCAAGCGGGACAAGCGCAAGTCTATATCTTCCCTTGCCAAGGCCTCGAATGATCCACGTCTCACCCTTTGGGGCTTCCCGTATAATTGCATCAGGCAAGTCGCGGCGGTAGCGGAAAGAATAAACCACGTCTCCGAGGTTTTTCGGAACTTCCAAATGAAGCTTGCTTGCGTGTGAGGAGATATCCTTCCTCTCAAAGTCCACTTCCCTCGCTCCCTCCGCGTGCTTTTCAAGAAATATGGACTCGATAATTTGAGAATATGCATTTCCTGTCACAGTTCCTCCAACGTAAATGCGCTTCTGCCATCCAGGCCACCGTAGCACCACAACTTCTTCGCGCAATTGCTCTTTGGTAGCTGTTGCCAACCGGGTCCGAAAAAGGTCAATGCCAACCACTTCAAAGCCCAGGGATTCTGCAATCTCGGCAAGAAGCGTGCCAGTCCGAATCATCACTCTAAGGTACGATGCCTGATCCCCAACGATGTATGCTAATTGAGCGCCCCGCCGCAATACGCCACGAAGCTGCCAAAGATGACGAGCCATGCCACCGAAATACAGCTTGGTTACCCTAGCATAAAGCCTCTCGAAACCGGAAGTTTTCCCGAGATCTATCCGACGCGCTTCAATAGCTTCTGCAAGATTTTGAATTTTTTCATTCTCAGTTACCAGAAGATCGTCGCGGTCTGTGCTATAAACGTTGCGTGTATTTGACCGGAGTAATGACTGTTTCAGACCACGCAGTTCAGATTTATTGTGCAGAAAACCCAGCAGAACAGATTCAAGACGCGTGGTACGAGTATAGTCCTTCTCATTTGGATATGGAGGAGAAGTGATGACAGCGTCAATCGAATTGGGCTCTATTACATTGAGCAGATGCCTCGCGTCTGCTTCCAAGATGATGGCTTTGCCCGGCTTCAGCCGCTTTAGGCGCGTCAAGTCCTCCGCCATGCCTGAAACCACTGACTGCCAAATGCCGACCACATCTGCATCGTTTTTAATTGCACCCACCCCGACTTCAGGGCCGAAATCAAGATTGCTGATGCCTGTATTCAGGGACTTAGCGACTGCCAGACGTTCATATTTCTTAAAACGCTCATCACGATTACCCTCAATCGCATCGAGCAGGACTAAAGTCTTGTGCAGCGGAAGGGGGCTGATCGAGTTATCCAGAAGGAGTTGGTAGGCATCATCGGTGAGAGTCCTCAGCGGGCGAAAATTCTTGCTTTGTTCAGCACGAGCATGATCTTCGATTTTCTTAGCGTGCGCGAGCAAATCCTCGGGATCAACGTCCCAATCAACCTTTACTTGCGTGGCAAAGCAGGCAAATGGATTCGCCTCTATGCCTATGCTTTCAATGCCCTGCTTCTTACATTCAACAAGCGTTGTGCCTGTTCCGCAAAAACCATCAAGCAAGCGCGCATGGCGCGGCAAATCGAACTGTGCAAGGTATGAGCGAACCAAGTGGGGCGGGAAGGAAAGGACAAAACGATACCAGTCATGCGCCGCGGCATCCTCGAGACGCAGCTTGTTGTTCGCCGGGAGCAGAGACGTAAAAGCCATTTGGGTTGGTCGGATGGTTGTGAGTTTGCTCATGGGTCCGGCGTCCATAGACTCTTACTTTAGACGACCTGCAAAACGTCTACAGGTTAAAACTACTTACTCTTCAGCAGCCGCGCCCTTGCCGTTATTTCAAGTAATGCTTCATGATAGCTTCGAACTTCCCTTGCGCGTTAAGGATCAATTCAATTACTTCGCGCACCGCTCCAAAGCCGCCACGAGCCTTCGTGCAATAGTGGACATAGCGGCGAAGCAGCGGATGGCCATCTCCTACCCCAACGGCCAGTCCCGCGCGCAATAAAATAGGCAAATCCACCAAGTCATCCCCCATGTAACAAACCTCTGCCTCCTTAACCTGCGCGGACCGAAGCATCTCCTGGTAAGTCTCAAGCTTTTCCAGATGATTAAGCTGGATATAATTGATTCCCAACTCCTTCATACGATGCTCCACCACCGGACCGCCACGCCCGGAAATAACACCCGTCTTCAATCCCGCCTCGCGCGCAAAGCGAATTCCAAAGCCGTCGCGGGAGTGGAATCCCTTAGTCTCGACAAATCCGCCGCGCGGCGCCGGAATGTAGTAAATGCGGCCGTCGGTGAGGACGCCGTCGATATCCATCAACAGGAGTTTGATTTTTCGAGCGCGACTGCGAAGCTGAGCGGGTGAAATAGGCATGTTTTTTATTATTGAGGATACAAATTATAGTGACAAGCAGAAGTCATAGCGCCGGCATCCCTTCGCAGAGTTTACCGTGAGCCTCTTCGCTTCGCTCAGAGCGATTCGAAGAGGAGCGAATCGGCTCAGGACAGGCTTTGCCGGCTGTTACACAAGGATATCGCTCGCATCGCCACTGGGATCGAGTTCGCCAGTATCTGCCGCCGGGACGGCGGCGCTACCTCGTGTAATGATCCCATGATTCAATGCTTCAACTCCTAAACAAATCGTGAATATGCACTACGCCCTCAAGTTTTCCTTGAGCATCCACGACGGGAAGCGCGGTGATTTTGCGTGACTCCATTACGTTCAGCGCGTGGGTTGCAAGCTCTTTGCGGCCAACGGTGACAGGCGAGTGCGTCATGCAATCGGCTGCCGCGAGGCTCAGCGCGCGGTTCCCTTCCCGTTCAAAGAATCGCCTCAAGTCCCCGTCGGAGATCAGGCCAGTAAGTTTTCCAAGGTCATCCACCACGGCGGCATGTCCCATCCCTTTACGGCTGATTTCATAGATCACCTCGGGCAGCGGCGTCTCAGCCCGGACGCGCGGCACGCCATCTCCCGTGTGCATGATGCTTTCCACCCGGCGCAGCTTCAGGCCCAGGCCGCCAGCCGGATGCAAATTCGCGTATTCCTCCTCGCTGAAGCCCCGCTTTTCAAGCAGCGCCATGGCGAGGGCATCCCCGAGGGCAAGCATTGCGGTGGTAGAGGCGGTAGGGGCAAGACCAAGCGGGCACGCTTCTTCGGGGACGCTCGCGTCGATCACCGCGTCGCTTGCTTGCGCGAGCGCCGAAGCAGGGTTGCCGGTGAGCGTGATAAGCGGGATGGAGAGCCGCTTGACCGAATCAAGCAGCCGCAGCAACTCAACCGTTTCGCCACTGTAAGAGAGGGCCAAAAGCACGTCATTTGGGACCAGCCGCCCAAGATCGCCGTGCAGAGCTTCGGCGGGATGGAGAAAATACGATGGCGTGCCGGTGCTTGACAAGGTGGCCGAGATTTTCTGGCCGATGATGCCTGACTTGCCCATTCCCGCTACAATTACGCGCCCCTGACAGGAGAAAATCAGGTCCACCGCGCGCTCGAACTGGTGATCGAGCCGCCCGGCAAGCTGCGCGAGCGCGCGGGCCTCCGTCTCCAAAACCTTGCGTGCGGTTTCAAGCGTCATAAGAGCGGGTCTTGCGATAATCGGATGTCCACGCCCGATCATAGCAAAGCAAATGGAAAGTGACGAGCGGCCAAAGGGGCGAAATTACGTTTTGCTTTTCGCGCTGGATAAAGTTCATACTGTTCCGGCGCGGGCTGTGACTAAGGGCGGCCCCTTACAGGCTTTGGTAGCAGCCGGCAAAATACCAACACCACGAATTTTGTAATATCTCGAAAGGGTGAAAACGGAGTTTGCGCAACTTCGCAATTATTAAAGAGCTTCCTCAGGCGGCGCTTGCCCGGTGGGCTTCGATTTTCTTCAGTCTCTCCGTTCTCACTTTTTTAGTCTCTATCGCGGCTTCACAGTTGTGCCTGACGCTCGCCAGCCTGCTCTATTTTGCTCACCTGCTTTATGCCAAGCCAACTCCGGTTATTCGCTTCCCGCCCGTAAAGCTCCCGCTGGCGCTTTTTTGTGTCTGGACGGTGATCTCACTCTGCTTTGCCGAATTTCCCGCCGCGGGCGGCTTTACCATCCGCAAGCTTACGCTGTTTCTGATTTTGCTGCTTACCGCGAACCTGATCTCCAGCGCGCGTCATCTGCTTTTCCTTTTCAAAGCGTTATTTATCGAGGCGGCAGTAGCCGGGGCCGTAGGAGCAGCCCAGTTCGCCCGCCAGTATCGGGCCGTTCGCGTCCAACATCCACACAAGATTTATCTCTACATGACGGTGACGCGCATCGTAGGCTTCCAAGGACATTGGATGAATTTTGGGGGCCAGCAAATGATGATGTTCGCCGCTCTGGCGGCATTCTTGCTGTTCGCGGCAAAATGGAGACCGGTGGCACCGGCGGCTGACGACGGCAGGAAACAAGGCAAATCACGAACCAGGCTCTGGTGGATTGCACTCGCCATCGTTACCCTTTCCATCCTGCTCAACCTCACACGCGGGGTATGGTTAGGATGCTTTTTCGCCGCTGTCTACCTCATCGCCCGGTGGCGGGCAAAATGGCTTTGGGCGCTCCCGGTGCTCATTGTATTGACGCTGATTGCCGGGCCGCGAATGCTCCAGCGCCGGGAGGAATCCGTCCTGCACCCTAGCCGCGATATGTCTCTCACCGAGCGTTTTGAAATGTGGGGCGTAGGGTGGAGAATGATCAAAAAACATCCCCTGGTGGGCGTTGGGCCGGAAAATATTCCCGGACTTTATGATTTCTATTTGCCGCCCGGAAAAGTGGCAATTCTCGGCTATCACGATCACTTGCACGATAATTTTATTCAGCTCGCCGCCGAGCGCGGCCTACCCTGCCTTGCCGCATGGCTTTGGCTGATGGGCGCGTTTCTTGTGTACTGCGTGCGAGTTCGCCGCAAGCTCAGCAGGCTCAAGTGGGTGGCTGACGCCGGAATAGCAATGTGGCTGGCGCTAATGATCGAGGGCGTTTTTGAATTCAACTTCGGCTCATCGCCGGTGCTGATGGTATTCTTATTTTTGATCTCCGCGCCCTTGGTGGCGGAAATTATAGAGCGTCCTGCGTCTGCGGCCCAAATTGAATGATAGCCCTGGCCAATCGCATTGCGTCTTTAGGCGATTGACCATGGGCCTTTGAACCAAATCCACGGTCAGGAAAGCACTGACCGCAGCTACCCCCAAAAGCGCCCCAGGCAGTCTTGTCTGGTTCAGAGGGGGGTCCAGCAATTTCAAATCTCGTAGGAGTTTTGCTATGAAAGTCCGGATTTTAGGCGTTCCGCTCGATCTCGGCCAGGAGCGCCGAGGTGTGGACATGGGACCCTCCGCCGTGCGCGCTGCTGGGCTGAACGCCGCTGTGGCAAGTCTCGGTCACGATGTGCAGGATAGCGGTGATCTGCGCGTGAAAATCCCGGAAGAACAGCATTTTGGCGACAAACACGCCAAGTATTTAAATGAAATCGCGGAGGCCTGCGCCGATGTGGCCGGGCGAATCTGCCAGACGATGGCAGACGGCCATTTTCCCCTTTCGCTGGGCGGGGATCACTCGATGGCCATTGGCACAATCGCGGGCGTCTCCAAGTTTTATCACGACCGGAATCAGAGTGTTGGGCTGCTCTGGATCGACGCTCACGGCGATATGAATACGCCCGAAACTAGTCCCAGCGGAAACATTCATGGAATGCCTTTTGCCGCTTCGCTTGGCTTTGGGCCGCAGGCGCTGACCGAAATCTTTGGATTTTCGCCCAAGGTGCGCCCGGAACACTGCATTTTAATTGGGGCGCGCGATCTGGACGTTCCGGAGCAGAAAATTGTGAAAAGGTCCGGCGTCCGCGTCTTCACCATGCGGGATATTGACGAGCAGGGCATGAGGACGGTGATGGAAAAGGCCCTTTCATGGGCTGGCGCGGCGACCGGGGGCTACATGGTCTCGTTTGATATGGACGTGATGGATCCGGCCGAAGCTCCAGGCGTGGGCACGCCCGTGCGCGGCGGGCTGACTTTCCGCGAGGCGCATCTTGCGCTCGAAATGATTGCCGATAGTGGCAAGATGGCAGCTTTTGAATTGGTCGAAGTGAATCCTATTATCGACATCATGAACAAAACTGCAACCCTCGGCGTGGGGCTAATCACCTCAGCTCTAGGGAAGAAGATTCTATAGCGTTGTGTTTCCGTCAAAAAAGATAACTATGCCGAAGAAAATCCGCCTGGGAATTTTATTTGGAGGAAGATCGGGTGAGCACGAGGTCTCGCTCGAGTCTGCCGCTTCCATTCTCAAGGCCATTGACCGTGAAAAATACGACGTCGTCCCGATTGGCATCACGCGTGAAGGCCGCTGGCTGCTGGGGAGCGGGCCTGCCGAACTCAGCCCCAAAGCCCTCGCCGGCGTGCTGCAAAATGGCCAGGCCATTGCTCCGCCCGCTGACCCGACACGCCGCGAGTTGACGCCGCTAGCCGCCCCTTCGCGCGGCATCAAAGATCATGCCGCGTTGGACGCGGTTTTTCCTGTCCTGCACGGAACATTCGGAGAAGATGGAACCGTTCAGGGTCTGCTTGATCTGGCCGGCATTCCTTATGTCGGCGCCGGAGTGCTTGGATCGGCGACCGGCATGGATAAGGATGTCATGAAGCGGCTTTTCCGCGACGCCGGCCTTCCCGTCGTGCCCTGGATCGTGCTGCTGCGCAGCGAACTCATCACCCACCCTGCTCGGGCGCGGCAACAAGTGGCAAGAGAAATAGGCTATCCGGCGTTTGTAAAACCGGCAAACCTGGGCTCATCCGTGGGCATTAGCAAGGTCCACGATTCGGGAGAACTCCGGGCTGCGATTGAGCTTGCGGCAAAGTTCGACCGCAAGATCATCGTGGAAAAAGCAATCGATGCCCGGGAAATTGAATGCGCTGTGTTGGGTAATGACGCGCCCCAAGCTTCGGTTCCCGGCGAAATTGTGCCAGTGAATGAGTTCTATGACTATCAGGCAAAATACGTGAAGGAAGGCTCCCGGCTGATCATTCCGGCAAAACTCGACGCCGCAAGAACGCACAAGGTGCAGCAGCTTGCGCTCCGCGCGTTCAAGGCCATTGACTGCGCGGGCATGGGAAGGGTTGATTTTCTGATGGACCGTCGATCCGGCAAGCTTTATGTGAATGAGATCAATACCATTCCTGGATTTACGTCCATCAGCATGTATCCCAAGTTATGGGAAGCGAGCGGTCTGCCCTACGCGAAACTGATCGACCGACTGGTTGAATTGGCCATCGAGCGCCACCGTGACAAAAGCCGCACCCAATACGACTACAAAGCGCTTGGGCCATGAGCCGCTACCGCAGGCCGGCTAGCCCCTGGCGGGCCTGCTTGGCAAGAGCAGTTCCCTGCGCCGCCTCAATCACCGTCTGATACTCCTTTTTGGCCTCCGCCACATGATGAAGGCGCTGGTCTAGCTGCGCGGCGGAAAGATCAGACTGATAAACTGCCACAGCATGGCCAGGCTGGCTTCCTGCCTCGTGATACAAATTCAAAGCCTTCTCCGTCTCCCCTAGATGCTCGTGAGCCTTGCCCGCTTGAAGCAGAATGGCCGCCCGTGGAGCGTTGGAAGGGTCTTGGACGCCATGCACAAACTTCTCAACCGCGGCGTCATAGTCCGCCGCCGCTTGCCGCCAGTTGTCTTGCAATTCTTCAATTCGACCGATCTCAAGCGCGGCGAGATAATTCCACGGAAACTCCTGATGAAGCAGCCGCACCAACGCCAGAGCCTGCGGAAATTGCTTTTCCCGCTCGTAGATCGCAACCAGCACCACCTTTGCATCCACTCGCGTATAGCGGCCTTCAGAGCTCGCGCGCTTCAAATCCTCAATCCCTTGTGATTGACTACCATGAACACCCGCGATCGACGCGATCACCTTGAAATACCACGGCAAAGAACCCGCCGCATAATCCGCGAGACCAATCACGAAATAAGCATCAGCGCAATGCGGATTGATTTTGAGCAACCGCTCGTTCAACTTCCACGCCCGCTTCCCTTCGCGCAGAGCAGCCAGGTAAGAGCGGTTAATGGCAAATTCGAATTCCGTGCGCGTGCTATACGTAACACCGAGCCAATACAGAGCCTCCTCATCTTTAGGATTACGCTTCAAACGTTCTGTCTCAAGTTTCTGCGCCTGGTCCAAAATTGGATCCAACATCGCCTGGAAACCGGCAGATACTGGTTCTTCCCTCTGGCGGAAAGCTATGCCCGAATTACCGTATGCGGCGCCCGTGTACAAGCCTTCGCGGACCATTTCCTGGTCTAAAACCGATTCGGCAAGGTAGTTCCACGCCCGGACATCGTCCGGGTGCTTCTTGACCCAGTCCTGAAGCTCGGACTGCGCCTGCGGGTATTCGGCGTTGTACATTGTGTTGACAATTGCGCCGAGCGGATCAGCTTCGGACGGAGCTCCGCTTGCGCAGAGTTCGCACGAAGCCAGGCACAGCCCCACGACCAACAGAGCGCCAATCCACGGAACCCCTTCCCGGCTGATTTCCACTAAATAGGGACAACGACGCTTCCATTTCAACGCAGCGCCTCCAACCCGCATTCGTATGCGGGGCATCCGCTTCTATCATGGCGCAATCCTGACCGATCCGAAAGCGAAGCCCCGGCGCCCTGCGCGTTTGGCGCTTGACACAGAGCATTTCAGGCATTAAATTAACTATCTGGTTAGTTAAATAGAGGCGAATCGTATGCCAGTGCAAAAGCAAAAGCCGCCAAAGAACGCGCGCGGCGCCATCTTGCGGTCGGCCGAGCGCATTTTCGCGGAAAAGGGCCTCGATGGCGCGCGCACGGATGCTATTGCGAAGGCGGCGCGCGTCAACAAGGCATTGCTCTACTACTACTTCAGGAGTAAAAATGAGCTTTTTCTCGCCGCTTTTGAAGAAGTCATGCGGGAGTCCCACCTTAAGCTTATGGCAATTCTTTCCAGCGGCGGATCAGAAAAAGATGTTTTGTTGCGTTATGCCGAAGCCCTTTTTGACGGGCTTAGCCAGCGGCCCGAGTCTTACTTACTTTTTCAGCGATTTATCATGGAAAACCCCAGGCTGGTTGAGCGGCTGGCCAAAAAGTATTTTGTGCCGCGCTTCCGCAAGGTCACGGCGGTAATCCGGCGCGGCGTGCGGCGGGGTGAACTGCGGCCCGTGGACGCGAACCAAGCTTCGCTCTCCATGGGAGCGTTGATCGTTTTTTATTTTAGCTGCAGCCCGATTATGAAAATGGTGGCCCACTTTGACCCCTTTGACGCAAAAGTTCTGCGAAAGCGGAAGCGGGAAATGCTTGAATTCATCCGCTATGGCCTTTTCAAAGATCCGGAGGCGCGCACGAGATGACACGTAAGATTCTGATCGTAATCATCATCCTGGTGACCATTGGGAGTGTGGCGGCGTATTTTGCCACCGCGAGCCGCGCTCACGGCCTGGAACTCACCGGGATCGTCTCGACTAACGAAGTGATCGTCAGCTCTCAGATTGCCGGTCAAATCACCGAGCTTAATGTCAAAGAGGGCGATCTCGTGACTCAGAACGAACTGCTAGCGGTGATCGATCCGCGGCAATATCAAGCCGACACTCGCTATTACAAGCAGAGCGCGCAAAGTTATGACGCGCAAGTGAACGCGGCCGAGGCGGCGCTCCGGTATCAGGAGCTGCAAACGCGGGACCAAATCCGGCAGGCGGAAGCGTCGCTTGCCGCGGCGAAGGCTCAGCAAGCGCAATCGGCAGCCAACCTCTTGAACGCCAAGCAGAATTATGCCCGCACGCATAAGCTTTTTGAGCAAGGCGTGGCGTCCGCGCAATCGGACGATCAGGCAAGCACCACGCTCCAGGCGAACCAGGCTGCGCTGGATTCGGCCCAAAAACAGGTCGCAGCATCACAGGCCGCCTTGTCTCTGGCCGAATCCAACGAACAACAAAACACCATGCGCCGCAGCCAACTCGAATCCGACCAGCGGCAATGGGAGGCGGCAACAGCGCAGGCGCAAAAGGCGGGAGTTCTGTTGAGCAACACGCAGATTTACGCGCCCATCACCGGCGTGGTAGATGTGCGCGCTTCACTTCAAGGCGAGGTGGTGAACCCCGGCCAAGCCATCGTGAGCCTGATTAACCCCGACAACCTGTGGGTCAGCATCAACGTTCCCGAAACCTATATTGACCGCATCCGGCTGGGCGACAAACTGATGGTCCGCTTCCCATCCGGCATGGAAAAGCAGGGCGCAGTTTTTTTTCGCGGCGTAGACGCCGATTACGCCACCGAGCGCGACGTTAGCCGCACCAAGCGCGACATCAAGACATTTGAAGTTCGTTTGCGCGTGGATAACTCAGACCGCCGCATCTGGCCTGGCCTTACGGCCTACGTCACTATTCCATGGAACCAGTTGCGATAATTCCAGGCTTCATCCCGTAAACTGGCGCTCAACGAGGCAAGGGCTTTCAACGTGATAAACGATATTGAAGTAGACCATATCACCAAGAAGTTTGGCGACTTCACCGCCGTCAATGAGGTTGCGTTCAACGTCGCCCACGGCGAAATTTTCGGGCTGCTGGGTCCGAACGGCGCAGGAAAATCGACTTTAATCCGCATGATGACTACGCTTCTGCTCCCGACCTCGGGCAGGGTCATCGTGAACGGGTTCGACGTGGCCCGCTTTCCCAACGACGTCCGCAAGTCCATCGGCGTAATTCCGCAGGCGATGACCTCCGACCTTACATTGAGCGCCGAAGAGAATCTGCTCGTCTTCGCCCGCCTTTACGGCGTCCCGGGCGACAAGCGCAAACGCGTGATCGGGAACCTCCTCGAGGCCGTGCAGCTCACCGAATGGGCGAAAAAGCCGGTCCGGACTTTTTCCGGCGGCATGAGAAGGCGGCTCGAAATCGCCCGCGGCCTTGTGCACGAGCCCAAGATTTTTTTCCTGGATGAGCCGACTACCG
>DASZAE010000275.1:0-6905 GCA_035945515.1 Terriglobia bacterium
TTTTGTAGCGGCGGCCTCTGGCCGCCGGTTTTCAATACCAAAAACCGGCGGCCAGAGGCCGCCGCTACAGCTAATGACCGTTGCTGACTTATAGTGCTCCGTACAGCGACGATATTTTGTCGGAAACCACCGTTACAACAAGCTTTTCGGTTTGTAATTCGTCACTGCATTTGACGCCTGTCTTGCCGGATTGAACCGGCACCTCCAGAGGCAGGCGGCCCGTGAGATCCCAATGGGGTGGGATCTCACCAAGGGGGGTCGAAACCGCGTTCCTTCCAATTTCCTCATTAATCCTTGAGCGATGCTAATTTCTGCCTCACTCGCTGCCGCCATCCACAGCCGGACTTGGCCTCTCGATAAAATCCAGCGGCGGTTGTTGGCTTGGGACCTGGGCGGAGAAGTGCGCGCCCCACAGCAGGACAAGCGAGCTGGCGTAGGCCCAGAAGAGTAGCGTTACGGGAACGGCGAAAGGGCCGTATGTCGCGCGGAAGTGAAAAAGAGGCAGCGTGAGGAAGTAAATCAGCTTGACGGCTTCAGTGGCGACGCCCGCGAGGATTGCCGCTGGAAGCACCTGCCGCGCGGGCACTTTTCCATTAGGCAGCAGCGTGTAAATCATAAAGTAAATGGCAATCATCAGCGGCACGGAAACCAGCTCAATCGTCAGCCGTGAAAGCCCCGCCACCACAACTTGTCCGGGAATCCAGCCGAACAGAAAGTGGATGGCGCCTTCAAGTCCGCCCGCAATCGCCAGCGAGAGCAGCGCAAGCAGACCCGACGCGACGGCCAGAAGAAAGCTGACGAAAATATTGCGCCAGATATTGCGATTAGGCTCGATTTTCCAAACTTTGTTGAGCGCCACTTCAAGCGGCAGGAAGACGCCGGAACTGGTGTAGAACATCAGAACTACGGAGATGATTTCGATGCGGCGGCGCGCCTCCGCCATAGTCGTGAGGCCTTTCACCACAAAGTCCGCGCCTTCGGGAAGATTGGCTTGGACAAGCTGAATGATGACCGCGTAGACGCTGTCCCAGTGCAGGGCGTGGCGGCACAGCGTCAGGAGAATCAGCGTAAAAGGGAAGAAGGCGAGCAGGGCATTGGCGGCGATGGAAAAGGCATAAACGTGCGCTTCGGTTTCAAGCAAGTAGCGGAAGCTCGGGCGGAAGCTGCTCGCCGCCCACCAGACGCGGACCGCATCCCACGCGCCCGCTTTTGCCGCTGCGGCTTTTTGGGCGGCATATTCCTTGAGATGTTTCGGATAATCCACGGCTTTAAGTTGTAGCGGCGGCCTCTGGCCGCTGGCTTTCAGTTAGTAAAGACCGGCGGCCAGAGGCCGCCGCTACAACCGCTTTGGTAGCCACGGCGCTTACTCACCGCAGGGCGCCCCATCGATCAAAACCTTTGGACACCAGCCGCAAAACCTAACCTCTTTTCCCGGAACTAGACGATCAAGTTTCATGTCATACCATCGATGCAGCCCAAGATAACACAGCAGATTTTTAAAACAATTCGATTCGTGCATTCTGTGAGGCCATAGCTTTGCCAATGATCCTGCGAGTGTTACATCGAAAGAATTCGTGAATGACCTTGGCGTTGGGGTTCTCTCCGTTGTCATCCTCGCCTCCCTTCGGGATGGAGCCTATGCCTACTGCGGTTTCTGGAAGATCAGGTAATAGAACTGCTTGCCGTCGCTCGGCCGGGTCATGCCGCGCTCGCGGCGGACGAAGCGAAAGCCGGCCGCAACCACTTCGGTACGCTCCATCTGCTCAGGCATTCGATGCCGCTCATAATAATAATCGCGGGGATGTCCTGCGGGCGCGGCGCCGTCCATCAATCCGAATATGCCGCCCGGCTTGAGCGCGAGAAATAGATGGTGGAGCATGGCGGTGTAGTCGTGCCACTCATGGTAGGTATCAACCGCGAGGACAAAATCCAGACTATTGGGAGAGAGGTGAGGGTCATCGGGCGCGCCCAGGATCGTCGAAATCTGCTTGAGGCCCTCGCGCGCTGCCTCACGCTGGATCACGTCCAGGTGGCTCTGCTCGATGTCCACTGCATAAACGTGTCCGGTGGGGCCTACGCGGTCTGCCAAATGAAAGGTGAAATAACCTTCGCCACTGCCCACGTCCGCCACCGCGCTGCCGCGATGCACGCCGAGCGCGTCCATCACTTCTTCGGGGTGCTGCCAGGCGTCGCGCGCGGGTCCGGCGTTTTGCGCAGGCAAGGGCTTTGCCGCAAGCGCGAGAAAAGCCGCAAGCATGAAGATGGTTGCGGCTTTCTTCAAAGACCAGTGGTGATGATGAAGCCCGTCATCGCTCATGACCGCCTCTACAGTATTATTAAGGAAGTCTCGTCATCTCTTCTTCCGCTTTTGCGGTTTTTGCCCATGCCCCGCCGGTTTCTCTTTCGCCTCTGGGCTTTTGGGGCTTGGGGCTGCTGGTTTTTCCGGCTCCTTGACGCCGGCCATTTCGCGTAAGGCTTTGGTCATTTGAGGTTGGGATTTAATCTTGCCGTCGAGGACCGCAAGAAATACCTTGTCCATGATGCTCTCAAATCGCGCGCCGGGTTCAACGCCCAGGGCTTGCAGCTCCTCGCGCGGCAGCTTTGCTTTAATCTGTGGATATTTGACCAGAAAATCCTTCGTGCGGCTCTGAACGGTGGACTGCGGAAAATTCATCAGCACATAGAGCAGCAGCGGTTGGGGCTGGCTTTCGAGCAGTTGGTAAACGAAGCTGCGCGCGCGCGCCTTGCCGCTGGCGAGCGACTTCGCCAGCTTGCGCGCTTCGGAGTCGAGCGACTGCACAATCTTGAGCGTCTTTGGGTCTTTGACGGCGCTGCGCAGCAGGCCCGCGCGGTGCGCGGGAGGCAGCTTGGAAACCAAAGCGTCGAGATAGACCACGAACGGATCAGCGCCCGGCATCTGGCGGGCGGCCGAGCGGATCTTTTCGAGCCGGTTCCAGGGGACCTTTGCCGGAGTGAGACTTTTCTCTAAACCGGAAAGAATCCCCTTTTCGGCATAGAGCTTGAGCACCTTTGCCGGATGCTCCTCGCGCAGCGCCGCGCCAAGCTCGGCCCCTTGCTGCGCCGGTGTCATCTCCGCCCAGCATTTGCCGTCCAAAGCCGATTGGAGCCAGCCCGCGGTCTTGGCCTCCGCCTTAAAACCCATGCGCAGCGCAAGCCGAAGCAGGCGGTAGATGCGCGCCGGGTCTTCGCAAAAGCTGTGGCTGTGGAGCGCCCGCAACTCTTTGTTTTCGATGTCGAGCGCGCCGTTCGTCGGATCAAGCAACAGGCCACGCGAATTAGGATGGAGTGAGATGGCCATGGCGTTGGCGGAAAAATCGCGGCCGCGCAGGTCATCGAAAATGCCCGCAGTTTCGATTTTGGGAGCGTGTCCAGGCTTCGAGTAGACTTCGCGGCGCGACGTGCTGATCTCTGCCTCAACCCCGTTACTGAAGCGGAGCGTCGCCATCTGCCGGTGCTCATCGAAATGAGAATGCTCCAGCTCGACCGCCGCGGGCGGCCGGGGAGCGCCCGGCAATTCGCGCGCGGGCTTTTTGGCGCCGCCCGACTCCAATGCGTGCACAATCTTCTGCACGCTGCCCTCGGCCACGAAGTCCAAATTGCGGATGCTATTCTGCCCGCAGGTGAGGTCGCGCACTGCGCCGCCCGCCAGATAAAGGTTGATGCCAAGGCTCGCCGCAACCCTGCCAACATGGTTCAGCGCCTGAAGTTGGGGCGGGGAAAGCCTGATTTCCATCAGAAAGTTGTAGTCGCTCATCGGCTTCGCATTCTAGGCTCAGGGCCGCCGCTACAATTCATTAACTGTAGGAATCACACAGACTCGTCAAACCGGCGCCTGGTGCTCGAAGCTCCTTATGCTCGTGGATGATATGCCTGATAAACCTGCTTTAACCGTTCTTTGATGACGTGCGTATAGATCTGCGTGGTCGAAATATCGCTGTGCCCAAGCATCAATTGGATGGAGCGCAAGTCCGCGCCCCGCTCGAGCAGGTGCGTGGCAAACGAGTGCCGCACCACGTGCGGCGTGATCGGCGCCGCAATCGCCGCCGTCCGTCCGTAGCGGCTGATGATCTTCCAAAAGCCCACCCGCGAAAGCCGGCCGCCGCGTTGATTCAAAAAGAGGTAGGGACTTTCGCCGTGTTTCAGCAGTTGGCTCCGCCCTTGGCGAAGGTAATTGTCGACGGCGGCCAACGCAGACTTGCCCACCGGAATCAACCGCTCTTTGCTTCCTTTGCCCAGGCAGCGCAGAATGCCCATGTTGGGATCAAAATCGGCGCTGCGCAGGCCGACCAGCTCAGAGACGCGCATTCCGGTGGCATAGAGCAGCTCCAGCATGGCTTTGTCGCGCAGCCCGGCGGGCGTTGAGGGGTCAGGCTGGCGAAGCAGAGCTTCCACCTCGTCCAGGGCGAGATGCTTGGGCAGGCGCAACTCGACTTGGGGTGAATCAATTTCAGCCGTGACATCGCGCTGCAAGCGGCCTTCTTTCAATAGAAAACGAAAGAAATTCCGCAGCGAAACCAAGTGCCGCGCCACCGAGCGCGCGCCCAGGCCTTGTCCATACAAGCGCCGCATGAATTTGCGCACGTCGTCGCGGTCGATTTCAGCCAGCGAGCGTTTTTCCACAAATTCCGCGAATTTCAGCAGATCGCGCCGGTAACTCGAGACCGTGCTTTCAGAAAGCCCCTTTTCCACCCGGATGTAATTGAAAAAGCGGGTAAGTTCGAGAACGGTCTCTGTTGGTTGGGCGTCATCGGCGCTTATTCCATCTCCGGATGGCAACGGAGATGGGGGCGGCAGCGACGCGAAGGATGCGTATGGCCTACCCTGCATAGGATTTCTGGCCGTATTCTAATAAATTATTATTTTTCAATAACTTAATCGGATGTTCGTCTTGTTCTGCCCTCTCAAATTACATCAATTCACGTATTTTCAAGTGGATACTAGCACAATGGCGGAATTGTTGCAAAATTTTGTGACTGCGAACCGATTCCTTGTAGCGGCAGCCTCTGGCCGCCGGCTTTAAAGAAGTTATAGACCGGCGGCCAGAGGCTGTCCCCTAGAATTACAAGCCGCGGAATTTTAACAGTTTGTTGAAAAACCCGTTCGCGCTGTCATTCTGAGCGCAGCGAAGAATCTGTTTCTGCGTGAAATCAATAACTTCCGAGATTCTTCGTCGCCTCCGGCTCCTCAGAATGACATGTTACGGAGGTTTTCAACAAACCGTTAAGAGCGAAACTCTCCGCTACAAAAATGGCAGCCGAAGCTGGCAAGGGCCGCTGCACAGAACCTGAAAATTAGGTCTTGACACGCCCTATACACTATTTTACTCTAGGGATATTGCAAAAAGGCTTTGGGGAGTGACAATATGAAAGAGACCGGGCAGCGCGACTTGTTCCCAGGCGCGCTCGAAATGATGATTCTCCGGACGCTCCAGCGCCAGCCCTTGCACGGCTACGCCCTTGCCCAACACATCCAGCGCGCGTCCAAGGAGTTGCTTCAGATTGAGGAAGGCTCGCTTTATCCGGCCCTTCAGCGCCTTCTCAAGCACGGACTCGTCAAGGCGGAATGGGGTGTTTCCGCAACCCATCGCCGCGTGCGCACTTACAAATTAACCGTGGCAGGAGCACGGCATCTCGAAAGCGAGATGACCCGCTTTAACCGCATGTTTGAAGGGATTACGCGAGTGCTGGCGACAGTCGAGTCATAGAAGCAGTGACAAGTGTGTAGCACAGATGCGGCGGCGAGACGCCGCCACAATAGTTGCGGTTTCATAAGGTCAACATGGAATTACTGATTCGGTTTTGGAGAGAGCTAACGCATTTCCTGCGGCGCGACAGGTTCCAGCAAGACCTTGCCGAAGAGATGCGCGAGCATCTGGAAGAAAAGGTCGCTGAGCTGGCCGCGAGCGGGATGCCGGCGGAAGAAGCGCGCCTTGAGGCGCAGCGCCAGTTTGGAAATGCGCTCTTTCTGCGGGAAAAGAGCGGGGACGCATGGGGTTTCCAATGGCTCGAAACGTTGCTTCAGGATTTACGCTTCGGCCTGCGGCAGTTGCGCCGCAATCCGGGCTTTACCGCAGTCGCCATCATCACACTGGCCCTCGGCATCGGCGCTACAACGGCAATTTTCAGCGTGGTGAACGGCGTGCTGCTCAAGCCTCTGCCGTACCCGCACCCAAAGCAACTTGTCGCCTTATGGCTCACGGCTCCAGGGATGAATATCAAGGACCTGAATCCATCGCCGGCAATCTACTTCGTCTTTCGCGACCAGAACCGTGCCTTCCAGGACCTGGGCCTCTACATGGGGGTATCGAGGAACGTCACGGGCAATGGTGAGCCGGAGCGCGTGGAGGGCCTGGACGTGACCTATGGTTTCCTCCCGACTCTGGGGGTCAGGCCTTTGCTTGGGCGATCATTCACGCGGGCCGATGATGCGCCGGGAAGCGCGGCAACCGTGATGCTCACCTACGGTTACTGGTGGCGTAAGTTTGGCGGAGACCGCACTGTGATCGGGAAAACAATCACTGTGGATGGAAAGCAGCGGCTGATCATCGGAGTGTTGCCTCAAAAGTTCCAGTTCGGAGGATCAGACCTGGCTCTGCTTATTCCTTTGCAAATGGACCGAGCCAAACAGTTTCTGGGAGGATTCGCATGGTACGGTATTGCCAGGCTCAAGCCGGAAGTGACGCTGGCCCAAGCCGATGCGGACGTGGCGCGGATGCTTCCCATTTATCTAAGAAGTTTTTCGGCTCCGCCGGGCTACACCACTAGAATGTTCGAGGACGCGCGCATCGGGCCGAATCTTCGGCCACTGAAGCAAGACGTCGTGGGCGATGTAGGCAACGTGTTGTGGGTTCTGATGGGCGGAATCGGGCTGGTGCTGGTGATCGC
>DASZAE010000276.1:0-18441 GCA_035945515.1 Terriglobia bacterium
AACAGCGGCCAGGATGATGCCCCCGATGATGCCGCCGCTGCGAAGGCCAATGATTTCTTCGATGACAAACAGGATGGCGGAGATGGGAGCGTTAAAGGCCGCCGCCAACCCTGCCGCAGCGCCCACAGGCGCAATCAAGCGAATTTTCTCGCGCGAAAGGCGAAGCCGCCGTCCGAGTGACGAGGCGATGCCCGCTCCAATCTGAAGTGAGGGGTCTTCAGGGCCGAGCGATTGTCCGCTGCCAATCGCCAGCGCGCAAAGCAAGAATTTCCCAATGACAGTGCGCGAAGCAATGTATCCATCATAAATATAGACTGCCGCCTTGGTCTGGTTCACGCCACTGCCGCGCACGCCGCGAAAAAGGCGCATGACGCAAGCGCCAATCAGCAACCCCGCGGCCGTAGGGAAAACCAGAAGCCGCCACGCAGGCGGCGTGAGCGAAGAGCCGAATAACCAAAGGTGCGTCCAGTCGATCGTGATGCGAAAGCAGACCACGAGCAGCCCGGACGCCAGCCCGATCAAGACCGAGAGAAGAAGAAAGAGATTGCCTTCGCGCAGGGCCAGGCCGCGGACGATCATGACCAGAGTTCGACGAAGGGATTCGGCGGTGGGTAGAAGCGAGGCCCACGCAGGCGATTTGTCCTTTGTCAGGCCGCCGCTTGCCGGGGGCTTTTGACCGAGGGGAGGCGGTGAGAGCGGCTCTGCCACTAGTTCGCGCCTCCATTTTTCTGGCCAATCAGGAGCAGCGCCTGATCAATACCGCTGCTGGGGGCTCCGCACTGGCGAGCCGTCCCTTGCTCAATTTGAAAAACCAGGCTCATTCCGGAATCCAGCAGGTCGGGATCGCGGCGCAAGCCGATTTCCCGCATGAGCGGCTTCATCTTCATTGCGGCGGCGTATAGATTCTGCAAGTCTGTTGGCGGATTCGCCGCAACGCGGAGGTCTTCGCCCTGGCTCTGAGCGCAGGCTTCCAGCCGGGCGAGTGCATGGCTAAAATCAAACACCGCCCGGCGCTGCCGGACTTGGGCAGGCGCCCTGCGGTCAAACGGGTCTGCTTGCTCCACCTGATTTGCGGTGGCAAGAAGCTGGGCGGATTCGGCATCGTGGCGATTTCGCGCCAGCGCGCCTGCGAGGTAAATCCGCGCCGCCCGGTAATCGCCCATCATGAATGCGGCTTTTCCCGCGCCCGCCCAGGGCGCAGGCAAGCGGCGGTTGCGGCGGAGCGCGCGGAGATATTCCTTGAGCGCCGAATCGTAATCCTGCGCTTTCAAAAATAGACCGGCAACCTGCGTCAACAGAGGGACGTCATCCGGGGTTTCGCTCGAAAGCGCAATAAGCTCCGCCAGCGCCTCCGCGTGGCGGCCGTGATCGATCAAATACTCGCAGAGCTGCTGGCGAAGCACGCGGGGCTCCGTAGGGGCGCTTCCCGGCCAAACGCCATCGATGGCGTTATGGTAATAGCTGATGACCTGCGGAATGTCGGCTTGACGCTCGGCGAGACGCGCCAGTTCAAGATTGACCGGGCCGCTTGCAGGGTCGCTTTCCCAGAGCCGGATCAGATAGACGCGAGCTTCCTCCTCATGGCCGGAAGCCACCAGCGATTGAGCGAGTTGAAGCTGATAATCTTGGTTTCCTTCGGAGTGGAACAGCGCGGTGCGGAAATCAGGGATAGCATCCGCCGCGTTTCCCTGGCGCAGTTTAGCCTCGCCCCGGTCGTGCCATTGCCGCGCCAGCGCGCGTTCACGCGCGTGGTATTGCTTGACTAAAACGCCCGTCACGCCGAACAGAACCACGAGCATCCCAAAGGAAAGGAAGAGCAAGGTCTCGCGCCGCAAACTAAAACCGAGCGAGTTCGCGCAGATCGGGCAGTCCGTGGTGCCGCGCGGTATCAGCTGTCCGCATTTTTCACAGAGTCTGTCGCCTTGCATTGTGGTCCCGATTCCATATTGTAAATGAAGCGGACCGCCCCAGGCCGCGCTATTCACGGGCTGATGGGGTGTTGCGAAAGAGCACGGATGTCCTTCTGTAGATCAGGCTGCGCCGCAACGCCAGGCGCCCTGCGCGGGAATCCTCGCGATGCCGTCTTTCGGCGCGGCTGGAAGTTGCGCTTTTTCGCTATTTCTGACGCCATTGCTGAGACATTCCTCAGCATGACACAGGACGCCGGCTTTTCAAAAATTAACAGAGCGCCACGGCGCGGATTGGAGAGCCAGATCCATCGCGGATTTTAAGGGGCAAGGCGAGAAAGAGGAAAAAGTCTGGAAGCTGATCGAGGTGGCAGAGATTCTCAATAATCAAAACCTGCTTTTCAAGAATAATCGGGTGCACGGGGTTGCCGCGCAGCGCCTCAGGCGAGTCCGGGGAAAGCGTATCTACGCCAATCGCCGCGATGCGCTTTTCAAGAAGAATTTGGGCGGCGTCCGCGCCCACGGACGGCCAGTCGGTTACGTAGGGCGCGAAGTTGGGGCGCAATGCCCAACGCGCATCCCAGCCGAAGTTAAACAGCACGATGTCATCCTTTTCGATTGGGCCGTGACTTGCTTCCCACGCCGTAACAAATTCTGCGGACACATACTGGCCCTCGTGAAACTGCCTGCAATCGATCCGCGCGCCGCGCCCGATCAGCCGGTCCAAGGGCACGCGGTCGATGGTCACGTGCGATTGCGGATTCGCCGGACCGATGAAATGGGCTGGAGCGTCAACGTGAGTTCCATGGTGCTCATGCGTGACCAGCGCATACGAGAGCGAGCGATCTCCATACGCATAAGAGCTCCAGAGGTTATGGAAGAACTTGGAGTGAGTAGGGAAGTTGGGCATGTGCTCTTCGAGAGATTGACTGAGGTCGATTACTTTTGTTTCCTGAAGAGCTTTGCATAATGCCGTTGTGTTTTTCATTTTTTTATTGTAGCGGCGGCCTCTGGCCGCCGTCTTCTAAATCATAGAGGCCGCTACAATCAAGCAATCAACTTAACCGTCCGGGCAAAAACATGCTCAGGTAACGCTGCGCAAGAATGAATCCATCTTTGCGAGCCTGGGGAAACTCGGCCGCATTATTGCTGGGCGGCTCGTCCCAGAACTGGTCTTCGTGTTCCACGGCCATACCCCCGCTAAACTTCACCTGCAGCAGAGCCGTAATGAATCTTGGCCAGTCGATGCGGCCCTGTCCGGGGATGCGGTATCGCCACCATCCCTGCCCATGAATACCAACTTGTTGCAGGATAGGCTCGGTAATCTCAGTGTCCTTGGCGTGAACGGCCAGGATACGATCCCGGAAGTCCCAAGCGGCTTGATAGGGATCGATGAACTGACGCACAAGATGCGAAGGATCGAATTCGAGTCCCAGCAGCTTGCTCGGAACCTGCGAGAACACTGCGCTCCACGCCGCGGGCACTGTGGCAAAATTCGTGGCCGTGGGATAATTCTCCCAGCCCATGCCCATGCCAAGTTTCTCGCAAACGGGAATATATTTCTCGTTTACGACATCAGCAAGCGCCTTGGCCTGATCTTCCATCGAAGCTCCCGGGATGCCGCCGCTGAACGTGCCGGTAAACTTGCATCCCAAACGGTGCGAAAATTCAAGGTCGCGGATGAAACTTTCATTCGCCGCGCGGCGCCGGGCAGGGTCTGGATCAATATGATTAGGCGCCATGCACTCGATACTGATGATGCGCACGCCCGTTTGGCGCGAGGTGGAGAGGATACTGTCAATTTCAGAATCCGAAAGCCTGGGACTAAAAGACCGGTCTACTTTGATGACCACGCCCTGATATCCCGCCGACGCGGCAAAGGCGAGCTTCTGGGGCGAATAGCTGGTGATCAAGGCAAGCTGAGGGAACCCTTTTTCGTGAGCAGGCATATTTCCAGACGCGTCCGCCTGCTCAGCTCCTTCGGTGCGCGCTGTTTCCCCTGACGCGCTTTCCGGCAATCCCATCGATGCCCCGATTGCGGATACTCCGCCCGCTTTTAAGAACTCGCGCCGCCCAAGTTTCAGTTCGCTCATGGTTCACTTCTCCTCTCGATTCAGGATTTGCGCCGATGAATGCCGTATCGCTGCGATTTGTAAAAATGGCAGACTCTTTGCTCGCAGTCAAGAGCGTTTCATGCTCATGAGTGATTTCTGCCATAATGATTGAGGATTTCAAGCAGACGAAGGCGCAAGGACGAAGAGATGATCCTGATTATCGACAATTATGACTCGTTCACTTACAATCTCGTGCAATATCTCGGTGAATTGGGCGCGGAAATTGAGGTGCGCAGGAACGATCAAACGACAGTCAGCGAGATCGAATGCTTAAATCCCCAACACATTGTGATATCTCCAGGCCCTAAAGCGCCTGACGACGCGGGAATTTGTCTGGAAGTAATCCGGCAGTTCGCGGGCCGGAAGCCAATCCTGGGCGTATGTCTTGGACACCAGGCCATCGGACAGGCTTTTGGCGGCAAAGTGATTCGCGCTCCTCAGGTGATGCACGGTAAAACCAGCCAGATCGTGCATGACAGCAAGACTATCTTTTCGCAGCTTCCTAACCCTTTTCCTGCCACCCGGTATCATTCACTGATTGTGGAGCGTGAGTCGCTGCCCTCGTGCCTGGAGATTTCAGCCACTTCTCCCGATGGTTTGATCATGGGTTTGCGTCATCGAGAAATGCAGGTGGAAGGAGTGCAGTTTCATCCGGAATCGGTGCTGACCGGCGCGGGAAAACAACTGCTGGCCAATTTTATCCGGTGAGGAATATAGAAGGAATCTAGCCCTCTTGCGCCGGGCGCGCGGTGAGCCGCCGGTAAGTTTCCTCGAAGATTGCGAGAGCGTCGTCATCATACAGCACAAAGCAGATTCGTTCCAGGCTGGTGCGCGCCTTCAGGTGTTCAAGTGTTTCCGAGATCATGATGCTCGCGCACTCTTTCATGGGGAAGCCGGCAATGCCTGTGCCGATGGCGGGAAATGCAATGCTTCGGAACGCCTTCTCTTCGGCGCGGTCAAGCGAATTCTTCACGGCAAGGCGAAGCGAATCCGCAGTAGTTCGCCCTCCGAGTTTCATGCTGGCCGCATGGACTACATAGAGCGCCTTCAGGTTGCCGCCGGTGGTGACGGCAGCATCGCCCAGAGCAACAGGGCCGATGCGGTCGCACTCCTCCTGAATACGCGAGCCGCCCTTGCGGCGGATGGCTCCCGCCACGCCCGCGCCCAGCACGAGGTCGTTGTTGGCCGCATTCACGATAGCGTCAACAGGCATCTCTGTGATGTCGCCCTTGCTAAATTCTATCTTTACCGGCATCTGGTCATGCCCCGGCTTTTCCAAACGTCTTAGTTGTCTCGCCCTGCGCCGCGCTTGCGCGGCACTCCTGAACGAATTGTTCCAGCAGCCGCTTGTGTTCCGCGTGGCCGGTGAGCTCTTCGGGATGCCATTGAACAGCGAGCAGGTATGAATCGTCATCCGCCGCCTCGACCGCCTCCACCAATCCGTCCTCGGCGTGCGCGCAGACCTTAAGCCCATGCCCCAGCCGCTTGATCCCCTGGTGATGGAGGCTGTTCACCGGGAAGCTGCCCTGGACAACTTGAGCTAGCTGCGAGGCCGGGTCGGTCACGGTCACATTATGGGTCAAGTCGGCGCGGTCGCCTGGTTGTTTGTGTTCGACCGCCGCGGCTTCTTCGTCGCTGGGCGGCCGGTCGGACTGGATGTCTTGATAAAGCGTGCCGCCGAATTTCACGTTCACCATCTGCGCGCCCCGGCAGATGCCGAGGACCGGCTTCCGGTGGCGGCGGGCGCGATCAAGCAGCAAGAACTCGAATTCATCCCGCGCAGGGTTTGCGCGCACGTTATCGTGTTTCTTGGCCTCGCCGTAAAGGGCAGGGTCCACGTCTTCACCGCCTGCGAATAAGATGCCGTCAAAGTCTTCGGCCCTGATTCCGGCTGTGTCAGCGCAAGTAATCAAGCGCAGCTCGGCTGGTTTTGCGCCAGCTTCCACCAGAGCTTGAAAGTATGGGGAGTTCGCTTCCTTCGCTTTCTCTTTTTCTGAAACCGAGATGGCAATTTTCATTGGAGCCTCTTGAGTGACAAGGGTCGCATCGCCGGCGTAAGAACCCACGTGGGCATTCTAGCAGGAGAGCGGGGAAAGATGTAGACGGCCCGATTCGGTAAGTAGAAGTTATCAACGGAATATGACATGATATGAGCAGGCGAATAGGCCGCTTGGAGTTCACACATCATGGCAAGCGAAGAGTCGCGGCTTGGAACGAATCAGAGTTCCAGCGATTTCGACTTTTTGGGGTGAGGCAGGAAAGATAACTGTCTCAGGAGGTCATAGCGTTGGCGTTAGACGAAAAGTTTGACCAGGTAAACAAACTGATCCACATGGGCAAGGAGAAGGGATATCTCCTCTACGAAGAGGTGAATGATCTTTTGCCTTCGGACGTGCACTCCGCCGAGGAGCTGGAAGACGTCCTCTCGATGTTTGACAACGCGGGCATCGAGGTGCTGGATTCTCCCCGTAAAGTGAAGGACGACGAGGTTAAGTTCGATGAGACCGGCGAGGATGGAGATCTCGACCTTACCCCCGGCGGCATGGATAAAACGAACGATCCTGTGCGCATGTACCTGCGCGAAATGGGGACCGTGCCGCTGCTCACGCGCGAAGGCGAGGTAGAGATTGCGCGCCGGATTGAGCGCGGGCAAGTGGCGGTGCTGAAAGCGATATCGCGCTCGCCGCTGGTTACGCACGAGATGATTGCGCTGCGCAAACACTTGATGGACCGCGAGCGGGGCATCAAAGAAGTAGTGGTTTTTAACGAAGAAGAACTTACTGAAGAGAAGGTGGAAGCGCGGCGGGGAGAGGTGATAGAGGCTCTCGGCGAGGTGGAGCGGCTTCGTAAAAAGCTGGTAAGCCTGAAGGCCAAACTAGATGTGATCCCGGACACGCGAAGAAATCTGGATAACCGTAGGCGCTACGGTCTGGCCGTGGCGCGCCACCGCATCCTGATTTCCAAAATGATCCGTTCTATCGGGTTTACTCATTTTGAAAACAAGCGGCTGATCGGCAAACTTCATACGGCGATGGAGGACGTAAGGCCTCTCGACCGCGAGATTAACCGGGTTGAAAAGCGCCTTGATGGATCCCGCGCCGCCGTGGCGAAGGATTTGCGCAAGGATCTTAAGCAACTGAAGGCGCGCCTCGCAGAGCTTGAGATTTCATACGAAGTCAGCGCGGCAGAGCTAAAGCGAACCCTGCAAACTATCGTGACCGGAGAGCAGGAAGCCGAAGCGGCCAAGCGCGAGCTGATTGAGGCTAACCTGCGCCTCGTGGTGTCAATTGCCAAAAAATACACCAATCGCGGCCTTCAGTTCCTGGACCTGATCCAGGAAGGCAATATCGGCTTGATGAAAGCGGTGGACAAGTTTGAGTACCGCCGCGGGTACAAGTTTTCCACTTACGCCACATGGTGGATCCGTCAGGCCATTACTCGAGCCATCGCGGACCAAGCGCGCACTATTCGCATCCCGGTGCACATGATTGAGACCATCAATAAGCTGATCCGCACGTCCCGCCAGCTTGTGCAGGAATACGGCCGCGAGCCTACCTCGGAAGAGATTGCCAAGCGCATGGATATCCCGGTGATTAAAGTGCGCAAGGTCATGAAAATCGCACAAGAGCCGATCTCGCTGGAAACCCCCATCGGAGAAGAAGAGGATTCGCATCTTGGCGACTTTATCGAAGACCGTGGCGTGATCTCGCCTGCCGAAGCGGTGATCAATATCAATCTGAAGGAGCAGACCGAAGCGGTCTTAAAAACGCTGACGCCGCGCGAAGAGAAAGTGATCAAGATGCGGTTCGGGCTTGACGATGGCAGCGAGCATACGCTCGAAGAGGTGGGCCAGAGCTTTGCCGTCACCCGCGAGCGCATCCGCCAGATTGAGGCCAAGGCGCTTCGCAAATTGCGCCATCCTTCTCGCAGCCGCAAGCTCCGAGCCTTCCTCGACGCGGGCGACCTCGACTAGCTGCCGTTGCTCGTAACGCCCAATTTAAGATTAAGCGTCAAGCGCAACCACAGGTTTTTTCGCTTTGAGATTACCGACCACAAACCAATAAAAGCCAATGCCTGCCAGCAGCACAAACACCGCGAGATCAAATCCGGGCGAGTAGGAGCCTGTGCGGCTGATGAGGATTCCCGTGAGAAGCGGCGCGAGCACACCCGCGATGTTTCCGAACAAATTTTCAAAACCCGTCCACAGACCTACTTCTTCGGCCGGCGCGCAACACTGAAGAATGACAATCAAATTACCCGTGGCAAGCCCGACAAACGATGCGCCGATGATAAACCAAACCGTTGCTGCCGGACTTGCCGCGTGCTCGGCGGGAATCAAAAAAAGGCCAGTAAGCAATCCGATAGTCACCATGCCCTTGCGTGTCCAGTTCTCGCTGAACCCCAGCCGGATAAGCCGGTCCGCAATCCAGCCCCCGACAGGCTCACACACTCCGAAAACCAGGAAGGGCGCCGCCGAATAAGCGCCCGCGCGGAGTACCGTGAGGTGCCGGACCGTCACCAGATAATCCGGCAGCCACGTGACCAGCAGATACCAGTAATAGTCGAAGCAGAAAAAACCTAGGCAAATGCCGATGAGGTCGCGGTTCCACAACCGCGAGAGCGGCTGGCGGCCGACAGGGACTTCCGCTTTTGCGATCGTCTCGGACGACGATCCCGGGGATTTCTTCCCGCCGAGCCGCTGCGGAGAAATTGCAAGCCAGGGAATTAACCATAGCAGCGCCGCCGCGCCAATAATGACAAACGTCGTCCGCCAGCCGTAATGAACCAATAACAGGGGCACCGCAAGCAAGCCCAGGGTCATGCCGCAGCGGGTGCCGAAGTCGAAAATACCGCAGGGAAATCCGCGCTCCTCCGAAGAGAACAGCAACGTAACGATCTTCGTTCCGCCGGGCAGATAAATGGATTCGCCGATCCCCAGGATAATCCTCGTCATGATGAGGAACGCCAGCGTTTTGGCCGCTCCCGCGAGCGCCTGACCCAGCGACCACACTGCGAAAGCCGCTGCGTAAAGCCAGCGCAAATTAAAGCGGTCCGCAGACCAGCCAATGGGCACTTGCATCAGAGCATACGACCAGAAGAAGGCTGAAAGCAGAATGCCCTTGTCCGTCGGCCCAAGGTGAAGATCGCGGGAAATTAGCGGGAGGGAAATAGAAATAGTGGCGCGGTCGAGGTAATTGATCATCGACGCGGCGAAAAGCAGCCAGACCACCGACCAGCGGCGGGGGTTAGCGAATCGGGTGAACTGGCTTTCAGGCCGCAACGACCCGCTCTTTTCACCCATTCCGAACGCTTTCCTTTCAGAGCGCGGCCATCGCGCCATCGGAAGCCTGAAAAGTGTAAATTTCAGCTTCGATTCCAAGCGCCTTGCGGTACCCGTCGCGGACCGCGTCCGCGAAAGCTCCGGCGGCCTCTTGGCGCACCAGATTGACGGTGCATCCGCCGAATCCGGCGCCGGTCATGCGCGCGCCGAAGACGCCAGGCTGTTTTTGCGCAAGCTCCACCAGAGTGTCCAGCTCGAGGCAGCTTACCTGGTAATCGTCGCGAAGGCTCGCGTGCGATTGATTCATCAGTTTCCCAAAATGGCCAAGATCACCTTCTTGAAGCGCCTTGACCGCGTCCAGCACGCGGTCGTTTTCGGTCACTACATGCCTTGCTCGTCTCAGTAAAACGTCATCAAGCACTTGTTTAGAGCGGTTGAGGTTCTCGGTCGAGACATCGCGCAGAGAATTCGCGGCGATGCCCGCGGAGCGCAAGCGCCGGACCGCCTCCGCGCACTGCTGAGTGCGGATTTCGTACTCAGACTGCGCGAGAGTCCGTTTAACGCCCGAATTACAGACTACAATTTTAGTGCTTGCGCCGAGCGGCACGTGCCGGTAATGAAGATCGCGGCAATCGAGAAATAGGGCATGGTCCTTGCGGCCCAGCGCGGATACAAACTGATCCATAATCCCGCAGGGAATGCCCATGAAGCCGTTCTCCGCAGCCTGGGCGAGCTTGGCCAGTGAAACTGGATCAGCATCAAGATTCATCAGCTTTTTCCAGAACGCCGAGGCACCGATCTCCACCGCCGCAGAGGAGCTCAAACCCGCTTCGCGCGGAACGTCGCCGCCCAGCGCGATTTCAGCGCCAGAAAGCGAGGCGCCGGTTTCCTGAATCAACTTCGATACGCCACGGAGATAATCGCTCCAGTGATCAATTCCATCGCGCTCAATGCGGCTCAGATTAAATTGCGCGCGCTTCTGAAAATCCACCGAGTAGACGTGAACTTCGGCGCCAGGGCGGCGGCGCCCCGCGTACCAGCAGTAGCGGTCGATGGCGGCGGGCAGAACAAAGCCTTGGTTGTAGTCTGTATGCTCTCCGATCAGATTGACGCGACCCGGAGCTCGCACCACCACCTCGGGGCTTGCTCCGAAGATTTTGCGAAATTCTTGTTCAATCAGCATGAAACTCCTCAAATCCTGCCCTTCGTTTGCAACTCAAGCCCAGCAAGCGACGAGGCCCGAAACCTTAGCTAGACAAATTATTCCGTCCCGAATTCGGGATGCGGGGGGCCTTAGGCAGGTTTGTCGTTTTGGATGAGGGAAACCTCAGTTGAGATGTCGGTCCAGATAATACGTTCGATAGAGCGTATCGCGCTTGGCAGGACGGAATCCAGCATCCGAAATCAGGCGGCGCAGCTCGGCTTCGCTCGAAGTGTTTTTGCAGCCCGCGGCATTCACCACATTCTCCTCAATCAGGATGCTGCCCACGTCGTTACCCCCAAAGCGCAGCGCGATCTGGCAAATCTTGTGCCCAGGCGTGAGCCAAGAGGCTTGCACGTTGAGGACGTTATCAAGGAACACGCGCGAGACGGCGAGCGTCTTCAGGTAATCCACCGCCGTCGCTTCCTCTTTCACAAACCGGCCGAGCGAGGTATTCTCCCGCTGGAAAAACCAGGGGATGAACGCAGTGAAGCCGCCCGTATCGTCCTGAAGCTCGCGGATGCGCTCGAAATGCCGCACGCGCTGCTCCAAAGTTTCGCCTACGCCGAACATCATGGTGGCAGTGGTCCGCAGGCCGAGTTGATGCGCCGTGCGATGCACCGAGAGCCATTCGCTTGTTGAACACTTCAGGCGCGCGATGCGCCGCCGCACATTGTCGTCCAGGATTTCGCCGCCTGCGCCGGGAATCGAATCAAGCCCCGCGTCTATAAGCCGTAAGATCACCTCGCGCACGCTCATCGCGCCAATCTCAGCAATATTCAGAATTTCGGGCGCGGAAAAACAGTGCAAATGTAAGCTGGGATAACGCCGCTTGATGGCAGAGAGCAGCGCGGTGTAATAATCCAACTTCAGGTCCGGATGGAGGCCGCCTTGCATCAGGATGCCCGTGCCACCGAGCGACAGCGTCTCATCAATCTTCTGAAAAATCGATTCAAGCGGCTGCACATACCCTTCGGATGATCCGGCAGGACGGTAAAACGCGCAGAAAGAGCAATACTCGGTGCAAAAATTGGTGTAGTTGATATTGCGGTCTATCTGATACGTGATCACATTGCCCGGATGAAGTCGGCGCCGCGTGTGGTCGGCTTCCATGCCGACGCCCACAAGGTCGTCGGACAGAAGCATGTCGAGCGCCTGGGCTGAAGTGATCCGCATAAAGTTCAAGACTCAGACAAAAGCAACTTCTTTTTCCGAAGAGATGATCCCTTCCTCCAAAGCCAGCCTGAAGAATAACGTCAACGCCTTATGATGCACCCTATCTAAAGTATAGTTGATGTTATGGGTAAGGTAAATCTTCACCTGTTCCGGCGTCAAGCAGTGACGGGGCGCATATTCAGCGGCAATCTCATCGACGTGCGCGAGGCCATAATCCCGGGATTGGCGGAAATCAGCTGCCAAGTCCGCGAGGCCGGCGCTCTTTGGGCCTGCCCATAGCGCGAAAACAAAAGGCAATCCGGTGAATTTCTTCCATTCGGCTGCGAGGTCGTAAACCTTGAGGCTTCCCGGTTGATAAACCAACGCCGGATCGCCAATTAATAGCGCGGCATCGGCGGCGCGGAGCATGGCTACGGGGTCGGGCGCCGCCTGGATTATTTGAGGGCGCAATCCGTAGAACTTTCTGAGCAAGATGCCAACAAGCGCAGATGAGGTTCTGGAGGAAGTGTCGGTGGCGACGCTCTCCACAGCCTCAATAGGCTTTTTGCTGATAAGAATAACGCTCTTAACGTCGCCGAGCGAACTGATTGAAACTCCCTCGACGGCTTCGAGGCCGCCGATGCGTTGAGTTTCAATGGCGGGGATAATACCGACGCTCGCGTTTTGGCTGCGAATCGCATCGGCGCACCCTGCGGGGGTAGTGAAATCCAATTGAAATTTGCCGCGTTGTGCGCCCCGGATCATGCCCCAGATCAAAGGAGCTGTATTGAGATATTGGACAACCGAAACTCGAAGCCCCATCATGTTTCCCGTTGCATATTCCTGAATGTCATGGCGCGATGAATGAACACGGCCGGATATATATAAATATTAAATGAATGACAAATAAATTAGTTTAGCACAGCAGCCCTTTTGTCTTCCTCTTTGGCGGCAAGTTACATATTTGTTTTTTGCTCTGGGATTTTTACCGAAGTTTACCTATAGAGGATTACAAATTATAGTGACAACAAATGTTGTAGCGGCGGCCTCTGGTCGCCGGTTTTTCGGCGCTCAGAGAGTGCCGCTACAGAAATAATTGTCACTATAATTTGTAATCTTCAAGTAGATGGCACGTTTTTCTATGCGGCTTTTGTTGAGCGCCGACGAACTGAGGGCGTCCCGCCATATTCTGGAAAGACACCTCGGGACGGGAGTAGAATGAAATTGCGCCGCGCATGGCTGGAATTGGGGGCTGGCCGGAATTTGCAGGAAATCAGCCCGTTCCGGGCAGGATTCGCGGCGGCCATCGAGAAAACGATGAACTCCGAATCACTCAATTTAGTTCGCGCCGCCAACGCCCATCTATCAGGTTTTTTATCGGAGGTCTCAGGCTTTTTTCCAGCGAAGGGCGTGGCTGCGATTCCGCTCGTCGAGATTGAGCGCCAATTGGCGGCGCTAATGGCAATGATTCAGGAGGTGGGGCGGTCAATTGGTCCTGTTTCCCTTGTGCGTTCCGAGGGTGGGCCAGGGGATGAAGTCGAACAATATCGAGCCCATCTTGAAAATCTTAGAAATTTCATGGTGGCGCTTGAGGCATACGTTGAAGAGCGGCGTGGCCAATTGCTGGCAGACACCCGGCAAATCAGCGATGCTCTGGCTTGGTGCGATACGCTAAAGCTTACCAGATAGGAACGAGAGTCAAGGTGCAGGGGCAAAGTGCAAGAGACAAGAGCAAACAAGGCATACAAACTCGTCTTTCACCTTTTAATTCTTATCCCTGCTTTTCAGGTTTGGCTTGTGTTGCTGTTTTGTGAGGGCGAAGAAGGGGAAGCCGCCTGCGCGGGAGAACCTAATTGGAGTTGCGCGAAACTGGCGGTTTCCGATTGCGCTTCAAGACTTAGGGTTTCACCGCCGTTTTGATTGGTTGTGATTGAAACCTCGGCTTGCGTTACCTGGACGGAACCAAATTCGAGTTGGATTTGGGGCGCGCCGGCGCTGGGAGCAGCAGAGGATGCAGCCGCAGTGCTGCCGGCCGATTCCACAGCCGATCCAGCGGCAGGGCTTACAGGCGCTGCGGGTTCGGCGGCCTCGGCAAGCTGACTCACGGTGCTGACGAATTCCTGAAACATTCCGGGCGAAATTTCGGCGAGAAGTTGCGCGGCCTGCATAAATTCTTGAATGGCGGCGGGCGGGTTCAGTCCAAGAGCCTCAAGCGCCTGTTGCAACTGCGCCTCTTCCTGCTTCAGCGTGGCGGAAGATGCGCTCGATGCCGGGGTTCCGGTCTCGTTCGTTACGGCTCCGGTTGCCACCTGACTATTGTTCGAAGTTGCTGGTGCAGGTGTTGATCCTCCGGTCCCTGGCCCATCGCCGGCGGCGGCGAGAACGCTTATGCTCTCGCCCAAAGTTGCGTTAATTACACCATCGACGCCCGTTTTGGAGCCTTCATCCCCTTGATTAGGTTTTGGGGCGGCCCCCTGATTGGTTCCTTGATTTGCCCCGTCTGAATGAATCTGTGGACTGCCTCCAGCGCCCGTTGTGGTCAGAACGTAGAGCTGCTGCTGCAGCGCCAAGCTTGCAGCTACTTCGTAGACGCCGCTGCCATTCAGAGTAGTCCCGGCTTGATCGGACGCGGAGTTTGAGGTCTGAGCCGCAAAAGAGTCGCGGGAAGCGCGAGAATCAGACTGGCGGCGCGAACCCGGCGGCTGTACCGGGTCGCCTCCCTTGCCCCGCGCGGCTCGATCGCTGGGGATGAACATAGGGGCCGCGCCCACCGGAACCAAAGGGGAACCCACGTAACACCTCCGCTTAAAATTCTGACCCGTTCTACGTGGCCTTCAAACACCTAACAGAAGCCTTATAGCGGCTAATTGGCCACACAGAGAGATGCGTACTCTATCGGCAGTTCACGGTTTCTTCTTTAATCTTAGGGAGCGCAGAGTGCGCTTGGAGGGTGCAATTGCAGTTGGTGTGGCGGCGGCATCGGGCCGCCGTTATAGCTTGAGGTAATTGAGCAGCGTATTCTGCGAAATGCCGCCAAAGGCGTCGAGCGCGGCGGTTAGGGTGTTCTCATCCTGGGTAAGATTGGAGGCGGCGGTTGCCGGGTTGGCGGCGGCCAGAGTGTTCAACTGTTGGGTCAAAGTAAACTGTTCCTGGGTAAGATTGCCATTAACCGAATTTAATTGATCGAGCGTATTTCCGTAAAACGTGCGCTGGCTGTTGACGTTGTTGAAGGCGCTCTCCAGTTCGGTGAGCGCGCCGGGGATATTGGTGTTAGTGTTGAGCGCGTTACTAAGATCGTGGAGGGCCTGGAACACGTCCGCCCCAGCGCCATTGAAAATGCTGCTGCCCGGAGCGTTGGTGATGACCGATTGTCCCGGACCCACGTCAACGCTGTTCGTGCCCGAATTGCCGTTGTAGCTCACGCCCGAAGGTGAAAGCGCATTGGCTACGTAGGCCGCGGCCGTCGATTTGGTTCCTGCAAACAGGTAGATGCCTTGGTATGAGGTATTGGCAAGGCCGAGAACGGTCTGCTGGATCGCCGCAACCTGCTGGGCGAGCCCTTGTAGCTCGCTGGTGGAATTCGTTCCGCTGGCGCCCTCGGTTCCAATCGACAAGGCTTGATTGAGACTGTTGACCACCGATCCGAGGGCCGTGTCCGCGGTTTGGAGCGACCCTTGGACGGTCGAAATGCTTTGCGTGAACTGGTCGATGCTCGCGGCTTCGGTCTTATTTTCGATCAACGCCGCCGTGCCCGCTGGATTATCTGAGGGTAGATTAAGCGCCTGCCCAGTCGAGACCTGCTGCAAGTCGGTGTTAATGCGGTTGCGGTCCACGCTCACCGCGGCGAGCAAAGTATTGTAAAGGTTTGGAGCAATTCGGAGTCCCATATTAAAACCGTGTCCTTCTGAGCGTTTAACGCCGTTCCGGCTTCTTACTTATTGGCGCTTCAGATCATATTAATAGTCTGTTGGATAAGCTGATTCACCATTTGCGCGACCTGCGCCGAGGCGCTATACGCATTCTGATAGAGCACCAAATTTGACGCTTCTTGGTCGATTGAAACGCCGGATTCCGACGTCAACTGATTTTGCAATTGCTGCACCAACGCCGTTTCAGCCTGTTGCTGAGTATTTGCCGCGGACACCTGGTTGCCAACGCTATTGACCAGATTGGCGTAGTAGTCGGTTGCCGTCTGGCCGCTGACCACAGGCTGATTCTGGATGCCGGCGAGCAACAGCGCGTTGCCGTTGCTTCCCGCCGTGCCATCTGAGCTGGCGGCAATCTTTGAGGGGTCCGTGATCGCCACTGAAATCTTGGAGGCGGCGCCAGTCACGCCGCTGAGCGGCGTAAAGAAGTTGCCCCCGGCGGCGCCGGAGAGATCAAATCCCGCAGCATTTTGTGTGTTCACCGCATTCGAGAGGTTATAGGCCAGCGTGTCGAGCGAGTTTTGGGCTGCCGGAATGGATGTGTCTCGCGCCTGAATCAGGCCGCCCAGCGCGCCTTTGGTCACGGTGGTGGTAATGTCGTTCCCATTGGAATAAATATCCTGCATTCCGGTAGAGGGATTTAGCTGGGTCTGCAGGTTGAAACTCTGATTGCCCACCACCAGCAGGGAGCCATTCTGCGTGGCCAAGGTGTAGTTGCCGCTCGCGCTATTGGTCACCGAAAGTCCAACGAGGTTTGACAGTTGATTGACCAACTGCGTGCGCTGGTCAATGATGGTTCCCGCATCCTGGCCGAGCGACTGCAGCGAGTCAATCTGCCCGCTGAGCTGCGCAATCTGCGACGTGAGCTGGTTCACCTGCGAAACGTCCTGCGTCACGTTCTGGTCGAGCCCTTGCTGAATCTGAGTCAGGCTGCTCGAAGCCTGATGAAAGGCGTTGGTGAGATTTCCCGCGGCGGTCAGAACGCCTTGGCGCAGAGGCACGCTGGAAGGGTTGGTTGAGAGCGACTGAAAGCTATTGAAAAATGAGCTCAAGACGCCCTGCAGCCCCACGCCCTGTGTCTCGTTAAAGAGCGACTGAACCTGGTTCATGCCGCTGTTGAAGGCGGTGAGTTGGCCTTGGGTTGAGGTTTCCTGCTGGATGCGCAGCTCGAGGACGGGGTCGCGGATGCTTTGGATGTTCTGCAAAATCACGCCCTGGCCGTAGAGCAGGCTCCCAATTTGCACCGGAGCCTGCTCTACCAGGTTAGCCCGCTCGCGCGTGTAGCCAGGCGTATTCGCGTTCGCAATGTTATTGGCAGAGACCTCAAGCGCGCCCTGATCGGCGATCAGCGCATTAGTGGCAATGCCCAAAGCTCCGGAAAGGCCGCCCACGGGTTAGACGCTCCTCTCAAAAAATGTTTGTGCCGGGAACATTTCGGAAGGGTAGACGCCCAGGCAGTGAGATATCACATTCATCATGACACCCACGGTGGAATGCGCGCGGCGGAGAAACTCCGCATAAACCTGGTTGCGCCTGCCAACTTCGAGGCGCGCCGCTTCCGACTCCTCCCAGAGGCGATAAAGCGTTTTCTTATCAGCTTGGCTTAATGGGAGGTTGGAGACAGGGTCCACAGACGCTCTAAATAGTCCTTGATACGTTGGGTCTTGCCGGAGAGCGGCGATTTCAAGCTCAATGCGTCTGATTTCGGCGCACAAGTCCTCTTTTCGCCGGTCGTGAGCCTGCACCCCGTCGAGATCGAGAGCGACGCAGGCATCCTGACCTGCGGCAATTTCACTGGAGAGAGATTCAAGGGCGTGAAGGCGCTTGCGAAGTAAAGCGGTGAGTTGAAGGATTTCCTTGCCCATAGGTCACGCGTCGAGGTCCAGCGCGTGCTTCGGCTGGCCGTCTTCAGGTTCTTCGGTCTGCGGCTCGTCCACCAACTCCGGCTTCGGAGCCACCAGCTTGCGTTTCGGCTGAGGCCGCGGCTCGGTGTAGCGCCGCTCCTCAATCGCTTGCGCTGCCGGGGCGACGGGCAGGGTTGCCGGATTGAAAAAATCCGCCATAAACCGTAGCTCCCTTTGCACCGGAGGCGTGATTACGCCCCGGTGTTAGACGGCGCGCCGAAGAGGTCCGAATGAATTGCCGAAGCGATCTCCTGATTACTGGGTTTGTAGGTGCCGTTTTCGACCGACTTCTGTAATGCTTGCACCCGCTCTTGCCGGATACTGGGCACGTTAGCAAGCTGGGCTTTGAGCGCCTGCACGCCCGTCTGACTCAGCGAGACCTCTGGAGTGGTTTGCGACACCCCGGAATTTACCGCTGCTTGCGTCGCGCCTGTATTTGCGCTTTGAGCCGGCTTTTGCTTGTCAACTTGCGTGCTGGAAGAAGCCGCATTCGGAAATCCGATGTTCATTAAAATCCTCCTGGCTGACCCATCAAGGTGCTTATCGGCCAGGCCTAAGAAAACTTTAATTGCGTTGCGGGGCTTTCCAGTGTCTGTCGCCTTTTTAGCAGCGGCGGCCTCTGGCTTTTATAAAGACCAGGGGGCAGGCCAGTATGTGGCCGCCGCGCCAGCTAGTGCTGCGTGCCGCAATTTTGTTGACTTATTTGGCCGAGATCGACTTTGTGTGTATCAGGGCACGGCTTTCAGCCGTGCCATAGGAGATGCTATTTATTATGAGGGCTTTAGCCCTTGCGAGCCATGCTCAGCGGCTAAACAGGCTGCGGAAAAACGCTGATTTTTTTGTTTTTCGCTGTTTTCCGCTGCGAATTGTTGGCCATCATGGATTTTTCCGCAGAGGTTTTCGCGGTCTGGGGTGTTCCTGGGAGGTTGTTTTCGGCTCCCGGAGACACCTCG
>DASZAE010000277.1:0-2592 GCA_035945515.1 Terriglobia bacterium
GACGTTGTTCAAGCGCAGCGCAGCGCGGCGTGGCGCGAAGTGGCGCAGCGCATCGCCCATGAAATCAAGAATCCGCTCACGCCTATTCGCCTCTCTTCTGACCGCATCCGGCGGCTCATCGTGAAGCCGGGAAAGCTGCTCTCGGATGCCGTGGATTCGCGCTTGATCTCGGCGGTAATGGAAAGCGCATCCTTGATCGAGCGCGAAGTGACGACGCTTGAAACGTTGGTGGATGAGTTCTCTAAGTTCGCAAGATTCCCCGCCTCGCAGCCCGTTCCTTCGGATATCAACCGGATCGTCAGCGACGCTCTGGGCGTTTTTAACGGACGCCTCTCAAAAATCAACATCCACCAGGACCTGGCCGCGGACCTCCCTACGGTGCGGGCTGATCCGGAACAGATGAAACGCGCCGTCGTCAACCTGATCGATAACGCCGCCGAGGCGCTTGAAGGCTCCGCGCTTAAGGAAATCTGGATACGCTCCCGGCTCGATCTTGAGCGCGAACTTGTTTCGATCGTGGTGGCGGACAGTGGGCCAGGCATCCCACCCGAAGCCAAGGAGCGCCTTTTTCTGCCTTATTTCTCGACTAAACAACGAGGCACGGGATTAGGGTTGGCGATTGTGAGCAGGATTGTTTCCGAGCACAATGGGAGCATCCGGGTGGAAGAAAATTGGCCGGTGGGCACGCAGTTCATTATTGAATTACCGCTTGAAATCTCGCCCGCTTTGAACGCTGGATAATACAATTGTAGCGGCGGCCTCTGGCCGCCGGTTTTTAATAGTAAAGACCGGCGGCCAGAAGCCGCCGCTACAACCGCCCTATCACTTTTTCGGGCCTTATCCGCAAAGGAATCATGGCGTCAAAATATTCTGTTCTTATTGTTGACGACGAATCTGGCATCCGCCAGTCGCTCTCGGCCGTGCTCCGCGACGAAGGCTACAACGTCGAAGCACTCGCTACAGGGGAAGAAGCCCTTAAGGCGCTTGCACAGCGAAAATTTGACCTGGTCATGCTCGATATCTGGCTGCCGGGAATGGATGGGCTTGCGGCGCTCGAAAAGATTCAATCCCAGCCCAACCCGCCCGCCGTCATCATGATCTCCGGCCACGGCACCATTGAAACGGCAGTGCGGGCCACGCGGCTGGGCGCGTTTGATTTCATCGAAAAGCCGCTTTCCATCGACAAGACCCTTCTCACCCTCCAACACGCCTTTGAGCAATTCGATCTTTCTGCCGAAAACCGGCAACTGCAAGAGCAGCTCTATGGCCGGCGCTGCATCCTGGGCGAAAGCGTGCCCATGAAAGCCCTTCGCCAGCAAATCGCTCTGGCTGCGCCCACCAACGGCCGCGTGCTGATCTATGGCGAGAGCGGCGCAGGCAAGGAGCTTGTGGCCCGCGCGCTGCACGACACAGGTTTGCGCCGCCATCATCCCTTTATCGAGGTTAACTGCGCCGCCATTCCCGAGGACTTGATCGAAAGCGAACTCTTCGGGCACATGAAAGGATCATTCACGGGCGCGGTCGAGGACAAGACGGGCAAGTTCGCTCAGGCCGACGGCGGCACGCTGTTTCTGGATGAAATTGGCGATATGAGCCTGCGAATGCAGTCGAAGGTGCTCCGCGTGATCGAGGAACAGCGATTCGCGCCGGTAGGATCAGGATCGAGCGTCACCGTTGACGTGCGCGTCATCGCGGCGACGAATAAAAACCTGCAGGACGAGATTCAAAAGGGCAACTTCCGGGAAGACCTCTTTTACCGGCTGAACGTAATTCCCTTCTATTTGCCCGCGCTGCGCGAACATCCGGAAGACATCCCCGTCCTCGCCACATACTTTCTTTCCGAATTCACGCGGCTTTACGGGCGGCGCGCCAAACAATTCGCTCAGGCGTCGATGGATGTTCTGATGGCCTATCGCTGGCCGGGCAACGTGCGCGAGCTGCGCAATCTCACCGAGCGCCTGGTCATCATGGTGCCGGGCGTCCGCATTGAGCGCCGCCACCTGCCTCAAGATCTCCAAGACGGCACAGCGCACGGCAGGCAACTGGCGAAAGGCGGGAAAGCGGGCGCGGGGCATCCTACTCTGCATGAAGCGCGCGCCGCCTACGAGCGCGATTACATCCTGCGCAAGCTGGAAGAAAACCAGGGCAATATGAGCCGCACGGCGGAAGTGCTGGGTGTCGAGCGGAGCCACCTCTACCGCAAAATGAAATCCCTCGGCATCGCTGCCGGGGAGTAGTGCATTGAGTCATAGAGCATCGCCGCTCCTGATCAAACTGAGCGAAAAACATGGTCAGAAAGGCGCTGACCATAGCTACCACTCCGTAAATCAATTTTGCTGGGCGCGGTAGTCGAGGGAAGAAACCAGCGCGCGGCTGTCGCGCCATTGCGGCTCGACGCGCACATAAAGCTCGAGGAACACTTGCGGCGGGAATAATTTCTCTAGCTCTTTCCGGGCTTCGATGCCGATCTGTTTCACGCGCTTCCCTTCCGCGCCAATGACAATGGGCTTCTGCGACTCTTTTTCCACCACAATGGTGGCGCGGATGCGAGTGAGGCGGTCCGACTCCTGAAACTCGTCAATCAGCACGGCC
>DASZAE010000278.1:0-15871 GCA_035945515.1 Terriglobia bacterium
CTCGATCACATCACACGTCTTCGGCTCAACGCGATAACGTTTCGTCAGCGTGCCGCCGAGATCGGGTGCGCCAAACAACCAGCGGAATGTATAGCCAAGAGCGGGCTGAAGCCGCTGGGCCGACGGCGGAATGTAACCGAGTACCGCCGTTTTACCCCATACAAACTGGAGGTTGGGCGATTGTCCCTCGTTCGACGTATCGTACTCGGCGCCCATCACCCAGAAATTGTCCACATCGAACACGCTTTTAAGATGGTCCGCCTGCAGGATGCCTACCTGTGAATATTTAAAGCGATCAATAATCTTCGGATGCTGCCGCAGCACCGAATAGACCGGATAGCTCACCGCCAGCGTGTTGGGCGTCTTCGCAATTGATTGCTTGATGACGAGTTTCTGCGCTTCGACAGCCGCGATGGGATCGGAGTTCACGTAATCCGACCACTGCGATGTTCCGGCAAGAGTGGCGTTTGGAAGGCCGCCGGAGGGGCCTAAGAGCATATTCATCACGCGGATTTCCAGATCAAGCAAAATCGCATCTGTCAGATTCTGAACCGTAGTGATCTCAAGATCAGCGTTATCCGAGCCGGCCCGTTCCTCGTCGGAAATGGAATCTTTCAATGAATGGTCATTGCAAAAATAGGGGCTATTCGAGAGGCTCCAGGGAGCGATTTCACGGCTTTCCGCTTTCGGCTCGCGGATAGTCTCATAGCGGTGAAATTTTTCCCTACCGAACACCCAGTAACGGCCGCTGCGCTGCTTGACTGGCACGGGAGGAAAAAGCTTCTCTGCAAAGTAGTCGTCGTTCACATAGCCCACGCTCACGTTATTGAGCGGCTGATCGAGGTACTGCAAACTAATGTCTGCCATGTTTTCTCCAAAGACGGTTCCCGCCGCGCGTGCGGGAATAGAAGCTCTCGCGCGGAAGCTCGCCGTCTCGAGCCGCCACGCTACGCGGAGATCCAGATTTCATAGTTCAAATTGAAATCTCATGTGGATCACCTCCGCCGCGTCGAATCATGGAGCGCCGGGCACCAGCACTTTTTTGCAAGTCGCTCATCGCTCAGCGCCCACCGCTGCCGTTAAGCCACGGTCTGGGCAAAATTCAATAACACCATCACAATGTCGTTTTGGTTCTGAGTAGAATTCTGCGCGATCCCAACCGGATAAATTTTTGTTCCGGCCACAATGCTGAGATTGATGGTGTTATTCACCCGGCCATAATTATCCGCAACCACCAGGAGATCACCCTGGTTTACAGCGCCTGCGGCGATACATCGCGCTACGCCGTTTACCTGAAGTGCAAACCCGCGCCCAGCCAAGTTGTAAAGTACAGGTGTAGTTCCCGTAACCGTTGTCGGATTGGTCGCCTGCGGCACAAAGTAATTTGGCTCGACAAAGTGCTCCGTGAGCACACCGAGCACGCCTGCGGCATTTGGACCTGCCGGCAGGCCCGCATAGAGCTGGCTCTGCGTTGTGTCCGTGGTGTCCTTCACAAGCGCCGAGAACTTATAGATACGCTGATTCTGCTGTGCCCGGAATGCAAGTGCCAAACCATTAATTCCTGCCATAATTCCTCCGTTAAAAGGCAACCCCCGGAATGACGGCGGGCGGCCGGTGAAATTTGGTTGCCCAGTTGGGCCCGTTTAGGGTCCGGTTGAGCGCGCTAAGAAGAAACCCTGTTGTCGCACCGGGTTTCCAAGGAAGAGGACAGCGTGTGCTTTCGCCGATACTGTTCTCCAAGTACGGGGTTCACCGAGAGAAACTCTTTCAAAGCCTTCGCATAATCGAGCCCCGTTTCGCTCATCAACTGCTTGACGCCCAAATGAATCTCCTCATCCAGAGGCAGGCTCTCAGACGATCCGAGACCCTTTATGCCAAGTCGCACCACCGGCGCGGCATTGCGAAGATACTCCTGGAACTCCTTGGGCCGGTCGATGGCATCCTGGAAAAAGAAAGCCCGGTCGCGGGGAAGAATTTTGCCCGAGGTGATTGCTGATTCAACAAGTTTCTCCGCCTCCTGGGCGCGAATGTATTCAGCCAGTGTGACCTTTCCGGATCTGGCGAGCTCCGCTGCGCGACGCCCGTCGATTTTTCCCTTGTGCACCGCTTCGCGCAAAAAAATGCTTCGCTGATACGCTTCGCGCGCTATCATTTTTGCGTGTTCGTCCTGCTTGGCAACGGCGCGGTTTTCTCCGTTGTCTTCTTCCTGATCAGGGTTCACACCCAGATGCTTGGCCGCGTAGGCCAAGATATCTGAATGGGGCACAAAGCCCACGGGCGTGTCGCTCCCTTCTTCAAACACGGCGTGATCTCCACTTTGTTCGTCCCCCTCTGGAATGGGCTTTAGTGACAGTTTCTTCATATTTTTCGCTCCCTCATGGCGCGGTAAATTCGACACGCCGGTTTCGTTCGCAAGGTCTGGACCCGCGGTGATAATTTTTCCGTCGTTCAGCATGATCGGCGGCAATTCTTCCAAAAATGGATGATTAGTCAAAGCGCCACTAGTAAGCGTCGCTCCTTGCATCTCGCCGGTTTCTTTATCGATGGCGCCCCAATCGATGGCGGGCGAAAAGAACCTGTACTGGCCACTCGCGATCATCTGTTCGGCCGGTGGTGTCCACTCGACGAGCGCGGAAAGCAAGATAGCAGGGGTCTGGTATGCGGTATCAGGTTTTTTCTCTGACCCCTGAAACTTGGAACTTGATACTTGCAGTTTATGAATCCAGCCAGCGGCAGGCACGGGACCGCCCTTCGCGATTTCTGGCATTTCGCTTGCGTGCTCATAGTCAATCACAATCATGTCGTTCTTTCTCTTCTCAAAATTGCGAACCATGAGGTCCAGATCGTTTGCTGTGATGGAGAAGGCATGATCATCCCTCATCCACGATCCTGGCACAGCCACGGCAATCATGCGCAACTGCGCCGAGGAGACGTGAAGGCGCAGGCCCTCCGGGGTTGGCATCGCTGCGCCCGCATCCTGCAGCAGGACAGGGATTCCGTGCAATTTTGACTTTGCATAATTACCCTTTGCATCCACTGATACTTGATCCCGATAGTTTTCAGTCTTTTTGTCCATCAGCGCCATAACTTTTTCCCTATGTTCCTTAGCCTTATTTCATCTCGACTATAAAAACATCCGTGCGCGTTGAGGCTGCTCCCGGAATAAACGTCAATCCGCTCGGTCCGGTGTTTTTCCAGATGCAACTGCCGTCATCCGTCAGGCCCCCTACCGTCGCGTTCCAGGTTGGCGTGGGCACGCCCGCGTAACAGTTGGGTACGGTTTCAGTCTCAAAGTTGAAATTGCTGTCGATAATTGCCACTCCACCGATATAGCCGCCGCCCGGCCAGCCCTGGTTTGAGTTCCATGCCGTCGTCCAATTCAGGCCCGCGAACGGCTGGCCTAGACCGCCCAGCAGATGCCAGGTACAGGAACCGTCGGTCGTCACCGCATTGAAACTAACTGGCCAAGCGATGGGCGTAGAGTTAGAGGTACAGTTTCCAGCAGCAGACTCCACTTCCAGGTTTCCGTTTGGATCGTCAACTTCAGAACCTTGTGAGTAACCTGTAGAAACTGACCAGTCGCCGAGGTTGAATCCGAGCGTGCCCCACATATCCGTGGACATCATGGCGTATTTCCCATCTTGGCTTTGTGCGCCCAGAGTGAGGTGCCAGAAGGAATCGCCGCCTGCGGTATACGGGCCGCCAACGTAAGCAGCGCCCATCGAGCGCGTATGGAAAAATCGCCACACGTGGCCGGTCACAGGAGAAAAACAAAACATCTCCGAGTCGAGCGGCGCGAGCGCATTCAAGCTTTGGCCGCCCGCCGGCGACCCGCCTTGGCACGCCGGTTCGTTATCCTCGCCATTGAGATCGTTGCCCCAACTTAGGTGTTGCGTACCATTGTTCAGGACCGTCACGCCTTCGGGCGGACCAGTCAGAAAGGATGTATAGGCATCCGGCGTATCAATCGGCGCAATCCCGTAATTGAAATTGCCCACAATAGGATCGGAGGAGAAATTGGCGCTGTTCTGCACGCCAAGGAATTTTTTAAAGCCGAAAGCCAGATGGCCCGAGCACGACTGGTCGTTATTGCAGCCAATGATGGCGCCCGTCGCCGGACTCCAGAACAGCGCGTTCCATTGGGCTGTTCCCTCAACCTCAAAGAACACGCGACTCCCAGTCATGTTGATCGAAACCGTGTGAATGCCGCCGCCGCCGCCTGCCGTGGTCGCCACCGTGGGCGCGACAGGTCCATTTGTCACCAGCGTCGCAATGGTGGTTGTAGGAATTGTTTGATTGGAATTATTGGGATTGTTCGGAGAATCCCACCTCACCCATGCGTTGTGACCCGCGGCGGGCGCGGTAGCGAATGTCTCCGAAAAATTGTTGCCCGACCAGGAGCCAGAAATCGCCCCATTCCAATAGCCAAAATCAGGGTTGAAGTAATATTGCCAAGGATCGCCCGCAGTAAAATTCCATGTCCCAGCGCCGTTGATCACATCGAATGCAACCACATTGAACAGCGACGGAAATTGGGCCGCCGTCTCGGTTGCGGTGAATGTTTTTGTCGTGCCGTCCGCCGCCGGAGAAAGCTGAAAATACTCTTGCAGCGTAGGCGCGCAACTCATCCCTGCGCACGCATAGACGCTATAGGTGGGCTGGTAAAGCACGCTGCCGCCTGCCGTGCACCAGAATGAATCTGTGCAACTCGCGGGCGTGACATTAAATCCGCCCGTTTGCGTCAGCGTCACCTGTGTGGTTGCGGAAAGTGGCGACTCGCCTACCCCATACTGCCATGTGTCAGAGTTGTACGTGACGCCCACCGTGTAAGTGCCCGCAGGAATAGTTCCCATCGTATACTCAGGCGTCACCGTGGGCGGCGTGGAAAGAAAAGCCGAAAATGGCGTGGTCGTGGGTGAGGCTGTGGGCGTAATGCCCGTGCCGCCGTAAATAAACCGCGACGGATCGAACCACTTGCAAGTGTTAGTATTCTTGTCCCACCAGAAGAGGTACCCCCAGGAATTTTGCGCATCACCCAGGACATTAGAAAAATAGCGGTCGGTCGCGTCTTGCGTGGGCGGATCAGAATATCGGGCGTCCACGGGCGCGGGAAGGTTTGGGCAATTCGCAAAATCATAGAGCGTGGTGTATGTCCCGGCCTTATTGGCGCACACCGGATAGGCCGTGGAGCTTGTGCCCGCGTCGGGGTAGCAATAAACCTGAAGCTGGCTTCCGTTCATGCCGTAAATCGCCGCTGGATCGGTATGTGAAAAGTTTCCGCCCGTCTCGGCGAAATTCATCTGCGCGGATTGACTCGTCTGCATGGTCTTCGGGCAAAATTCCATTGCCAGCGGCCCAGTAGAATGCTGGAGGACCGTGAATCGATAGCCGCCTGCGCCCGAACACATCGAAGCGTCGTACAGCCCCCACTGCACGTAGTAGTCGCCGCTGTTAGCGGTGTAGCGGTCATTGGGCGTGGACGGGTTTGTGTTTGGACCTGTGGCGCGCACGGCCCGCTCGCCAAAGTCAGGCAGGATAAAGGGCTGGTTCACCCCCGGTACCACTATAGGCATAATCTGCTGAATCGAACGGTCATCGCGGGCGCAGTAATACGGCTCCCCGCCGTTGCAGGCCATCGATGTGCCGGCCCCCCCCGCAACTGACTGCGCCATTAAGGTAGTGACGAGTGGCGAGTGACGAGTGACGAGGCAAGCCACACTCGCGAATAACAGCCCGAGCGCAAAAAGCCGCGCTGTGTTTATCCAGCTTCCGATTTCTGATGCTTTCATTTTGCTTTTCACTGGTCGTTGCCTCTTGTCACTTGTTTCTCGTTTCTCGCCACTCATACTCGCCACTTGTCACTGCCTTTTAGTTCGGATACCCCACGCAAATGTAATTAAACGTCAACGAGCCGCTGGCGCTGAGGTTTGCCGTCACCGCCGTGTTTGTCGTCGTCACCCACCATGTCAGCGATCCAGGATTGCTGGTCGGCGTCAGAGTGCAAACCGGCGCAGAGTTAAACGCCAGCGGAAAAGTGAAACTATTCGATGTCGCGGATGTAATGGTAATCTGGCCGCGAATATCACCGTTGCCGGTCGCGCCGCCTGCAAACGTGATCATGTCCTTGTTCGTATTGAAAAGGAGCTGTGCGCCGGTCCCATTTCCATCCACTTGCACGTTGCCATAGGACTGGATATCCTTGCCTCCAACCAAATCACCAAAAGCATTGACAAAGAGCGAATGCCAGCCATTGTTGTAAACGTCGATCGCGTCTCCGCCCGCGCTGCCGACCCCCTGAATCGTCAACGGAACGCTGGCCGCATTCTGCCCCGTAATGGTGTTGGCCGCCGTCGTCGTTGGATTCTGAACCAAGCATGTCGCACAGTTAAACTGCACGTTACCCGCGGCGGGATTTGTCACGGTAATCGGTCCGCCAGCAATCCAGTTGACAATGCTCGAACTGCTGACATTTGTGGCGTTAACCTGGAAGGTGCTGGAAGAGCCTGCTCCGCCACCGCTGCCTGCAAACCGCAGGAAGACAGGCACTGCGAGTACCGCGGTCAAATTGCTCTGCGCGATGATGCCTACTTGCTGGCCGCTGGCGCAGGGCGTGGTTCCGTTATCAACAATGGCGCCCGCCGTCGCGCTCGAGCAGGCATAATCGTTGTACGTTGTCGCTGTGGGCGAGGCCAGATTGACGGTGCTAATCCCGGTGGTTTGCACCAGAGCGTTTTGTCCAGATCCTGCAAACACGCCGATGATAGTATTGGCGGCATTCGCGCCGCATTGTGAAACCGTATTCGATGCCGAGAGGCAGGCGAGATTGCCGGTTGTGGTCGTCGCGCCCGAGGTGAGGTTGACGCCCGTGCCGCCCGGTAGCGCGAGCCCCGCGTCAACCGGAGCATCCGAGTTTGGCGCGCCTCCCGTCAAAAAGAGCCCCAATCCATCCGCAGACGGCGCCCACGCGCTGATAAACGCTCCCCCAGTGGTATTTGTGGATGGGGGCGCGACTGAACTTCCAGAGAGCGCGGAGGTAAATGTGGCGTTCGCGGCTGGCGCACACACCGCGCGGCCGTCGAAAATCTGACTGGAAAGAGTACAAATGGATGCAGCCGGGACCGCCAGCGTTTCCGATCCCGCAGTCGTGCTCGCATAAATCTGATAGCCAAAAGCGCTGTATTGCGCCCCAGGCGCGGTTACCGTGATTGTGCTTGTTGATCCCGTTGTCGTAACGCCGCTTTCGGGAGAGGCGTAGGTCTCCCCAGCGGGATTAACCCATGTGCACTTAAAGTAGTAAGTGCCCGCCGCAATCGTTCCACCCGTCGCGCTTGTTGACACAGCGCAGGCAGGAACGTTGAGCGATGACGTGGCCATCTTCAAATAGGGCTGGCCCGGGTTTCCATTGATGCCGTTGAGATACAGATAGGGCGCGGCGCCTGTTCCCGCGAGTTGAATATTGGAAGCCTGGAAGCCGAGGTTGCCATTCCAAGTCACCCAGAAGAACTTGTTGGCCGGCGAGCACGGACTTGTTTGGCAAACATCGAAAAGGTCCGCCGTGCCACCGCTCGAAAATGATGAAGCGACAGTAAGCGGAACAGCATCTTGATTGCTGAGCGGCTGCGCAATAATTGCTCCTGTGCTGCCGTTTTGCGACCAGCCAGCCGGCAGCGCGCTGCCGCCGCAGGGTCCCCACACCGCCGTCGCGCCTGTTGAGGTCAAGCACTGGCCGCTCGCGCCAATCCCTAAGGCAGAAACAGAGTTTGCTCCGTTGCCCACCAGAAGGGAGCCGTTGTTCCAGCTCGACGGCATACCCAGCGTGAGCGTGCCCGACGCGCTGACCGGAGAGCTTGTAACGTTGAAGCCAGACGGCGCCGCGAAGCCAACGCTCGTCACAGTGCCCGAGCCTGACCCCGATCCGCAGGGACCGTATTGGAGGGCCGTAGCACTGTTATTGACTTGCAAGCATTGCCCCGCAGTCCCCAGAGCACTGAGCCCCGTCCCGCCTTCTGCAAACGGTAGTATGCCGGTGAAGCCGACGGTCTGATTCGGCCAGCTTCCCGCCACCGAAATATTTGGCCCCGCCACTAGACTTGGTGCGGCTGTGCCTGTCCCGCCATTCGCCACCGCAAGCGGACCGGTGAAATTGAACTGAATGTTGCCCGCGCTTGGATTCGTAACCGTAATGTAGCCGCCAGTTTGAAAATTGATGGCCGTTTGCGAGCCGGTGTTTGCTCCGTTTACTTGAAAGGTGGCAGAACTTCCACTCGTTCCGCATGATCCCCACGCCACTGTCACTCCGCTCATAGTCAGACATTGCCCGCTCGTTCCCACCGGAAGCGTCGCCACCGAGTTTGCGCCGGTGCCCACGATCAGCGATCCCGGGCCCCATCCTGTGGGCATGGAAAGGCCCAGTGCTCCGCTGGTAGTCACAGGCGAGCCGCTCGTGCCAAAGCCCGAGGGCAGCGTCAGGCCGACGCTCTTAACCGTTCCCGTGCCGCAGCTATTCCAAACGAGCGCGGTTCCGTTTGAAGCCAGGCACTGACCGTTTGATCCAACCGAGACCAAACCCGTGCCCCCATTTGCGACGCTGAGTGTTCCGGTAATGCCGCCATTCCCAGTTGAAGCCAAGTTAATCGATGGGATATCCAGCCCGGTCAGAGCGCGGAAAGACGGCGTTCCCGCTGCGCCGCTTGCAGGCCCCGCCAAAAATGTGTTGGACGCTTGCGGCGCGAGAGTGACGGTCAGCGTGCCCGAATTTGTGATCGGCGACCCTGTCAAATTAAAAATCGAAGGCATCGCCATCCCCACGCTTGATACTGTCCCGAACGCGGGCAAAGCCGACGGCGTCCAGGCATTGGCGGCAGAGTTCCACTCCAGCACCTGACCGCCAGCCGGCGCGCTTGCCGAGACCGGATGGCCTTGCAATCCAATCACGGTTTGACTCGTGGATGTTCCGTTGAGGTCGCCGCCGAGCGTGAGCGCGCTTCCGGAGCCGCACGCTGTCCACACGAGCGTTGATCCGTTGGATCCGAGGCATTGGCCGTTTGAGCCGGGCGAAAGATTGCCATAAGTGTTTAGACCGGTTCCATAAATCAACCCGCCGGCCGCAGTCGGCGGCGCTAAAGCATTAAATGCAGAAGCGGCGCTCGTTTGCCCGGTCCCGCCATTTGCTATGCCGACCGGCTGCGCCCAGTTCACCGAGAGGGTCCCCGAAGAAGTCACAGGACCGCCGGTAACGCTGAACGTGCTGGGCATGGAGAGACCCACGTTGGTCACCGTTCCGCCGCCGCTACCACCGCCTGAGACACGAATCGTATTTGTGGAGGGATCGTAAACCGAGCTTAAAACCTGGTCGGCGCCGCTGGCGATCTTGTATTTATGATCTTTCGCCGCCGGCTGGGCTTTCTTATTCTCCGGCCCCTTTGCCAGGAGTGTGGCCGCCGTTAGAGAAAAAACGAGAAACAGGGCGGCGTTGCGAGCGGCTTTTCTTTTCAATAGATTTGTCCGGTATTTCATATTTGCTTCCCTTAGCAGGTAACAACTACGTCTGGTGTGGCGGTCCCTTATAAAAGCTGTGTCCGCCGATTTTTAAGGTATTCAAATCAGCGGCCAGAGGCCGCCGCACAGTCCTTCAGATCTGGTCAGACTGCACTCTGGAATCACGACCATCGTCATCTTCATGCGCATCGCTGTGCGCGGAGATAACCTGGCCGTCTTCCTCAATGGCTTCTCCGCGCGCGGCAACAATCCCTTCGTTGCTTTCCTCCGGCAGTGCAAACCGTTCCCGGATTACACGCCGGATATTCTTCTCGCTCACGATGAGTCCCTGTTGCGCGAGAGCGACAAGGTCGGCCGTGCTTTCACCGACGCTGCGCGCCTGCACGTTCGCAGGCACAAGCCGCGGACACGGCGTGTCGTCTCCAAAATTGAGCGAGACGAGCCGGCGCAAAGTGGAGCTCGTAATCTCGGAGGCGATTTGCTCAGCCACGCTTTGCAGGCCAAGCATGAAGAAGTCGGTGGCGGTCGCACCTAGCGCGCGCGAGCCGTGCGCCGCCTGTCCAAGATCGATAAACGTATTCAGGGCCGCGCGCGAGATCATTTCGTTATGGTGCTGGATAGAGGGCATCACATCCCGCAGATTGCCCTCATAGCCCACGATGCGAAGCCCGGTGTGTGGTTCTCCCGGCGGCTCAACGAGTCCTGTTGCCTCGTGCGCCGCGAGCTGAGTCACAAAACTGTAAGCCGCAGCCTTATCCTCTGCCGCGAAGCCCGTTGCCAAACGGAACACCGGAATGCCAAGGGCGTTTCTCTCATTGGCAATGGCGTCGATCCGGTAAAGCTTCGACTTCACGTACCAGTGCGGATACATCGCGCGCTGCAGCGCAATTCCCCAGAAATTCGCGCCTTCCTGCTGATAGGTGAACCGACAAATCTTGTCGGCAGGCAGAAGCGCATTGAGAAATTCATTTTTCCGATAACCGTACTGTTCCAGCGCCACCAGCGTTTCGCCGTCGGGATCCGTATGCCAACGGTAGAATGTCATGGGCAGCCGCGACGGGAGCGAGCGCAAGCGGATTCGCTCGCCGTCCACTCGCCACACATCCTCATGGACTGCGCATCCGAAATCCAACATCAGGAGCGCGTTGGAAATCACACTTTGCCATGTCTGTGAGACCCACCCTCCCACCGTGGTCTTGAATTCGAGGCCGCCAAAAAGATTTCCTTTTACGAACGCGACGACTTCTTTTGCCCGTTGCCCCTGGTTGATGGGGCACGGCCCGTGGACCACTGACAAAGAGCCGCTGGCGGCTTCTGCGGGCGCAATTTCCCATTTGGCGGAAAGGACAGGAAGCTTGCAGGCCATCAGCGTCGCACGCACCTGTGCGTCGGACCTCCTCATCTTCTCGTAAATAGAGATCGCGTTCCGCCCCATCAACTCAGGGTTGTATTCACCGAGGTCAACCAGAAAACCACTGGTAATCGGCGTTCCGCTCACACCGTAGGTCTTTTCAAAATCCCCTTGAGCGGCGGAAATAGCCGGTCCGCCATTATGCGGGATGCCCACTGGTTGAAGCGAAGCCCACGACGCCGCGGTCGCTGGCGACGCCGGGAGAGATTGATAACCCAGTTGTTGATCTGCCAACCCAATGGCGCGGTCGATGCGCTCTTCAAGCGTCTCCTGCGCCCGGTTAGCATTTCCCGAATTGTGGCTTTTGTTTGCCATTTGAAATCTTGAATCAGAAATTACAAATCAATCCCGCCAAGGCTTGCCCAAATGCGCCATCCACATATCCGGCTCAGAAATTTCGGACCTCTCGATGTACTCATAAGGCATCCAGAAACAGCCGTGATCTCCCCACGCGTGGCCCCACGAATTTTGAATAAAGAAGCACGCCCGCGAATCGTCGTACCCGCGAATCACCACGGCGTGGCCGCCCAATGGAGCCTCACCTTGCTTGGGCATAGGAAGCAGCCCATCGCTCTTGATCTCTTCAAAGGATGGATAGACCTGAAAACCCAGAAGGACGGCGTAGCCCGATGCCAGCACTTGCCGCACAGTCACCGCATCCGGCACGCGATGATAAGCGCCGACGCGAAACGCGGCGGCAGCAGAAATATCCCGCTCGTTGTTATTCAGCGAATCAGAGGAAAAGTCTGCGGGCCGGTAAGGGTCATTACTTTCCGGACAGACACCGATGTGAGCCAAAACGTAGACGGCATCACGCATTGCAGCGCCGCTGTCGCTATTCACATCGCTATTCCAGGGTAGTTTTCTCTCCTGGTAATACAGAAAGAGCCGGCTGAGATCGGTATCCGCGGCGGAGTATTTTGCGAATCTCCGCGCCAGGAAGCGACGGTATAGGACGGCGCTGTTGGCCGTGCATGATCCGAGCGACCCCTGGTCATAAACCGGCAAATCGAGCTCGTGAAAAACGTCCACTGCTGTCGGCAGCGGTGCTCCCACATCGCGCAGCGGCGCCGCCTGTCGCGCCTCCAACACCAAGTCGCGGTGATCATGTATATCTGCTTTCCGTCCGAGCCCTTTTCCTAGTTTCGGTGTCGCCATTTTTCCTCTTGCGCGTTCCAGAATTGAAGTTGTGGTGGCGTCCCCATGCCGACTTCGGCCACCGATCGTTGCTAATTAGAATCGGGGTGCCCAGAGACCGTCGCGACAGTCACAGTTGTCACACAGTCCGCGAAACGCTCGCTCCAAAAGTTCCTGGCACAGCATTACCGCAATCCGCCGTGAGATCGATCATTTCAAGACCGCCTTGGCAAATACGGCGTCAACATCAGTGTTCGTTGACGGTTGCGTGACGATCGCGTCGTACCGGCTCTTAAGCTGCGCGGCGCTTAAGGGGGCGGCTACGCGTGACATTGCATGGGTCTGATTGCCCGAGACGATGGGCAGAATCTGCTCCATGGACGTCACTTCGCTGGTAATGAGCGTGGCGATGGCGCTAATTTTTTGTACCGTTGCCGGATCCGAAATGTGAAGAGCCGGCATAAGGGCATTCAGGTGCGCGTTCACGTCCACCAAAGCGTTGTTGATCTTGCTCAAGGTTGTTGGGCTGGGCGAAGATTGATATTGGTTCACCAATTGCCCCACCAGATTTAAGTCCGCTGAGACCTGATTGGCCGTCTGGCTGATCGTATTGAGGTCCGTTGGCGAGACCGTCTTGCCCTCAAGCAGCGAAACAGCGGTGACCATATTTGTGACCATCGGGAGCACAACTGGCAAAATCTCCTGCGCGGCCTTCACCCATTCAGCAAGTCCGCAGGCCGCAAGCGTCATGGCCAGAACCGGGATTAAGATGAGTTTTTTGACTCTCATTGAATTTCCTTTCTTGAGATTTCAGGTGTCGCGCGGCCGCAGTAAAGCCGTCACGCGACGCCGGTTTTTATTTCGGAACGGGGCTTTGTTTCAAGTACAGCGCCGCGCCGACAATTGCGCTGACGAGCGCAACGATACCTAAATTCCGCATTCCGCCCGCAGCGCCAGGGTTGAAGTGTTGCGGGTCCGCCACCAAAACCGAAATGGAGTTTGCCGCGCTCGAAACAATCGCTGCAAGTAAACCTTTGAACCAGAGTTTCCAATCCATCGTTGAATCCTCTAGCCGGCTAAGACCGGCTTTCCTGATCGATTTCGTGTCCAGTTGCCTCGGCTGCGCTCTTAACGGCATGGCCAGCGTCGGCTGCGTCTGTCTTGATCTCGTCTCCAGCTTCTACAGCCTTCTTGCTGGCGATATGCGCTGCTTCGCTCACCGCTGAGGCTGCCTTGTGGCCGAAATCTTCGGCTTCCTTTTTCACATGCTGCCCGGCCTCCTCAGCGCCTTTCCCGATTTTCTTGAACATCCTGTCCACGATGTTTTCTTTCTCGTCACTCATTTGCATTCCTCCGTGTTTCAAGTTGTGCGAGCGCCGTCTTATTTACAAAACGGCGTCCCGGAACCCTGCCATTGCGGGCTTTCCAATCAGTCCGCCGATGTCGGCCAAGTGATACGTCGTCTGTTGAGCTGCAGTCTCCGCGAGACAAAAAGCCCACCAATGATCCGCATGGCCGAGCTTGGCGTCGTGCTCCGTATCAAACCGGGTTTGCCCAATGGCATTCTGTGTTTTTTTCACCGCGCGGAATGACGCGCGGATGGCCTCGCCGTCCGGCAAGCGGACTTTCATCTCTTCCATCCGCCTCCGCGCAAAAACAGCCATCGCTTCCTTCCTGGGCTGCGTAAACTGAACCCCTTCTACTTTTCCGGGATACTCCCGCTCCAACTGCTCCGCGATGGCAAGGCCCATGCCGGACTGGTCAATATTGATCCGGCGAATCAACGGCAATAACGCCTTGACTTCTTTCACCTGGTCCGGGGTAGGTATATTGCGCATTTCAATTACGCCGCGCGTCCACGTTACGTCGCCCACAAGTTCACTGAGCCAGATCACGCTCAGGTCGCGGTTGCGGGCGATATCCCAGCCCGCGTAGAAGCGTTCGGTGAGCGGCGACTGACGAATTGCGAGTGACGAGTCGAGCTGCGCGCTCGCTTCGCTGCTGACACAGCTTTGAAAGAGCGCCGGGCTGATCCATTCGCTGGCCGCGGTCAGGAACTCGCAGCAAAATTCTTGGCGCCAAGTTTCTTCATCGACTCCGCCGCGCAACTGATCAAGATTGACTTTCAGCCCTTGCTCGGCGGCTTCGTAGATGGATGTTTTATGCGCGGACCATCGGCTGTCCTTCGACCGCGCGCCATCCACCAAGCCCGCGCTCTTTGCAATTTCAAAATATTTGCCCTGTTGTCCGTTGGGCGTGGAAATCACCTCAAGGCCATAGCCGCGCGTGGTAATTGGATAAAGCGCGGTGTAAATTTTCTCCGCGTCCGCATGGAAAGCGAATTCATCCAGCGTTACGTTGCCGGTGTAGCCGCGCGCGGTGTCGGGATTGGCCGGCAAACCATAAATCACCGATCCATTTGGAAAGCGCACTTCGAGCTGCTTGATGAGGGTTCCTTCAAAAAATTGCGATTCGTTCATCTGGCTGACGAGACCGCACGATTGAATGTGTTCCTGAACCTTTTCCATCAGCATCCTGGATTGGCGTTCTCCCTTGGATAGGAAAATCCACGTTGTGCGCCGCTGAAGGCAGCGCAGCACGGCCCGGATGGTGGACGAAAACGAGTAGCCCGTCTGCCGCGCCTTCACCACCACCTTCAGAGGCGAATCGTCCTCGACCCAGCGGAGCTGATAAGGAAGCAACTGCACAGGCGCTTTGGAAAGCGCCGCCGGTTTTACAGTGGCCTGGTTTCCAGCCTTACCAGGTTCCACGGCGCGCTGGCCAGGAACGGCGCTCGCTGCTTGCTTCGAGACCGTATTGCTTTTTACTTCATGCTTGGACGTCACAGGCGTCACCGCTCATTTCCTCAGAACCAGGGGTCGTTACGATTCCGTATATCTCGTTAATTTGCTGGAGGATCTCAGGTCCCAACGCTTTGCTTTTTCCCTTCTTTTCAATCGAATCCCTCAGCCTGTCCAGTTGAAAAGTTGCCAACTGCAATTTGGCTTGGAGCGATTGAACGCGAATCTGAAACTCCTGTTCCTCGAATTCGAGCTTGGCTTCTTTGCGCTGAGAGTCCGCTTCCTTAAGCCGCTCATCCCTCTGCTCTTTGATCATTTGCATTGCGTGTTTCACGCGATTCGTCTCGCCGCCGCGATTGAGTCCCGAAAGCCCCATGACGAGCACAGACCGGGCGAGCTTTGCTTCGGTCGATTTGGGATCGCGCAATGCCTTCACCAATTTGTCCGCGACGCGAGTTTGATGGGTGATGCGGGCGGCTTGAACCGCAGGGGCCGATCTGAAATAGTGCTCCACGGCACGCTGCGTGATGGTTACTTCGCCGGGTTCGGCGACTCTTTCCACAACATCCTCAAATGGCGCCCCTTCAATGAGCCACTTCCGGACTTGTTTTTTCACATCAGGCGGGAGGTTCAGAACATCGAAGCACGCCTCGGGCTTTTCGATTTTCTTGTCGGACTTTGCGGCCCTTTGTACCGGCTTCTCTTTCTCGCCGCTGGATTTTGCATGGGATTTCGTTTTTGCCATTATTTTGCCGGCTCCAGATAAATGCCCTCGTCGACGGGTAGCCGTCCATCACAATAGTCAATGCCCTTCGCGGTGATCTTAATCAGAGACACGTTCCGATGAACTTGAGGGCCGCGAACTCCCTCCACTGATACCAGGCCTTTTTCCGTCAGGTAGGCCACATGAAAATGCAGGTCTTCGATGGAGACGGGAAACCCGAAAAAGTCCAACTCCCCCTGGAGCAGCGGCATGGTCGCCACCTGGGGGTAAATCAAGCCCAGGTAGTACAAAATCTTTCCG
>DASZAE010000279.1:0-13321 GCA_035945515.1 Terriglobia bacterium
GTTTTTAATCTTTTCACTTTCTGTGACGGCGCACACGTCTATCGTTTCGAGCCGCGAATGGATTGAAGGGCGCACCGCGAAGCTGGCCACTTACCGAAGATCTTTGACGCCGTGAACGGCTCGCTGCCATCATCAGCCGACAAAGCGCAAGCTTCGTCCTTCCAATATTGTCCGTTTCAGAGTATTTCCATAAATGATGTAGCTTTACGGAAATGAATTTATGTGGCAGAGTGTGGGCATTGGCTGTTTGAAGGTCCCATGAACGGCGAAATGTTTTTGGCTTCGGTCGTCCACAGCTGGTGCACAGTCGAGTTCCATCAGAAATCCCACAGAGTGAACCCCTTGTCGAGACAAAGATGATGTGCATCGCACCCTCCTTTGAAGGCGCATTCCTCTGCTAGATGCCAGCATTAGCCTTCGAAGAACGTCATCATCGCCGCCGCTGACGTTCTTTGGGCTTCTCGTAGGCGCTCTTTTTCGAAGGATTCGGGCGAATGATAGTCGAGCGCCGAGTGTAGCCGACACACTGGGTTTCAACGCAGTCCCAGTGAGTGACCCCGTCGGTGAGAGAAAACTGTTGATCACACTAATCATCGATGACACAGGCGAATGGTAGGCGGCCTTTACAAGTCCTACAGCGCCCCGTACTTCTCGTCTAGCTCTGGGCAGGCGTTATACTGTGGCTCAGTTTTTGCGTGTGAGGCTACGCAGCGGGATTGATAATTTTTACGTGACTGCCCGCAACCCCGGAACCAGAGAGGACTCGATATGCCCAAGATACTTCCCGCAATCTTTTTTGGTCACGGCAATCCGATGAATGCGGTCCTCGACAACGGCTACACACAAGCCTGGAGCCGCATAGGGCAGACAATATTCAAGCCGAAAGCTATTCTATGTATCTCCGCCCACTGGTTCGTTCCAGAAACCGGTGTAACCATCGCCACTTCGCCGCGAACAATTCACGATTTCGGCGGATTTCCACAGGAACTGTTTCAGGTGCAATACCCCGCGCCTGGTGATCCCGCACTCGCGCGCCAAGTGCAAAAATTACTCGCGCCTCTGGACGTAAGACTCGACAACTCTTGGGGGCTGGACCATGGAACCTGGTCAGTGCTTCGGCACGTGTACCCCGCTGCTGACATTCCAGTCGTCCAGCTGAGCATAGACGAAAGCAAACCGGCGGCATTACATTTCGAAATTGGCAAAAAACTCGCGCCATTGCGCGAAGAGGGCATCCTGATTGTCGGCAGCGGAAACCTTGTCCATAATCTCCACGCCTACGCGTGGGGTCGGCACATGCCCGACCCCTACGACTGGGCTGTTCGCTTTGAACAGGATGCAAAGGAGATGATGGTCGCCGGAGAGTACAAGCCACTGATTGAATATGAGACGCTCGGACCAGAAGCTTTGCTTTCGATTCCAACGCCGGATCATTACCTCCCTATACTTTATGTAGTCGCGACTCGGCAGCAAGGCGAAATGATCACTTTTCCCATTGAAGGTGTAGACGGCGGATCGATATCGATGTTAACGGTGCAGGTCGGTTAGCCCGCTGCTTCTGCTCCCACCGAACAGGAGGAGCACATGTTAACAGCGATTATGCGGCGTCCCGAGAAGCTCGAAAACGCGAGGATCTCGTTGCGAAGGCGTTTAAGCGACCTTGCCATGATCGGTCAACTGGAACGTCCGGCGGACGGCCAGCGGCGGTTTACAGTGGTGTACTGAAGGCAACGATCCATGAAAGGATGCTAACGAGCGGACGAACAACTTCACATAACTCCAATCTGTTTTAGCAACCCGATCAAGTCATAAAAGAGCTTCTCTTCGATGATCTCGCCGTTCTTCCAATGTGCGACGGTGCAGAACTCAATGTGAAACTTCTTGTTTGTGGGTGCTATCGGCTTGCTGTCGGGACCGTTCATCGGTCCGCGCATCGTGCCCGTAAAATCCGCAACGGTGCACGTCCATTCTCCCTGAGCAATCTCCACTTTATGTGGATGATTGATCAAATGATTGTCGGGGAAGGTTTTGAAAAATTCGATGGACTCAGCCTTGTGATTGTCTCGACCTCTCGTCGGCTCGGCCTGACCCGGCCAAAATACGGAAGTGTCCTTGGAATGTCGCTTCTCAAACGTCTCCCAGTCTTGTGCATTCCATGAATCATCGAGTGTCCGCATCAGTTCGAGATTGTTTTGTAATTTCATCTGTTCCTTCATTTCTGCCCCCATCATCGCAAAACGTTCGCATCATCGATTCAACATGCGGCATCTACCGCAATAGAGTTCTTTCAAAGCACCACGACCTAGACTGCAGGAGAACCAGACTCTACATCACTTTGCGTGCCGACCGTCGGGAATTTACAGCAGGATCTGATCCGGTCCTCGCAAACCCGTGACAACGTTGGACGGGCATAGGTTCATCTATTTCAAAGTTCTGCTCCCAGGCTGTACAGTAATTCATCGCAAGCTGATTAGTAGCGCGGTTCCTTTGGGGTGTGAAGGTAGTGCTTCACCTTGATCGGTTTTAATGCTGGGTCCGCCGGTCTGAATTAGGAAAAAGAGACTCGCGTCCGATTCCAGCTTGCCAATCACGCCGACGAATTATTAGCAGGTTCCGCCGTGCTCTTCCTGCTTGCCGCAGGCATTCTCTCGCGCGAGAATGCAGCCTGCAATCTCAGCGACACCTTCATTGGCACGAGAACGCGGATGTCGAGATTTCTGACGCCGGCGAGGGCGGGTCCCCTCTTTATAGATCGCGTTTCTATCGGGCGGGTTTCGAGCGCTGCACCTTTATGGAAATCTTGATTCCGTACCGAAGGCAATGGTCCCGAAAGACGCTACTGGTCTTGGTCGCTGCTGCGGCGTTCTTCCCGTCTTCTGCAATGGCCCAGCAGACAACTGGCGGTTCGCGGTGGTTTGACGAAGACACAATGACAGGCGACTGGGGCGGTGAGCGCACCTCGCTGCGGAATGCGGGCATTGACCTGCGAGCGCACTTCACCACCGAAAGTGCGGGGAATCCTTCTGGAGGCAACTATCAGCCGGTGAGTTATACGCGAGGATTCACGATGCAAAGGTCCAGGTAACCCTTACGGACCGTGTCGGAAGCAGTCTATCGGCTGACGCACTCGGGAACCAATTTGCGGTACAGGAACTTTACGGTGCGGGTCAGAATTTCCGACTAGCGGAGTTGAATTATCAGCAGGACTTTTTTACGCATAAGGTGACAATCGAGCTAGGCCGGTCGCCGATTGGCGATAGCTTCGCGGGGCTTCCATACTTTTGCAATTTTCAGAGCGCGGTGATCTGCGGACATGCGAGTGCCATGACGACCGATAGCGGCGCACACAACTTTCCCACGGCGGAATGGGGTGCTCGTATCAATGTGAGCCCGACACCGGATTTCTACGTAGCGACCGGCCTCTATCAGGTAAATCCCAACGAAGATGCCGCTGATAACGGCTTCGATTTGAACTTTCGCAGCACCGGTGCATTTATACCCGTCGAACTTGTTGGTTGCCAGGTCAAGGCAGCGGCAAACTGCCCGGCGCATACAAGATCGGCGGCTACTACAATTCATCGCAAACGCCGGACCTGTTCAAGGATGTCAACGGACATCCCGCCGCGTTTACCGGCGAACCGTTTGAGTTGCACAACGGTCGTTGGGGTGCTTACATCATGGCTGATCAGATGGTCTTTCGCGAGCAATCCAGTTCCAATCGCGGCTTGACGCTAGGAGCCATGGTCACAGTGGGCGATCCGGACACGGCCAAGTACTCGTATTTCTGGGTGACTGGCGGCCATTACCAGGGCACCTTCCCGAGTCGCGATAACGATGTTGTTTCTTTCATGATCGCCTATGCACGCACCAACTCCGGGTTGACTCAATATCAGCAGGATCTCGACATTGTGGCGCCTGGCTCTGTCGGAATCCAGACCTACGAGAGCATCGCTGAAATCGACTATGGCCTGCAATGTACGCGGTGGCTGAAGATTCGCCCCAACCTACAATACGTAATCAACCCTGGAGGCACAGGCAAAATTCCAAACGCGTTCGTCATCGGCCTGTATACAGAGGTGACGTTTTGATTAAAACTTTTCAATTGTGAGAGAGTGAACGGTGTGACAAGTTGACTGAGGTGAGGCAATGAGTCGGAGCAATCGTTCTGGCGTTTGCGTGCTGGCGGTTTCATGCACAATGGCGATCGTGTTTCTGGCGACGCAATTGAGGGCACAAGTCGCATCGCTCGATCCAGCAAAAATGCCGCGTATAGGCACTATCGATCCGCGATTCGCTTCATACAACATCGAGATGGCTGAAGTCACCGGTGGGAGTTTTTGGAAGCCGTACCACAACGAGAGCTCCGTGGCATCGCGCCCGGATCAGCCTGCACAATCTGCTTCGACCCCGGCGGGCATGAATCCGAATATGTTTCAGTATCGTCCGCCCGTCGATCTGACGAACCCCCGTCTGCGTAAGCTCGCGGCAGCGCTTGGCCCCGCCTATGTGCGAGTGAGCGGAACATGGGCAAACACAGTTTATTTTGCGGATTCGGATAGTCCGCCTCACAAGGCGCCGGCGGGTTTTGGCGGCGTGCTGACCAGAAAAGAATGGAAAGGCGTCATCGATTTTGTGCACGCGGTGAATGGCGAACTCGTAACTTCGTTTGCTACCAGCGTCGGCACCCGCAACGCCCAAGGCGTTTGGACTTCAAAGGAGGCGAGCGCGTGGCTTACGTACACAAGATTGGTCGGAGGGCAGGTTGCTGCGGCTGAGTTCATGAACGAGCCCGATTACGCTGCTATGGGCGGAGCACCCAAGGCCTACAACGCTGCTGACTATGCTCGCGATATCGGCGTGTTCGGCCCATGGCTGAAGCAGAATTCTCCCGCCACAATCTTCCTCGGTCCTGGGTCCGTAGGCGAAGGGCCATTTGAGATTGCAATGCCCGGAATGTTGCATAGTGAAGATTTGCTAAAAGCAACCAGTCCGGCATTCGATATTTTTTCTTACCATCTGTATGCCGCCGCATCCGAACGCTGTGCAAGCATAGGCGCTAAGGTCCAGACCGCAGCGGCAGTGGCGCTCTCGGAGGAATGGCTTTCTCGGCCAGACCAGATCAACGAGTACTATGCGAGCCTTCGCGACCGCTCTGAACCTGGAAAGCAGCTGTGGATCACCGAAACAGCCGATGCAGCATGCGGAGGAAATCCATGGGCGTCAACGTTCCTCGATGCGTTTCGTTATCTGATCGAGCATGCCAGTTTGGCACGTCGAGGCGTGAAGGTCATCATGCACAACACGCTGGCATCGAGCGATTACGGTTTGCTCGACCAGAACACTTTAGAACCGCGCCCCAATTACTGGGCTACCGTGCTGTGGCACAAGCTGATGGGCACAACTGTGCTCGATCCGCAAATTTCTCTCGCGCCGAACACGTATGCGTATGCTCAATGCCTCGAAGGCGGAAGGGGTGGCGTAACGCTCCTCGTCATAAATGCTGATCGGCAGCAAAGCTTCAACCTCAACTTGCCAACAACGAGCGAGCGCTACACGTTAACTGCAAAGCAATTCGAAGACACCTTAGTTGAGCTCAATGGAAACGCGCTTCGGCTTACGAGCGGCGGCGACCTACCGCAATTGCGCGGCGAGCGGCTCAATGCTGGCCGCGTGAGCTTTGCCCCTGCTAGCATCACATATCTGAGCATTACAAACGCTCGTAATGCCAATTGTCTGTAGAGATTTTCGAGAGGTGATAAATTATGAGCGACAAAATGCAAGGGCCAGTGCAGAACGTACTTGCTAGTCTGAGTACGCTTCTTCCCGATCTGGAATCCATTTACAAAGATATTCACTCTCATCCCGAGCTATCGATGCAAGAGAACCGGACAGCACGAATTGCCGCGGAGCATCTCCGGGCAGCGGGTTATGAGGTCGCGACTGGTGTTGGCAAGACTGGAGTAGTCGGTGTACTCCGCAACGGCGAGGGCCCAACTATCATGTGCAGGGCCGATATGGACGCGCTGCCGGTTCGTGAGGCTACGGGTTTGCCGTACGCCAGCAACATAACTGCAGATGAAGATGGTAAGTCTGTACCGGTGATGCATGCCTGCGGTCATGACATGCACGTGACTTGGCTGATCGGAGCATCCACATTAATGGCAAAAAGCCGAAAAGCATGGCGGGGCACCCTGATACCTCTTTTTCAACCTGCGGAGGAAATAGGAGCCGGCGCGCAAGCGATGATTGACGATGGATTGTTTAAGCGCTTTCCCAAACCAACTGCCATTCTAGGGCAGCACGTTATGGTTGGATCCTCAGGCGACATTGGCACTCGCTCCGGCGTGATCACCTCTGCCGGAGACAGCTTCGAAATCCATATGTTCGGTCGAGGCGCTCACGGATCGATGCCTCAGGCGAGCATTGATCCGGTGGTTATGGCGGCTGCGACTGTCCTTCGTCTGCAAACGATTGTGTCTCGTGAATTGGCTCCCAGTGATGCCGCGGTCGTAACCGTCGGGTCGCTTCAGGCCGGTACAAAGGAAAACGTCATTCCTGATGAAGCAGTCATAAAGCTGAACGTGCGTACTTTCGATGAAGATGTCCGAAAACGAGTCCTTGCTGCAATCGAACGCATCGTGAATGCCGAAGCCGAAGCCTCGAGAGCGCCTAAGAAGCCGGAGATTACGCCACTTGATAGATACCCGCTTGTAAGGAATGACCCAGATGTAACAAAACGTGCAGTCGAAGCATTTCGGAGCTATTTCCCAGCGGACCGCGTGAAAGACACTCAACCAACTGCTGCGAGTGAAGATTTTGGCTCTTTTGGAACTGAGTGGCAGGTACCTTCGGTCTTCTGGTTCGTGGGCGGTACCGACCCTGACACCTATGCAAAAGCGAAGAAGGCCGGCACAATTGCCGAGCTCCCCACCAATCACAACCCACGTTTCGCGCCGGTGATCCATCCAACTCTGGAAACGGGAGTGGAAGCGATGGTGGTTGCTGCGCAGGCTTGGCTAGCAACATAGCATCCTAGTTATCCAGCTAACCTGTTGTCTTGAGCTGCAGATCTGTCAGGAGCGCCCAAGCAGCTAGTTACGATTCCCGAGGCATCGCGAGTTGGCTTTAGGCAGAAGACTGACCCCACCAGTCTCTGTGGCGGTTAGAACAGCAGATCCGGCGCGCAAAAGATCTCACTAGAGAGCCAAAGTGCGCCGGTGGAGAGCAATATGGCAGCTATAGCCACCCCAGCCGAGAGGTTCCGAGGCAATGATCGCGTGCTCTACGGAATCATCCTTGGCGTCATTACGTTCTGGTTGTTCGCCCAGACGACGTTGAACATCGCCCCCGATATGGGACGCGATCTGCATCTCGGTGCCAGCACAATGAACACCGCTGTAGCGATTACCGCACTTTTCTCGGGCATATTCATCGTGGTTATCGGCGGCCTCGCCGACCGCGTTGGCCGTGTTCGCATTGTGCGGATCGGCTTCTATCTGAGTATCGTCGGCTCACTACTGGTCGGACTCGCCCCTGCCGGGCGCTGGGCCTCCTCACTTCTGCTGACAGGGCGCGCACTGCAAGGTTTGTCCGGAGCCTGCATCATGCCGGCGAGCTTAGCGCTGGTGAAAACCTATTGGGACGGTGCTGCGCGGCAGCGGGCGGTCAGTCTCTGGTCGATCGGTTCCTGGGGTGGATCGGGTGTATGCGCATTATTCGGCGGAGTAGTAGCCCAGAGCCTCGGCTGGCGCTACATCTTCTTCGCTTCAGTTGTGGTTGCATTACTTGGTCTCGTATTGATGAGCGGCACCCCTGAGAGCCGGGCGACAGATAAAGCGACTTATCGCTTCGATTTTGCAGGTGTAGTCACTTTTATGGTCGCGATGGTTTCCTTGCAGATTGTCGTCACACAGGGGAACAAATTGGGTTGGCACAGTCTCCCAGTTCTTATCCTGATCGCCGTCGCTCTGGTTACGGGCGCTTTATTCGTTCGTGTCGAGACACGCACCTCCTCCGCGTTTGTCGATTTTTCACTCTTTTCCAACTCGACTTATACAGGTGCGACGATTTCCAACTTCCTGCTCAATGCTGCGGCCGGTACACTGATCGTGTCCCTGGAGCTAGTCCAGCTTGGCGGTAAGTTGACCGCGAAGCAAGCTGGCATGCTCACACTCGGCTACGCTGTTGCGATAATCGCTTTCATTCGGGTCGGCGAGAAGCTCTTGCAGCATTTTGGCGCGCGGAAGCCGATGGTTTGGGGTTGTGTCATCACCGGCCTGTCGATTTTATTCCTTTCGCCAGCAAACTTGCTGTTAAAGGACTACAGAATCCTCGCGGTCATTGCCTACACACTGTACGGCGTGGGCTTGGCGTTCTACGCTACACCTTCGACCGACGCAGCACTGTCCAATCTTCCGGAAAGCCAGGCAGGAGCCGGGTCGGGCATCTACAAGATGGCCTCCTCGCTCGGGGCTGCGTTCGGGGTTGCAATCTCAGCGACGATCTTCACCGCTCTCAGCAGCGGCACCGACAGCGCACGTTGGGTGGAAGGGGTTATTACCTTCTATGGCCGCCAGGACAACGTAGCAGTTCGTGCGGCGGCGATGATCGCACTAATGTTCAACGTTTTTATGGTAGCCGTGGCGATCCTGTCCATCATGCTGACGATACCTAGCGGCAAGAAGGCGCACTGAAAGAAGAAGAAAGCTGCTTAACACGAGTGTCTCCTTCCTGTAGTCAAATGCGCTTCCTTCGCAGAGCGGACAAACGTGAACAAACAGACCGTTAACACCGAGTCCATAAGCACGATCTTGAAGGCTAAGTTTCTCGCTTACACCGGTTGAGTGAGTGTCTTTTACACTGTGCGCGGGAGGGTCAGAAACGCGTGAACCGGGCATTTTGTTGCCTCTGGATCTCGCACGGAGTGGCAGGTACCGTTTTCTTTTTTCGTTCGTAAGAAGCACCGATCCTGATATATATGAGGCGAGAGTCAGACAGACGTGCCGAAGATCCGACTAATCACAACCCGCATTCCCCAGTAATCCGTTTGACGTTGGAAGTCGGAGTGAAAGCGTAGCATCTCAGGCTTGGCGATCGCCATGACTCAATTGATTGTCAATGACCATATCGTTGTGAATACGCTGTTGAGCGCTTTTGATCTTGGCGGCACCTTCGTGTTCGCGATCAGCGGTGCAACGGCTGCAGTGAAGCACAAACTGGATTTGTTCGGAGTGCTAGTTTTATCGTTCGCCGCGGGTAACTCGGGCGGGATCGCCCGCGATGTGATGATTGGAGCGATTCCGCCCGCGGCCATGAGCGAGTGGCGATACGTCGTGGTATCGATCCTTGCTGGGCTGATTACGTTCTACGGATATCGAATCATCAACCGTTTGAGCAGCCCCGTGCTGGTGTTCGATGCCGCCGGACTCGCGCTCTTTGCAGTGGCTGGTGCGGGCAAGGCGCTGGCCTTTCACGCCGGTCCTGTTGCGGCGATGCTGCTCGGTATGCTGACAGGAATTGGCGGCGGCATGATGCGCGATATTCTCGTAATGGAGATTCCCACGGTATTGCGAACCGAACTCTATGCGGTCGCGGCGCTGCTTGGCGCCGCTGTGGTAGTGTTGGGAAGAATGCTGCATTTACCCACTTCCGCCGCGGCAATTGCCGGCGCACTTCTCTGCTTTGGACTCCGATTTATGGCGATGCGGCGCGGATGGCAGCTTCCAATAGCGCACCCACCGGAATAATCTGGATGAATCGCGGCTGCATCTCAAAAGTCGACTAGCCGAGGGAAGCACAAGATGAGTACAACTGTGCTTGTGTGCGGGAAAGTATTCGACGGCACCTCAGAGGACCTGACCGGGCCGGCAGAGATTTTAATCGAGGGGACTCGGATTACGAGTATCGGCCGCTCCGTGCCTCGGTCCTCGGGAGCGCAGGTGATCGACCTCTCGGATCGAACCGTAAGCCCTGGATTGATTGATACCCATGTCCACCTGACCATGGATGCGGCGCATCTGGTTCAGCAGACCCTCGAGTCGTCAGCTAGCAAAGCACTCAAGGGATTGAGCCTTGCTCGTGAGTACATGAGTTACGGCTTCACGACTTTGCGCGACCTCGGCACCGTCGATCCGGAATGGCCTACCGTTGATCTTCGCAACGCGATCAACGCGGGAGTGCTGGCAGGACCTCGGCTCCTGGTCGCAGCGCACATTCTCTCTGCGAGTGCGGGTCACGGCGACCTGCGTGGCTTTTACAACCCTCGCTGGAATCTACCGGTCTCGGCTATCGCCGACAGTGCCGGAAGCATTAAGGCCCTGGTGCGGCGTGAACACACGTTCGGCAGTGATTGGATCAAGACCACAAATACCGGTGGCTATTTCAGCGCTGGGGATGATCCCGCCCGTGTGACGTGGTTCGATGACGAGATGGAGGTGTTAACATCGACGGCCCACCAGCTGGGAATGCCCGTTGCTGTGCACACGGGTGCCGCCGATGGTTGTAAGCAGGCGATTCGTTTTGGCGCACGGAGTCTAGAGCACGCTTATTTAATCGATTCCGAGGGAGTTCAAATGGCCGAACAGGCAGGATCATTCATCGTTCCCACAATGCAGATGACACAGGAAGACCTGCATGAATTGCAAGCTGGCACGTTGCCTTGTCAGGCCGTGTGGAAGTTCCGCCGTGATAACGCCAAAATTCTTAAATCTCAGGAGCTGCTAGCCGCAAGCCAAGTGAAGGTAGCGTACGGAACAGATTGTGGCATGTTCCCATTCAGCCATGGCATTCTCGAATTCCAGGCAATGGTCAGCGCGGGGCTGAAACCGGTTCGTGCTTTGAAGGCAGCGACTAGCGTAGCGGCTGAGCTCTTGGGCCGTGATGACCTCGGAGTGCTCGCCCCCGGTAAGCTCGCCGATATAGTGGGCATGGCCGGCGATCCGATAGCAGACATTGCCGCTACTTCCAAAGTCGATTTCGTCATGAAAGACGGAATCATATACCGCGATGCCAGTCGGAGACCTGACAGAACATCGGGAGCCGCGGATGAGAGAAAGACATCGCGTTTCCAGCCTTGAATCACGCAATAGGCTCGCTCAAGATGGGCTCGTTCTGGCGGTAACAGCATCGCTGAAGAGGTGAAATCATCATGGCAGAGGCAAAGCCACAAACAGGACGAGAACACGAGGTGGGGACCTTAACAGCGCCGCTCTTGACGCTGGACCTTAACCGCGAGATTGAGCAGCTCCGATCCGAAGGGCGCTGGCAATCTGGACATACAGCAAAGACGCTCGCGAAATATCCGGATTTCCGTGTCGTGCTCATTGTTATGAAAACTGGCGGACGGTTGGAGAAACATCGAACCGAGGGGCGAATCTCGCTGCAAACTCTCCAAGGACGAATCCGCTTCACCACAGCCGAGCGGTCGGTAGAGCTCGCGCCCAGCCAGATGCTGACGCTAGAGCACGATATTCCTCATGATGTTGAAGGCATGGTTGACAGCGCTTTTCTCCTAACCATTGCTTGGCGGGATGCATCTTCCGTTCGCTAGCGACTGACAGATGTCTAAGACGTTCAAATGTGGCGATCACGTCGAATGGAACTCAGAAGCAGGGCGAGTTCGCGGAACTATCACGAAGAAAGTCATTTCCGATGTGAAATTCAACGGCTATACCCACCATGCCACGAGAGAAGAACCTCAGTATTTCATCAACAGCGATAAAACCGACCATGTTGCAATTCATAAGGGCTCTGCACTTCGCCTTTTGAAGTCGTCGCCTGAAAAGAACGAGAAGAAATCATCCCGCAACCGAAAAACGATACTTTGAGTGGCTTGCCTTCCGTGGCATCACAGCGCCGCAGTTCGTTATTCAGTCGTCATAGTAAGAGCAGATGTAACAACCACCGGCGGGCGAGCGAAGCTCACGATCAGATTCACGGCAAACAGCGCAACAGCTGTTAGTTCGATGAGCGCGGAAATCGGCAGAACGTACCACGCCCAGGTCGCGTACTCCTGATAGGCCAAGATTTCCGACGAGACACGCAACGTGCAGCCGGTAATCAGCAAGACCAGCATAGCGAGCATCAGCTTCGGGCTCCAGAGAACGCGCATCCCGCAAAACGAAGGCAGGATTCGCTGCCCCACGCAGAAAATCATGGCGGCGATGAAGCCAACCGTCAGAGCGTGACGTGAGGCGCCCCGACCGGATTGCGAATCTACAAGGAACTGACTCCAATGAGGAAGAACCAAGTAGACTTGCAAAACGCGTTTGTCTGGACACCGGATTCAAAGACTCCGAACGGTATCGCCGAAGTTCCTCTTACTTCGCTCGCCATTGAAGCATTCAAGAGCCAGATGGAGATTTCAGGTGAGGGGGCCGTTTCTGTTCCCGAGCAATCGGAATCCGAGCGGGCACCGGACGGCGCTCAAAACTGTTTGGAAAAAAACTCTCCGACGGGCAAAGGTTCCCTATTTTCGAATCTACGATCTTCGTTCCACTTATGCCACACGGCTGAGTGCCGGAGGCGTAGCCGATGAATGGGTAACCGTCGAGCCAACGAAATGGCACCTGTCGCCGCTGGCGTTCTGGCGGCTCCATTGTGCACAGTCACGGTGCAATAGCCTCATTCGTGCAGAGTTCGTGCACAGTCGGGGGTAAAAAGCATGGGACGGATTAGGAGTAAAGTTGGAAAGTGCTTTAGAATGAGTCTCGCACTTCATGTCGGGGCGTAGCGCAGCCTGGTAGCGCGCCTGCCTCGCGAGCAGGCGACCTGGTGATCCTGGACAATCTGGCGACGCACAAAATCCGGGGAGTTCGCGAAGCCATCCAGTCCAGGGGCGCGCGGCTGCTCTATCTGCCGCCCTATTCTCCCGATTTCAATCCCATCGAACCGATGTGGAGCAAGATCAAGCAAATCCTCCGCAGTCATGCCCTGCGGACGGAAACCGAGTTACTGATGGCTGCCAAGGTGCCGCAAGCCGCACCGAAGCGGTGATGCTCGGCATTCGGCGAGGGATCGTTCTGATTTGAGAAAGGCGGGACACAAAGGCCTGCTGCCGGCTGGTTGAACGTTGTATTACCCAATTTTTGGTCCTGATTTCGAACTTACACCTTGTGATTCTTGCGAACGATGAAAGCCACATTGAGGATCGGTGTCAGAAGAGAAAACCTCGAGGAGATGGCGCCATCCCCTCGACGGAAGTTGTGGCAACCGTCGTCTGGCCCGTGCTTCCGCCAGTTTGACCTTTTTCATGCTTCGTTCGACCCTTGCTGCTGTTCCTTGTCGAAACCTTTCCTGGTTGCTCGTCCAATTCATTCAAGAG
>DASZAE010000280.1:0-18620 GCA_035945515.1 Terriglobia bacterium
GGGTAGCGGGCTGTGCGGCTCGCCTAGGGATCATGCGCGAAATTATCACATTACAATGTGGCGAGTGCAAAAACCGGAATTATACGAGCACAAAAAATAAAAAGAAAAATCAGGATCGGCTCGAACTCAAGAAATTCTGCCGGTCCTGCCGCCGCCATACTCCCCACAAGGAAGTGAAGTAGGCCACCGGGTAGACGTTGTGGCCCTGGAGCCGTTTTGGGCGCCGTAACCGGCCGGACCTTCGATAACCTCCGGCACAGAGTTAAGGGGCGTAAGTTTAACGGCTAGACTGCCGGTCTCCAAAACCGGACGTGGGGGTTCGAATCCCTCCGCCCCTGCCATTTCAAGAGGCTGATAAATGCCTCGGCTTGCTAGATGAGATAGATCAGGTGATTAGCGTCAGTCATGGCCAATGAAATCACAATCCAGCGCGGGATGTGGCAACGGTTTATTGATTATTGCCGGGAAGTCAAAGTTGAGATGCGCCGCGTCACATGGCCCGGCAAGCAGGAAGTTTATGGAACGACGGTGATGGTGCTGCTCACCACGTTTGCCTTTGCGGCGTTTTTCTATGTGTGCGATCAGAGCTTCTCGCGCTTGGTTTTGAAGGTGCTCGATTATCTGACGCATCGCGCCGCATAAGCTTCACGGAGGTTTTCCGCAGGGTTACGACCCGACTTTTATTTAAGAACGCTGCTCATGCCAAAGAATTGGTACATCATTCATAGCTATTCCGGATTTGAAAAAAAAGTTGCGGAAACGCTCAGGAGCCGGGTGGAGGCCGCCGGACTTGGGGACCGGATTGGCGACATCCTTGTTCCCAGCGAGGACGTGGTGGAAATGCGCGGCGGCAAGAAAGTGGTGGCGCCGAAGCTCTTTTATCCGGGATACGTGCTGGTCGAGATGGATCTTGATAACGAGACGTGGCACTTGGTGCGTTCTACCCCCAGGGTAACGGGGTTCGTGGGTTCGGGCCAGATGCCTAGCCCTTTGACGCGCGAAGAGGTTGACCGCATTGTCCACCGGGTCGAGGTGGCAGCGGAGCACCCGAAGCCGAAGCTCAGATTTGAAAAGGGCGAGACGGTTAAGATTAATGAGGGTCCGTTTAAGGATTTCACGGGCTTGGTTGACGAAATTAATGATGATCGTTCCACGCTGCGTGTGATGGTGACTATCTTTGGACGTTCGACGCCGGTGGAATTGGACTTTTATCAGGTTGAGAAAGGGTAGCCTAGAAAATAATTCCACGCTTCGATTTTCTAGGCAAGGGCGGATATGGCAAAAAAAGTTCAAGCAATGATCAAGCTCCAGATTGCCGCAGGAAAGGCGACTCCCGCGCCGCCGGTTGGGCCTGCGCTGGGTCAGCACGGCGTCAATATCATGGAGTTCTGCAAGTCATTCAATGCGAAGACGTCCGCGAAGGATCAAGAGGGGCTGATTATTCCGGTTGTGATTACGGTATACGCGGACCGCTCGTTTACATTTATCACGAAAACTCCCCCGGCTGCGATTTTGCTAAAGCGGGTGGCGGGAATCGCCAAGGGTTCTGGTGAGCCAAACAAGAATAAAGTGGGCAAGGTGACGGAAAAGCAGGTGGAAGAGATTGCCAAGGCCAAGCTGCAAGACTTGAATACGCGCAGCCTTGAGTCGGCCATGGCCACCGTCCGGGGAACCGCTCGTAGCATGGGCATCGAAATCACGCCATAGGCTTCGGATAGGAATACGTGACTGTAACCAATTCGGGATGAAGTTTTTAACAGGAGTTTCGCCTTGGGGAAAAAATTTGAACAGGCTGTGAAGTTGGTGACCAAGCCGGCCTACACGCTGGCTGACGCCATGCCTCTGGTCAAGCAGGCGTCCTTTGTGAAGTTTGATGAGACGGTTGAGGTCTCGATCCGCTTAGGGGTAGACCCCAAACACGCCGATCAGATGGTGCGCGGAACCGTGGTTTTGCCGCATGGACTGGGTAAGACCAAGCGCGTGGTAGTAGTGGCGTCCGGCGATAAGGTGCGCGAGGCGCGCGAGGCGGGAGCGGACGACGTAGGCGGGGACGATCTGGTGCAGAAAATTCAGGGTGGCTGGATGGAGTTTGACGCGGTTGTGGCGACCCCTGACATGATGAAGTCCGTGGGCCGCCTGGGTAAAGTGCTGGGACCAAGGGGTCTCATGCCTAACCCGAAGACCGGCACGGTGACGCTCGATGTGGCTAAGGCTGTGCGAGAGGTTAAGGCCGGCAAAGTCGAATTCCGGGTGGATAAGACAGGGATCATCCACTGCCCGGTGGGCAAGGTTTCTTTTGAGCCGGTAAAGCTGGCGGAAAACGCTCATGCCCTGATCACAAACGTGCTCAAGGCGAAGCCTGCCACGGCGAAGGGCCGGTACGTGAAGAACATAACCATTTCATCGACGATGGGGCCTGCGGTCCCAATTGATTTGGCCTCCGTCGAGGCGGCTTAGAGGGATTCACCGGCAAGATGGCGGCGGCTAAGGGTATTTTTTGGCGTAGATAGAATCTGAAGGTTCTCATGAAAAAAGATATTAAGCAGCAAAAGGCTGATCAGCTTCGTGAAGAGTTGGCCAAGGCCAAGACGGTGATCTTTTCGGGCTTTGAAGGCATTACCGTGAGCCAGGATTTCGAGTTGCGCCGCAAGCTTGAAGGCGTTGGGGCGGCCTACCGCGTGGTGAAGAACACTATTATCGAGCGCGCGGCTGAGGGCACGCCCGCGGGGCCTGCCGCGAAGGATCTTCACGGAACAACTTCGGTGGCATACACCCAAACAGATCCGGTGGCGCTGGCGAAGGCGATCACGGCATACGCCAAGGAGAACGCCGTTCTGGTGTTTAAGTCGGGCGTGGTGGAAGGTCGCGTCATCGACTTGAAGGCATTGAATGCCCTTGCTGCGCTACCCTCCCGTGAGGCGTTGTTCGCCAAGGTTCTTTTCCTTATCAATTCGCCGGCGCAGCGCGTGGCTACGGCGGTAGCAGCGGTTGGCAGGAACTTGGCGGTTGTAATTCAGCAGGGAGTGCAAGAGAAAAAGTTTAAAGAGGCGGCTGGGAATTAGGACTTCTGTTCGGAGGCGCAGGTCCGGCTCTGTGGGGCCGGTAGGCTTGATGCGGAAATCTTAGGAGGATAACAAGACGATGTCGGAACGCGTGCAAAAATTAGTGGAAGAGATCAAGGGATTAAACCTTTTGGAGGCGGCAGATCTGGTGAAGGCGCTTGAAGAGGCGCTGGGTGTAAGCGCCGCGGCTGCGGCTCCCGTGATGGCGGCGGCTGGCGCTGCTGCGCCGGCTGGCGGCGCGCCTGCCGAAGAAAAGACGGAGTTCTCGGTGATTTTGACGGCTGTCGGGGCGAATAAAATCAATGTTATTAAGGCAGTCCGCGAAATCACCAGTCTCGGTTTAAAAGAGGCGAAGGATCTGGTGGACGGCGCGCCCAAGCCGATTAAAGAAGGCGTGAACAAGGAAGAGGCCGAGACAATCAAGAAAAAGTTCACCGAAGCGGGCGCTACGGTAGAAGTGAAATAGGCTGATGGCGGCAGGCCCAGTCGAGCCGAGAGCGGACTCGATTGGGCGAAGTACTTTAGAATCAGCATTCACATGGGCAGGAACGGTAGCACGCGGCCACGGTCGTGCTGAGACGAATGCGCGTCGTTGGGCAGATTTATGGCAGGCGGACCCAGCGCATCGCGGCAAGTGGGCTCAAGACCGGCGTATCCATCCAGGCGGACGCTGCATCCTATGTAGCATAGGGGCGTGGTCCGTCATTACGCAATTAGTACAGAAAATCTCTACAGCAAGGAGTCCCAGGGATGCCTAACGGCCGGAACGGCGTGTCGCGTCATCGCATTAATTTCTCCAAAATTCCAACTGTCATTTCCATTCCTAATTTAATTGAAGTGCAGCGGGCATCGTATGAACGCTTTCTGCAAATGAATCTCCTGCCGAGCGAGCGGGAAGACACCGGCCTGCAAGCCGTGTTTAATTCGGTTTTCCCGATCACCGACTTTCGCGGAGTCTCGCAACTCGATTTCGTCGATTATTCGATTGGGAACTGGGAGTGCAAGTGCGGCAGCTTGCGCGGATTGCACCATCTGCGAAGCACCTGCAAGAACTGCGGCCATACGGTGATTACCGACCCGTTTAAGACCGGCGAGGTGCTGTGCACGCGATGCGGCACGTTCAACGAAAACGTGGTGACTTTCTGCAATAAATGCGGCGACCCTGTTGCACTGCAGCTCAAGTACGACGTCACCGATTGCCAGGAGCGGGGCATGACATTCGCCGCGCCCCTGAAGGTTACAATCCGCCTTACGCTGTATGACAAAGATAGTGAAACGGGCCAGAAAAGCATCCGGGACATCAAGGAGCAGGAAGTTTATTTCGGTGAAATTCCCTTGATGACGGACAATGGGACTTTCGTTATCAACGGCACCGAGCGCGTGATCGTCAGCCAACTGCACCGCTCGCCCGGAGTTTTCTTTGAATCCACTCCTCAAAAAACTTATTTCCTGGGCAAAATTATTCCCTATCGCGGTTCTTGGGTGGAGTTTGAATATGACAACAAGAACGTGCTCTACGTGCGCATCGACCGCAAACGGAAGTTCCTGGCCACGATTTTCTTGCGCGCGCTCGGCTTGAAGAGCAATGCCGAAATCATCAAGGTTTTCTATCAGACTTCCCACATCGAGGTTAAAGACGGCAAGCTCCTGATGGACGTTTCGGAGAGCCTCGTTGGAATGCGCCTGACCAAGAATGTTGAGCATTCGCGGAATGGCGTGATCCATCACGGAGGCAAAAAGGTTACGCCATCGGTTTTGAGGGAGCTCCAAAAGGCGAAGATCACCCATGTGGAAGTGGCGCCACAGGATTTGGAGGGCGCTTATGCTGCCGCGGACGTGGTCGATACGGCAACGGGCGAAGTGGTGGTTGAAGCGAACAACGAGCTGACGTCCGGCTTGCTGGGCGCCATCATCGAATCCGGAATCCCTGAGATCGAAGTCGTTTTTCCAGACCGCGACGACACCGGGATCGTCATCAACCAGACGCTCAAGCGCGACCCGCTCAAGACGCCGCAGGAAGCCCTGATTGAGCTTTACCGCAAAATGAGGCCGGGCGACCCGCCCACGCTTGAGACTGCGACTTCGCTGTTCAATGGGATGTTTTTCGACCCGCGCAAGTACGATTTCTCGCGCGTGGGGCGCCTGAAGTACAACATCAAGCTGGGATATTACACGCGGCTTAAGGCGCGCATCGACGGCAAGGCTACCAGTTTTGAATTGCAAGAGGCCCGCAATCTGCCTGACGGTAATTTCTATCTTATCGTCGACCGCGAAAAAATCTATGTGGGCCGGCGTGAGGGGACTTTATGCTCCGAGGTTGTCCGCGGCTGCGAAGGAACGCTTGCCACGGATCATTCCGAGGCATCCCCCATTCAACTGCCGCTCGACAAAAGGACGCTTGAGCCGGAGGATTTTTACTCGTGTATTCGCTATCTGCTGAAGTTGCGTAAGAATCCCGGAGGCAATTTCGGCGTGGACGACATCGACCATCTGGGCAACCGGCGCGTGCGCGCGGTGGGCGAGCTGCTGGAAAACCAGTTCCGCATTGGTCTTGTGCGCATGGAGCGGGCGATCAAGGAAAAGATGTCGGTCTATCAGGAAATGTCGACCGCGATGCCGCACGACTTGATCAACGCCAAGCCGGTGATGGCCGCCATCCGCGAGTTCTTCGGGTCTTCTCAGCTCTCGCAGTTTATGGATCAAACGAACCCGCTTTCAGAGATTACTCACAAGCGGCGTTTGTCGGCCCTGGGTCCGGGCGGCCTTTCGAGAGAGCGGGCCGGCTTTGAGGTTCGCGACGTGCATCCCACGCATTATGGCCGGCTGTGCCCCATTGAAACGCCGGAAGGCCCCAACATCGGCTTGATCTCGTCGCTTTCCTGCTACGCGCGGATTAATGAGTACGGCTTCATTGAGAGCCCATATCGAAGAGTCCGCAACGGCGCGATTGTTGATTATGCGACTATCACGCATGGCGGCGACGGCCCCTGGCGCGTCGGCGAGCAGGTGGAGCTCAAAGAAATCGAAAAGGCGTGCGAGGAGTTGCGCGAGAAGCGCCGGAAGACCGTCGAATACGAGCGGACTTCTTTTTATCTTTCCGCGTGGGAAGAGGACCAGCACATCATCGCCCAGGCCAACGTGCCTGTAGACGAAAAAGGGCGCGTTGTCAGTGAGCTGGTGAACGCCCGGCAAGCCGGCAACTTCGTCCTGGTGCGGCGTGAGAATGTGGATTACATCGACGTCAGCCCCAAGCAACTGGTAAGCGTGGCTGCGTCGCTGATCCCGTTCCTCGAAAACGACGACGCCAACCGCGCTTTGATGGGTTCGAACATGCAACGGCAATCCGTTCCGCTGCTGCGCGCGCAGGCGCCGCTGGTTGGCACGGGCATGGAGGAGGTTACGGCCCGCGATTCGGGAGCGGTAGTGCTCTGCAAGCGCGCCGGCGTCGTGGATAGCGTGGACAGCGAGCGCATCATTGTGCGCGTCGAGGGCAGCGGCCACAGCGGGCACCTTTCGCGGGAAGTGGGCGCGGACATCTATCAGTTGATCAAGTTCCGCCGCTCCAATCAAAACACCTGCATTAATCAAAAGCCGGTGGTGAAGCGGGGGCAGAGGGTTAAGGCGGGCACCGTTCTCGCCGACGGCCCTTGCACGGAGGGCGGCGAACTGGCGCTCGGGCGGAACGTACTGGTGGCTTTCATGCCGTGGCGCGGATACAACTACGAAGACGCCATCCTGGTCAGCGAAAAGCTGGTGAAGGAAGACTCTTATACCTCGATCCATATCGAGGAGTTTGAAATTGAATCGCGGGACACTAAGCTCGGGCCGGAAGAGGTTACGCGGGATATTCCCAACGTTTCCGAGTCTTTGCTGAAGGACCTTGACGAAAGCGGAGTGATCCGCATCGGCGCATACGTGGTGCCAGGCAATATCCTGGTGGGCAAGGTCACGCCCAAGGGCGAGACGCAGCTTACGCCGGAAGAAAAACTGCTGCGCGCGATTTTCGGCGAAAAGGCGGGCGAAGTGCGCGACGCTTCGCTCACGTGTCCTCCGGGGATTGAAGGGATCGTCGTCGATGTCAAAATCTTTTCGCGCAAGGGCGCGGAAAAAGATGAGCGGGCAAGGTCGATTGAGACCGGCGAAGTGGAACGGCTGGAGAAGAACCTGAATGATGAAATCCGCATCTTGAACACGGAGCGCGTGGAAAGGCTTGCGGCGTTGCTCGAAGGGGAAAAGCTGCTGGCCGACCTGCACGACGAAAAGACGAATAAACGGCTGCTTTCCAAGGGCGCTGAGCTTGACCGCGAGGCGCTGGGGCGGATTACGACCCGCAATCTGAAGCGCATCAAGATTGCGAAGAAAGACCCTACACTCCTCGAAAAGATGGATGAGATCGAGGAGATGACCTCGCGGCAGATCGATATTCTGCGGAAGATCACCGATGAGAAAATCGGCAAGCTCAAGAAAGGCGATGAGCTGCCGCCGGGCGTGATCAAGCTGGTCAAGGTGTACATCGCCATGAAGCGCAAGCTTTCGGTGGGCGATAAGATGGCGGGCCGCCACGGCAACAAGGGCGTTATCGCGCGGATTCTGCCCGAAGAGGATATGCCTTACATGCCCGACGGGACGCCGGTGGAGGTGGTGCTGAATCCGCTGGGCGTGCCTTCCCGCATGAACGTGGGGCAGATTCTTGAAACGCATCTGGGATGGGCGGCTAAAGAGCTTGGCGTGAAGCTGACGCAGTTGCTGAGCCAGGAAAACCGCGCTGAGCTGGCGCGGAAAGAGCTGAAAAGTGTTTTGCGGGGCGCGACGGCGCCGCGAGTGGATGATTTTGACGATGAAGAAATCATCGAGTTTGCCCGGACGTATAAGCACGGAGTTCCGTTCGCAACGCCGGTGTTCGACGGCGCGACCGAGAAGAATATTAAGGAATACCTGGATAAGGCGGGCTTGCCGCACTCGGGGAAAATTGCCCTCTATGACGGCATGACGGGAGAGAAGTTCGATCAGGTGGTTACGGTGGGTTACATCTACATGCTGAAATTGTCCCACCTGGTGGACGACAAGATACACGCGCGCTCGATTGGTCCGTACTCGCTCATTACGCAGCAGCCTCTCGGCGGCAAGGCGCAATTCGGCGGCCAACGGTTCGGAGAAATGGAAGTCTGGGCGCTCGAAGCGTATGGCGCCGCGCATATTCTCCAGGAATTGCTTACCGCCAAATCGGACGACGTCTATGGCCGCGCCAAGATTTACGAGGCGATTGTGAAGGGCGAAGCCGCCATCGAGCCGGGCGTTCCGGAATCGTTCAACGTTCTTGTGCGCGAGCTGCAAAGCCTGGGGCTCGACGTTGAATTGATCAAGAAGCCGAAGGAGCAAGCTGAGTTGGTTGCGGCTTCCGGAAAATAACGAACCGAGAGTTATCGTCCGGCAGCGGGCCGCTCGCGGCTTCCTGCTCGTGATGAACAGACTTTCCCATCCGCTGAAGCGTTTTATTGAACGGCCCAACGGCCACGGCGCGTGGAATATTCATAAGTTTTTTCATACTCCTTCTTAAGGAGGCATACATTGTTTCGAAGCAGCCCTTACGACAGAGTTAGCTTAATCGGTGAATTTGACAATATCCGTGTGAGTCTGGCTTCTCCGGAGAAGATCCGGTCCTGGTCCCACGGGGAAGTAACGAAGCCGGAAACCATCAACTACCGCACTTTCAAGCCGGAGCGGGACGGACTTTTCTGCGCCCGCATTTTTGGTCCGGTGACCGACTGGGAGTGTCTTTGCGGCAAGTATAAGCGCATGAAACACCGCGGAGTGATTTGCGATAAATGCGGCGTGGAGGTGACGCTTTCCAAGGTGCGCCGGGAACGCCTTGGGCACATTGAGCTTGCCTCTCCGTGTTCTCATGTGTGGTTTTTTAAGGGGCTTCCCAGCCGCATCGGCCACCTGCTTGACATCTCTCTTCGAGATCTCGAGCGAATTCTATATTTTGAAAGCTACGTCGTCATTGATCCCGGTGAAGCCGCGCTCAAGGAAAAAGAAATTCTTACAGAGGAACGCTACCGGCAATTGCAGCAGGATTTTCCGGGGAAATTCCGCGCGGGCATGGGGGCTGAGGCAATCAAGGAGCTTTTGAAGCGGGTAGACGTGGACGCCTTGTCTGAAGAAATGCGCGCGAAAATGAAGAATGACCCTTCTCAGCAGAAGCGCGTGAAGTACGCCAAGCGCCTGAAAGTGGTTGAAGCATTTCGCAAGTCCGGTAATAAACCCGAATGGATGATTTTGGACGTGATCCCGGTCATCCCGCCGGAGCTTCGCCCGCTCGTGCCTCTCGATGGCGGCCGGTTTGCCACATCGGATCTCAACGATCTTTACCGCCGCGTGATCAACCGGAACAACCGGCTGAAAAAGTTGATGGAGTTGCACGCGCCGGATGTGATTATTCGCAACGAAAAGCGGATGCTACAGGAAGCCGTGGATGCGCTCTTCGATAACGGGCGCCGCGGCCGCATCCTTCGTGGCACCAACAACCGCCCCTTGAAATCGCTTTCGGACACGCTGAAGGGCAAACAGGGGCGTTTCCGTCAAAATCTGCTCGGCAAGCGCGTGGATTACTCAGGGCGGTCTGTGATTGTCGTCGGGCCGGAGCTCAAGCTTCATCAATGCGGTCTGCCCAAAAAGATGGCGCTCGAGCTTTTCAAGCCTTTTATCTATCATCGCCTGGAGCAGACCGGCCAGTGCGCCACCATCAAGGCTGCCAAGGAAATGGTGGAGCGGCAGGAGCCGATTGTCTGGGATATCCTCGAAGAGGTCATCCGGGATCATCCAGTGATGCTCAATCGCGCTCCCACGCTTCACCGCTTGGGCATTCAGGCTTTTGAGCCGGTCCTGGTGGAAGGCAAGGCTATTAAAATCCATCCGCTGGTGTGCACGGCGTTCAACGCCGATTTTGATGGCGACCAGATGGCCGTGCATATCCCGCTATCCCCCGAGGCGCAAATCGAGGCTTCGGTGCTGATGCTTTCAGCGCGCAACATTCTTTCGCCGGCCAACGGCGCGCCGCTGGCGATCCCTACTCAGGACGTGGTCCTCGGAATTTACTACCTGACGAAGGGGCGCAAAGGGAGTCGTGGAGAGGGGAGGGCGTTTGCCACCCCCGAAGACGTTTTGCTGGCTCTCGAAGCCAAGGAAGTGGAAACGCTCAGCCGGATCAGGCTTCGCTACTCGGGCCGCGTGGTGGATATCGAAAACGCTTATGACGATCAGGACGTTCTTCACACCGAGCCTATCACCGTGAAGAACCAGTTTATTGAGACGACCGTCGGCCGCGTGATTCTTAACGATCACCTTCCGAAAGGGATGCCCTTTGTCAACGGCTTGCTGCGCAAGAAAGGCCTGGGCGCGCTGGTAAATTATTGCTATTTGCGCTTTGGGTTGGACACCACGGTGCAGATGCTTGACGAAGTCAAGGACCTCGGTTTCCTCTACGCCACCAAAGCCGGAATTTCGATTGGTATTGATGACTTGGTGGTTCCGGGAAGCAAGCCCAAGCTCGTGGAGGACGCTGAAAAAGAAGTGATTGAAGTCGAAAAGCAGTATCAGGATGGCGCCATCACCCACGGCGAACGGTACAACAAAGTAATTGCCATCTGGTCGAACGTCACAGACCGCGTGGCGGATGAAATGTTCCAGACGCTTGAAAATCAGGATAAATCAGGAGAAATGAACCCGATTTTCATCATGGCGAACTCCGGCGCCCGTGGCTCGAAGCAGCAAATCCGGCAGCTTTCAGGTATGCGCGGCTTGATGGCGAAACCTTCGGGAGAAATTATCGAGACGCCCATCACCGCGAATTTCCGCGAAGGCTTGAACGTGCTGCAATACTTCATTTCCACCCACGGCGCGCGCAAAGGTCTGGCGGATACGGCGCTGAAGACGGCCGACTCCGGCTACCTGACGCGCCGCCTGGTTGACGTTGCTCAAGACGTGATTATTTCCGAGTTCGATTGCGGCACGGTGGACGGCATCTTCGTTGAGCCGATTGTCGAGGCGGGCGAGGTGGTTGAGCCTCTGCGCGACCGCATTGTGGGCCGCGTTTCCCTCGAGCAGATAAAGGATTACGAGGGCAATCCCATTGTTGAAGTCAACCAGGAGATTAACGAGGACCTCGCCGCGGCGATTCAGGCGGCGGGCATTGAGCGGGTAAAGATTCGCTCGGTGCTGACCTGTGAATCGCGGCGCGGCGCGTGCGTGCGCTGCTATGGCCGCAACCTGGCTTCTGGGAAGCTCGCGGAGATGGGCGAGGCGGTCGGCGTGATCGCAGCCCAGTCCATCGGCGAGCCCGGCACGCAGCTTACCATGCGGACTTTCCACATTGGCGGCACGGCCAGCCGGGTGAGCGAGCAATCGGCGCTTGAGGTAAGGAACGGTGGTTATGTGAAGTTCCTCGGCCTGACCGTGGTTAAAAATCGCGATGGGCACTTTGTGGTGATGAACCGCAATGGGTTCGTAACCATTGTCGATGAAAAGGCGCGCGAGCGGGAGCGCCACGCGGTCGTGTACGGCGCTAAAATCCGGGTTGCCGACGGCGCGGCTGTGAAGCCGGGCGACACGATTGTCGAATGGGATCCGTATACTTTCTCCATCCTTACCGAGGTGGGGGGCACGGTTCAGTTCAAGGACCTCGAACAGGGTGTTACCTTGCGAGAGGAAGTTGACGAAGTGACGGGTCTCTCGCGCTGGGTGGTCACTGACTCGCCGGATGAAAAGATGCAGCCGCAGTTGGTGATTAAGGGCGATGGTGGAGGAAAGGCTTCTACCAAGAAATACCTGCTGCCTTCCCGCGCTCACCTGATGGTGCAGGAAGATGACACCGTCAGCCCTGGCGACGTTCTCGCCAAAATTCCGCGCGAGACGACCAAGACCAAGGATATTACCGGCGGCTTGCCCCGGGTGGTGGAACTGTTCGAAGCCCGGCGTCCGCACGAGACGGCGGTGATTTCGGAAGTCGACGGCATCGTGAGGTACGGCGAGATTTCAAAAGGGCAGCGTAAGATCCTTGTTGTTCCGCCGAAAGGCGAGCCTAAGGAATACTTGCTGCCGCGCGGCGTTCACGTCTCGGTGCAGGAGGGTGAGCGCGTGCAGGCTGGCGAGCCGCTGATGGATGGTCCGAGAAACCCGCATGATATTCTCGCTGTCCTCGGCGAAAAAGAGCTGCAAAACTACCTGGTCAATGAGATTCAGGAAGTTTACCGGCTGCAAGGCGTGAATATCAATGATAAGCACATCGAAGTGATTGCCCGCCAGATGATGCGCTGGGTTAACGTTGAAGATGTGGGAGACACGGAATTTCTGCTTGACGAGCACGTGGACAAGTTTAGATTCCGTGAAGAGAATGAACGCATCGCTGCCCAGGGCGGCAAGCCCGCCACCGGCAGGCCGCTCCTGCTCGGAATCACCAAGGCCTCGCTTTCCACCGATTCGTTCATCTCCGCGGCCTCTTTCCAGGAAACCACAAGGGTCCTGACTGAGGCTGCCATCCGCGGCGCGGTGGATCAGTTGCGTGGCTTGAAGGAAAACGTGATTATGGGCCGTCTTATCCCTGCGGGCACGGGGCTTGAGTTCTACCGCAACTTCCGCTTGCTTACTGAAGTGGAGCCGCAACAGCCGGAGATTTCGGCGATGGAATCTGAGGCGGTTCTCGAAGCTGAGATTCCTCCCGCCCCGGCGGTTGCGAGCGATCTTGCGGACGAAGACCAGCCAAGTCCGCAATAGCGGAATTGTACAGATTCTGTAGCGGCAGCCCCCTTGCAGACTTCGCCCGCCGGCCTTTATGAAAACCGGCGGTCAGGGTCTGCGAAGGGTCGCTGCGGAATCAAGCGCGGCTCGCTATGACTTGTTCTTGCTGGAAGTGTGGCGATGCGGTGATGTTTGCGCCGGGCGCGCGCATTAGCTCCCGAGAGGTTTGTTCACGCTGCGATGCCGATCTGCATTGCTGCAAAAATTGCGAATTCTACGATCCTGCCAAGCACAATCAATGCAACGAATCCCAAGCCGAGTGGGTGCGAGATAAGGAAGCCGCCAATTATTGCGATTACTTCAGGCCTGCGCGGCGCCGGACTGCGCTAACTTCTTTTTCTACTTCCAATTCAGAAGACGTCAAGAAGAAATTTGATTCTCTCTTTAAGGCGTAATAACCCTTTTCGGTCAAGCACAACAATTTCAGTCCCGCGCCACGTGGCGGACTAGCGCGTTTGAGGAAGCTCCCAAGCCGCAGGTAAGAGGCACGAGCGCCTGTTCCTGTGCGGCAGGCTCCTCCGCCGGAATGATCAAAGCGCCCTGCCGCTCCTTGAGGAAAGTCAGCCGGTCCGTCTCCTCGCAGTAATCAACGGTCACTAAATCTCCGAGCGCGACCTGCCGCGTGGCAATCAGGTTTGAAAGCGGAAACACCAAGTGCCGCTCAATCGCCCGCTTCAAGTGGCGGGCTCCAGACTTCGCATCCGTTCCTTCACGGAGCAGAAATTCGCGGGCTGCGGGCGTGCACTTAAAAACAAACTGCTCGTCCCCGCTGGAGGCTATGATCCGCTCTTGGACGCGCTTAAGCTCGATGCTGAGAATCTGGCCTAGATGGTCTTCGGTGAGCGTGCGGAACACGATCACGCGGTCGATGCGATTCATAAACTCGGGAGAAAACTTACGGCGCGCGGCCTCGCTCGCCGTGCGATAGATTTTCTGATCGAGTTCCGCATTGTCTTCTTCCACAGCGGGAGAAAAACCCAGTCCTTGGGTCATCAGGCGCGCCATTTCTAGAGATCCGAGATTTGAAGTCATAAAAATCAGCGAGCGCGAGAAATCCACACGCCGGTTGTCGCCCAGCGTCAGCGTGGCCTTGTCGAGGATGCCCAGCAAAAGCTGCCAGAGAGCGTCGCTCGCCTTTTCAATCTCATCGAAGAGCACGAGCGAGAGCTTCAGCTTATCCGTATAATGCGCTTCGAGCGCCTCCTGAGTGATCATTGGCGGGGTTTCCCGGTGGCCCAGATAACCTGGAGGCGAGCCAATGAGCTTGGCGATTTCGTGGCTGTGCTGGAATTCCGCGCAGTCAATTTTGAGCAGCGCATCGGGCGCGCCGAATAAGACCTCGGCGGAGGCCTCGACCAGACGGGTCTTGCCCGAGCCCGTGGGGCCGAGCAGGAGGAGGTTAACAATGGGACGTCCTGGCGCGCCGAGCCCCGCAAGATGCACTTGATAGACGCGGCCGAGCTGCCGGATCGCCCAGTCTTGTCCTACGACCTTCTTCCGGAGAGCAGCTTCGAAATCACGGACTTCCGGACTCGATTGCGTTGGGTCGAGAAGGGTTTGGCCTAAATCCATAGCGTCACCTCATGAAACACCCAGATTCAACAGACGATCCTTGCGGGAAGAATTCAGTTTCACGTCGAGGGTTCCTCGCAAAAGCTTGAGCTCGCCCAGCAACTGCGATCGCAAGTCGTGGTTCCGATTCATTCCCAGATAAGGCAATTGAACATCCGCAATATTGAGGTGAAAGTCCCGCACTTCGCTAATCAGCTTGCGCAGGTGCTGCGAATCGTTCTCAACGGGCGCCACTAGCTTTCTTGAGGCTTGCTCTCTCAGGCCATTCCAGTCCACCCGCACGAACGGATGTTTGGCTGTGACGCCCTGAATGACCTCGTCGTCAATTCGCGGCCGGCGGCCCAAACGCGCAAGATGGAGCTGCTCAACCCGCCCTTTGGTCCTGACGTTATGGACCAGGTAGTAAGCATTCCCGCGCTTGCGAATAAAAGCCACGCCGCTTGCTCTTCCTTTCCCGCCCGAAGACCTGCGCCATCCGATCAACTGCTATCTGCACCCTTGTTGCGCTGGTTTGTCTATCCACCGCGCAACCGGCTGTAGTGGAAATTATATCCACTACACCCCGTTAGATGCAAACAAATAAATAAAGTTGCTGAGTCTGCCTACCGGCGGCTGCTTCCAACCTCTGCTCATTGTCATTGATCCTAACCACCTGCTCTGAGAATTTGGAGATAAATGAGACAAATGGGACGATTTATTTTGGCGATTTGGCGGATGTCCTAAAAATGGCTCGCCATTTAACCGCAGCGCATTGATATCGCTTGGGTAAGCAAAAAGCCGTTCGCCGCCGGTAAAGCGCGGACTGCAAGGCAATCTTCTCCTGCCGTGCCGGGCTGGTTTGGGCCTGGTATGCTATCTTCAGGGAAGGGAAATATGTTGCGTCCGATTCGCAGAGTTGCAGTGCTTGGGGCCGGGACGATGGGCTCCCAGATCGCCGCGCACCTGGCTAACGCGCGCATCCCCTGCGTTCTTCTCGACCGGCTTCCCCTCTCTCCGACTCTTGAAGAGGAAAGGAAAGAGCCGGCACTGGCCGATCCGCTGGTCCGCGACCGCCTTGGGCGGCTCGGCGTTGAGATGGCCTTGAAATCCCGCCCACCCGCTTTTTTTGTTCCCGCAAACGCGTCGCTCATCACCCTCGGCAATTTTGAAGATCACCTCAATTTATTGAAAGGCTGCGATTGGATTATCGAGGCCGTCACCGAAAATCTTGACGTGAAGCGCGATCTGTTAAAAAGAGTGGAGCCGTTTATTTCGCCAGGCGCCATCGTTAGCTCGAATACTTCGGGCATCTCGATCGAAGCGATTGCGCAAGGTTTCAGCTTTCTTCCGTCGTGGCTGGGCACGCATTTTTTCAATCCTCCGCGTTACATGAAACTGCTTGAGATCATCCCCATTGCCAGCACTCTGCCGGAAGTTGTGGAAAGAATCTCATGGTTTGGCGACGAAGTGCTGGGCAAAGGCATTGTCGTTGCTAAAGACCGGCCCAATTTCATCGCCAACCGCATTGGCGTGTTTGTTCATCTCGCAACGCTTGAGATCATGCAGGAAGAAGGTTTCTCTATCGAAGAGGTGGATGCGCTTACGGGCCCTGTGATGGGGCTGCCCAAGTCCGCCACGTTCCGCACGGCGGATCTTGTAGGGCTTGATGTAATGGCTCACGTGGTTCAGCATCTTTACGAATCGCTGCCCGGCGATGAGCGGCGCGCCGATTTCCGTCTGCCTGAATTTATGGAGAGGATGATCGAGCGCGGTCTTTTGGGGCAGAAAACAGGGCAAGGGTTCTACAAACGAATCGCGGGCGAGACCGGAAACAGGAGCGAAATCCTCACGCTGGATTTAGGCACTTTTGCCTACCGGCCCCGCCAGAAGCCCAAACTGGATGGGCTCGAAATGGTGAAGAGCATCGGAGACACGCGCCAGCGCGCGCGGGCGCTGTTTCAAGCGCAGGGGCGCGTTGGACATTTTTACCGGCAGCTTCTCGGGCGCACGTTCCACTATGCGGCCAGCCGTATTCCAGAAATCTCAGATGACCTCGTTTCGGTGGATCACGCCATGCAGTGGGGATTCAACTGGGAGTGCGGCGTTTTCGAATTGTGGGACGCCATAGGCGTGGATACGGTCGCGGCGCACTGGCGTGAACAGAGGATCGCGCCGCCGCCCCTGGTTGAAGAATTGCTCGCGGCAGGAAAAAAGTCTTTTTATCTTGAGTCTTCCGGCCAAAAGTCTGTTTTCGACTTGCGCCGCGCGGACTATGTGGCTACCCCAGAAAAGCCGGGTCTTCTGCTACTTTCTTCACTCCGGTCATCCGGGCGCGAAGTAAAGTGCAATCCGGGCGCCAGTCTCATCGACTTGGGCGACGGCGTCCTGTCCCTCGAATTTCATTCCAAGATGAATATCCTCGGGCCGGATACGATTCAAATGATTCATTTCGGCCTCCAGGCGCTCGAAGAAAGTTTCGAGGCGATGGTGATTGGCAATCAGGGAGCAAATTTCAGCGCGGGCGCAAACCTGCTGCTTTTGCTTCTCAGCATTCAGGAGGAGGAGTGGGACGAAGTTAGCCATGCAGTTCGCGCTTTTCAGGATGCCAATATGGCCTTAAAGTATGCGTCCCGGCCCGTCGTGGCCGCGCCTTTTGGATTGACGCTGGGCGGTGGCGTAGAAACATCTCTGCATTGCGCGCGAAGGGTTGCGGCAGCCGAAACCTACATGGGGTTGGTTGAAGCTGGAGTCGGTCTGATCCCGGCGGGCGGCGGCACGAAAGAAATGCTCGTCCGGGCCCTGGATTCCGTTCCCGCGGATGATGACGCGGATGCGTTTCTTCCGCTCAAAATGGTCTTCAAGAACATCGGTATGGCCACGGTTTCGACCAGCGCGGAGGAAGCTAGGAATCTGGGCTACCTCACGCCGGACGATGTGATCTGCATGAATCGAGACCGCCAGATAGCCTTGGCCAAACAAATGGCGCTTGAACTGGCAAGGCTGGGGTATCGTCCCGGCAAACCGCGCCAAGACGTGCCCGCGCTCGGCGAGCCGGCGTTCTCGAAAATGAAGCTGGCATTGCACCTGCTGCGCCGGGGCGAATACATCTCGAACCATGACGCGCTCATTGCCACAAAACTGGCTGAGGTCCTTTCGGGCGGCTGCGAATGGAAGTCGCCCGGCAGGGTTTCCGAACAATACTTGCTCGATCTCGAACGCGAGGCGTTTCTGAGCCTTTGCGGGGAAAAGAAAACCGCAGAGCGGATTCAGTACATGCTCAAAAACGGAAAGCCCTTGCGGAATTGAGTGGCGACGCTAAAAAGCGTCCCATTTGTCTCAAAAGTCTCAGAGCAACGTGCTAGGCTTATGGAGTGCGGCAGCTTGCTGCCGCTTTGAATGGGGGTCGTGTCCGGCCCGCATCGGAAGCAAGCTTCCGGCGGAATACAGCGGGAGCAATCTCCCGCACTCCAAAATTGCGGAACGAACCCTAGGACCCCTTTAGAATCAATATTTATGCTTTTTGTTCGCCCTTTTCGTCGGTCTCGTAAAGCGTCCCATTTGTCTCAAAAGTTTCAGAGTAGCGTGATCGGCTTTTCGCTGGTGCGGCGGCCTCTGGCTGATGGTCCGGTTTCGGTGGAGCAGGCAAAGCAAATACTGGAGATGTTTATGAGGCGAATAATTTACGTTTTGCTGGTTTTGGGAAGCGTGTTGCTGATCACCTCACAAGCTGCGGCGCTGGACGGCGGCCATTGGGTGATCAAGGGCGAGTTGAGTGAAGCTTGCACCTGTCAGGTTCCGTGCACGTGCAACTTTGGCCAAGGCGCGTCGCCACATCATTACTGCTGGTCGCTGGCCTCATTTCAGATTGATCATGGCCATTACAGAGGCGTCAACCTGGCAGGGCTGCATCTGGTGCGCGCGCACGGGGGAAATAGCACCGTTTGGTACGTTGATAGCCGTGCTACGCCTCAGCAGGCATCGGCTTTGCGCGCCATCGCGGTGCGCGTCACTGGGGCCGCCTGGGTATCCAAATTCCCAGACCGTTTCCATTTTGAACGCGCGGACATTGTGCAGAATATCGGCAGCAAAAGTTTTCAGATTAAGATCGGCGACAAGGGCGGATTTGAGGCCAATGAGATCATGGGAGGAGATGGGAAGAACCCCATTGTGGTCGAGAACATGACGGCTTGGAACGTGCAGCATGATATCAAG
>DASZAE010000281.1:0-10354 GCA_035945515.1 Terriglobia bacterium
GCTAACCGCTGGACGCATTGCTCCTCAGTGCCAAAGAGCCTTTGAAACTGCTGGATCGTCATCATTCTGTGGAGTTTTTGCCTTTTCATGCCTCCCATTATATCGCTTTTCATTCGCCGGATCAAGCTTGATAATCATAAATCACGAAACGAACCCAAGAAGTTGCTTAGAATCAATGTCTTTAATAAGTGTGGGACGCCAAGTGACGGAGAAGCTGTATTCCTGGCCGGGATCAAGGTCCACTAGCGGACTCAGGATTTCTGTTTCGATAAAAGGGTCGCAGCCGTTAGCGTCAGCGGCCATGTCAATCCGATTAAGCTGGCCGTTTGGATGTTTTAGGCTATTGGGGCTATTTAGGTTTCCCCGGCCAGCCGGGATGGTGTACGTTCCCTCGCCGTTGACCCAGACTTCGGCGGGCGCGCCGTTCGGATAAGGTTTGTCCGGAAAGATAGGGAATTCTTCAATCAGCGCGATTTGCTCACTCGGTCTCAGGCTGGCGAGCCAGCCACGTTCGACTTCAACGGCAAATTTGGCCACCCGGTTCGCATATGCAAGTTTCCAAATGCCGTTTTCACACTCGCGCCCGGCGTGTTCAAAGTTCTCGTCTCCATAGATTTGGCGGGCGCGTCGCGCGGGAGCATAAATCATAAGGCTTGATCCCACCGCGTGCTGCGTGACCTGCCAGATGGCCCACTGGACGCGCCGTAGTGAGGTGTTTCGCATCTTGTGGTCAATTTGGATGAGGGAAAGATTTTCAAAGATGCGGATGTCTCTCGAAAACGTCAGGCCCGTATAGGGGTCAGGGTCACTTTCAAGATAAATTGCCACGCAGCGCGCCGTCTGTTCGAGGACGCGGCAGGCGTAAGCGCCGCCATCAAGAACTGGGTCGGGGGGACCCGGCCATTGCCCTTCGCCCTCCCATCCCTGCGGAGCCGGCCACACTTTGGAGCCGCCGTAGTTTTTCCATCCAGCGGCAGCGCAGTTTTCTGCCGGAGGATAAGTCCGGCCGGAGTGCCTTGGGTTCACATAGAAGAATTCCAGAGAGCCAAACCGCAGTTGGATGATCCGTCCGCCGAGGTCAGGCGCGATGAAAAGATCGATAATCCCATTTGAAAGCCGGATGGTCTTCCAGCCACAGTATGCCTCGCAGGTTAAGCCGCAGCCTTGTTTGCCCATGATGAAATCCGTGTGCGTACACGGAAATCCTACCGTAGCTGAAGGCTGCGCCAAATGCAAGCCGGGAAAAAGCGTTTTGTAGCGTTTGTAGCGGCGGCCTCAGGCCGCCGGTCTTTACTATTAAAGTCCGACGGCCCCTTGCAGATGTTGTCCGCCGCTACAGCCAAATTCACTTACGGCTGCAATGCAAATTCATTTTCGTTGAATTACACTAGGTCACTCATGAGAAAGATCGGCGTTGAGGAAATCGCGCGGCTGGCAAACGTTTCCATCGGCACCGTGGACCGCGCCCTGCATAACCGCAAGGAAATCAGCGAAGGCACGCGCAAGCGCATCCTGCGAATCGCCAAAGAACACGGGTACCGGCCGAATCTGGCGGCGCGCGCGCTGTCCGTGGGCAATCCCGTCATCCGGATTGGCGTGTGCATTCCGCGCGAGATTCATTATTTTTACGATCAGATACGCGATGGCTTTTTGAACGAAGCCCGCCGCTTTGAGCAATTAGGCGTGGAGATTGTCTATCGCCCGATCGACCGCCTCGGAGGCGGCGAAGCGGAGGCCATGAAAGAAATGCTCAGCCGCAAGCTGCAAGTGGTTGCGGTCTGTCCGGGCGATCCGGCGAGCCTTACTTCGCTGATCAATCAAGCCGAACAGCACGAGAATGTGCGCGTGATTTGCGTGGCTTCAGACGCGCCGGGCAGCGCGCGCTCTACCGTTATCTGCGTCAATCCCGTGGTCAACGGCCACATGGCCGCCGAGCTGATGGCAAAGTTTCTGCCTCCGAAGCCCGACGTGGCCGTGCTCACGGGCCAGTTTCTCACCGAAGACCATCGCAAGAAAGTTCAGGCTTTTGCGGAAATGTTCCAACAGCTTTCGCCCGGCGGCAGACTGGTGGAAGTGCTCGAGGGGCATGACGATGAGGACGAAACTTTCCAGAAAGTCTATGCGCTCCTCGGACGGCATCAATCGCTCAAAGGCATTTACGTTAGCACGGCGAATTGCCTGCCCGTCTGCCACGCCGTCGGCGCGCGGGGTCTGCACGGCAAAGTAAAGCTTATTACCACGGACCTCTTTCAGGCGATGGTGCCTTATCTCGAAAAGGGGACGATCCTTGCTTCTATTCATCAGCGGCCTTACGTGCAGGGACAAGTTGCTGTGCGCCTTATGGTGGATCATCTGGCGAATGGCCGGCCCATTCCGCCCAGCTACTATTTGACTCCGCATCTTGTTCTGCGCTCGAACTTGCGCCTTTTTCGTGAAATCCGCCGCGACGAAATGCCATAATTTCCGCTTGTGATTGCCCTGGAAACGCCTTGTTGTCCCTCTTCCGGCGTTGAAAAACGCTAAAATTTGATCAAAAATCATCAAAATTCGACCAAATTTACCCTTCCGCAAAGTCCAATTCTCCATTTCTGGAGTGCTTTTCTCTAATATATGGAGGAAAAACTCGTTGGGTCATCTTCGACGGGTCTTCTTAATGTTTTTTCTCTTGACATTCAAAATATCAGGTAGTATCGTCCTGCCGTGTACCTTAACGGAAGCGCAGGCGGCATCTCGCCGCCGAAACAAGCGACGAGCGAAACCTCACACATAGCTCACAACGCTATGTGTGCTCCACCCGCGTAGCCGCGCCACATCAAGGAGCCAACAGGCTTGATTGCCGCCCGGCGTCGAGGGCAGGCTGAAATATTCGAGGAGGAAAGAAATGAAGCCGACTCAAGGGCTTTTCCGCTTAACTCATTTAGCACTAGGGCTGATCACGCTCTTTCTTGGAGCGAATCTGGCCTTTGCGCAGGTGGACGCCGGCACAATCCTGGGCACTGTCAAAGACCCAAGCGGCGCTGTCATTCCCGGAGCCACTGCCACCCTGACCAATCAGGCGACGGGCCTCAAGCTCACCGCCACGACCGACGCGCAAGGCGATTACACCTTCACGCCCATCCGCATCGGCACGTATACCGTAACCGCGGCCTATAAGGGATTCCAGCAGGCCGTGCATGCGAACGTCGTCGTGCAGGTGCAGCAGCAGGTCGTGGTGAATTTTACGCTCGCGCCTGGCTCGGTGACGCAATCGGTTCAGGTGACGGCGGCGCCGCCCCAGCTTCAGACGCAGAACGCCTCCACTGGCCAGGTGGTGGGCCAGCGGGAAGTGAACAATCTTCCGCTCAACGGCCGCAACTATACCTTCCTTGCGCAGCTTGCGGCGGGGGTGAACGGCGTTCCGCCGACGGGGCGCGGCCTTGAAGCCACCGGAACCTTCATCACCAACGGCACGCCTTCCTCGGAAAACAATTACATCCTCGACGGCATCGATAATAACAACGACTCGGTGGATTTCCTCAATGGCGCGAGCTACGCCATCAAGCCGCCGGTCGACGCCATTCAGGAATTTAAGATTCAAACCAGCGACTTCAGCGCGCAATTCGGGCGCGCGGGCGGCGCGGTGCTCAACGCCACCACTAAATCAGGCACCAACCAGCTTCACGGCGACGCGTGGGAGTTTGTGCGCAACAGCAGCTTTGATGCCGCCAATTTCTTCGAGAACTCCTCGAACGAAACCAAGGGTGCTTTCCGGCAAAACCAATTCGGCTTTACACTAGGCGGCCCCGTCACCATTCCGCACGTTTATAACGGCAAGGACAAAACCTTTTTCTTTGTCGATTACGAAGGCACGCGCATCCGCCAAGCCGAGCCGCTGACAGCCACCGTGCCCACCGCGGCGGAAACGGCCAGCGGCTATACCAATCTCCAGAGCCTGATCACGGGCCAAAGCGGCACGCGCTCGGACGATCTGGGACGCACATTCCCCCTCGGCACGGTGTTTGATCCGGCCACCACGCGCGCCGTCACCGCCGGGCAAGTCGACCCGGTCACTGGGCTGGCCGCAAGCGCCAGCGGTTACGTCCGCGATCCGTTTTATAAAGGCAGCCTTGCCGGCGTCACCAACTTCACTTCACCGACGCAAGAAGCGCTGCTCAATATGCTTCCGTCCGGAAGGCTGGATTCGAACGCGATCAAGCTGCTGAATCTGTATCCCGCGCCCACTCTTCCCGGCTTGTTCAATAATTACGCCAGCGACCCTTCAATCAGCAACAATACCGACCAGTTTGACGTCCGTGTGGATCATAACTTCAGCACCAAGGACCAGATCTTCGGCCGCATCAGCTACGCCAACAACCCCGATTTCGTACCAGGCCCGTTCACAGGTTTCGCCGACGGCAGCAGTTTTTCGCAGGACAACTTCCAGAACGTCAGCTTCAACGGCGTGCTCAGCGAGACGCACACCTTTACGCCCACGCTGGTGAACGAATTCCGCCTGGGCTACAGCCGCCTCGTCACCAATCAGCTTCAGCCCTTTGCCAACACGATGGGCATCCCGGCGCAGTTCGGCATTCAGGGCATTCCGCAAGTTCCTGAGAACGGCGGATTGCCGGTGATTACGATCTCCGGCCTCAACGAGCTGGGCCCGGCGGCGTTCGTGCCCGGCAAGCGCGTGAATGACACCTCGCAGCTTACGGAAAACCTCACCAAGATTTTCGGCGGCCACACCTTCAAGGGCGGCCTTGAAATGCAGCACCTTCGCTTCCCGTGGTTTGCGCCCGCCTATCCGCGCGGACAATTTCAGTTTGACGGCACATACACCACCATCCCTTCCGTCGGCGGCGGCAGCACGGGGCTTGCGCAGCTTCTGCTCACGCCCGTCGCCTCCACTGTGCCGGGCGGAGTCAACAATGTGGGCGGCGCTGACCAAATCTACGCCACCAACTTCACCGGACCGGACGACCAGCGGCACTACTACGGCGCGTATTTCCAGGACGATTGGAAGGCCACGCCGAAGCTGACGCTGAACTTCGGCTTGCGCTGGGAATTCTTCGGCCAGGTGGTCGAACGTTACGGCGCGCAGGCGAATTTTATTCCCGCCGCGCCCGGCAGCGCCGAGTACCTCATCACCACCCAGCGCCAGAGCACTCCTCTTTCGCCGTCATTCCCCACGACGCTGACCAAAGACGGCATCAAACTTGGCTACAGCAGCGAGCCGGGGCTGACGAATACGCCCACGGATAATTTTGGCCCGCGCATCGGCTTGGCTTATCAGCCGGGACGCAAATGGGTGGTGAGATCAAGCTACGGCATCTTCTACGCCGGATTCACTAACATTGGCGGCTCACCGGATATCGGTTCCAATTATCCATTCCTGTTCAACTTCGCTTTCCCCGCCCCGGACCCGGCGCATCCCATCACTTTCCCTAACGGCACTATAGGAACGCTGAGCAACGGCCTCAACGCCGTCCCGCTGAGCCCGGTGTTTGTGAACGCCGAAGGGCTGGGCCTTGAAGGGCTGCAAACCAACTACAAGACGCCGTACACGCAGGAATGGAACTTCACGGTGCAGTATCAACTGAGCGCAAACCAAACCGCTCAGGCGAGCTATGTTGGGAACGGCTCGCGGCACCTGGAAACGGGCGTCGGCTCCAATCAAACCAACCAGATTCTTCCACCGGGAACAAACCCCCAGCTTTATGTGCCCTTCCCCGATTTCGCGCGCGGGCAGAGCTACATCACCACGCAGGGCAACATGAATTACAACGGCCTGCAACTGAACTACGAGCGGCGTTTCAGCGGCGGCCTTACGGTGCTGGCCAATTACACCTGGTCGAAGTGCCGCACGGACCTGCACGACTTGCTCATCGGCTCGGGCCAGGGCGGCTTCCGCGCGCCTTATCTGCCAGGCTTCGGCGTGCAGGGCGACTACGGGCTGTGCGCGTCCGACGTGCCCAACGTCTTCCACTTGAGCGGTTCCTACCAGCTTCCGGTGGGCAACGGCAGGCGGCTGCTCACCAACGGCCATGGCATAGCCGACGCCGTTGTGGGCGGATGGGCGGTGAACTGGATTCTCACCGAAGAGGACGGCTACCCGGAGACGCTGGGATGCCCCGTGGGGACCACGGCGAACTTCGGCTGCAATGCGCTGCTGGTTCCCGGCCAGAATATGTATGCCGGGCCGCACGATGTGAACCAGTGGCTGAACCCCGCCGCTTTCGCGCAGCCCGCGAAGGCCACGGCTATCGGCCAGACCAATTACGGCGTGCTGGGCGGCTCTCCCACGCAGTACCTGGGCCCCGGCTATCACCGCCTGGACCTTTCGCTGTTCAAGGAGTTCAAGACCTCAGAAACGACGCACCTTGAGTTCCGCGCGGAGACGTTTAATTTGACAAACACGCCACAGTTCAGCGCGCCCGCTTACGGGGACTTCACCAACACCAGCAACTTTGGCCGGATCACGTCGCTGCGGGACGGCGCGAACGATCCGCGGCAGATTCAGTTCGCGCTGAAGTTTTACTGGTAGGAACCGGCTGTAGCGGCGGCCTCTGGCCGCCGGTATTTTCACTGCCGGCGGCCAGAGGCCGCCGCTACAATTTGAATTGCTTTTGCTGCGCTCGCGGACGCGCGGGGCCACGATCCTCCCCTTGGCCCCGCGCGTCCCGTTTTTTTGGTATTTGTCGCGCCCGGAAAGGAAATCCACCATGAAAAAAATAAAAATCGCGGCGGCGCTTGTGGCGGCCACGCTGACACTCTTCGCGTGTCAGGCGGGGCAACACGGAACGACCATTGAGCTGAACGGCGACGGCGCGGGTCGCGTTTTCGACGGCCTGGGCGCGCTGAGCGCGGGCGCCTCTTCACGCCTGCTGGTGGATTATCATGAGCCGGAGCGCAGCCAGATTCTGGATTACCTCTTCAAGCCGGACTACGGTGCATCGCTCCAACATTTGAAGGTGGAGATCGGCAGCGACGTGAACTCGACGGACGGCTCCGAGCCGAGCTTCGCCCGCGCGCGCGCCGAAATGGCGCATCCCAATTTCAATCGCGGCTATGAGTGGTGGCTGATGGAAGAAGCGGTGAAGCGCAATCCGCACATCGCTCTGGATAGCCTGGCCTGGGGCGCGCCCGGCTGGATTGGCCACGGGCATTATTACTCGCAGGACATGGCCGACTACACGGTGAAGTTCCTGCAAGGCGCAAAGAGCGCGCACAACCTGGACGTAACCTACACCGGCATCTGGAACGAAAGGCCATACGAACCCAGCTACGTGAAGCTGCTGAAAAAGACGCTGCTGGCGAATGGACTTTCCACGAAGGTTGTCTGCTGCGACCTCTACACCGAAGAGCATCCGTGGCAGATGATCGCGCAGATGGCGGCCGATCCGGCGCTGCGCGAGGCGATCGACGTGGTGGGCGTGCACAGTCCGAATACGATCAAAGGTCAGACGGATCCCGACGCCGCCAAAACTAGTCGCAAGCCGCTGTGGGCTTCCGAAGACGAATTCTTCTACTACACGAAAGGGCTGACGCATCACTGGAATCCGTATGCCGAATCGCTGGCCATGCTGTACAACCGCAACTACATCGAAGACAGGATTACGGGGACGGAAATCTGGAGCCCCATAACCTCTTACTACGACAACTTGCCCGCGCCGCGCTCCGGCCTGATGACCGCCAACACGCCATGGTCGGGGCGTTACGACGTGGATCCGATGATCTGGGTGACGGCGCACACCACGCAATTCGCGCAGCCGGGATGGCGCTACATCGACAGCGCCTGCGGCCTGCTCAAGAATAGCGATGGCAAGAGCGACGCTGGCAGCTATGTGACGCTGAAGTCTCCGGATGGAGGGGATTACAGCGTGATCGTTGAAACCGTGCAGGCGGCCGCGCCGACGCGCGTGACGTTTCACATCACCGGCGGACTTTCCACGGGAACCGTGCACGTGTGGGAGACGAATGCCGATAAAACTTTTGAGCACGTCAGCGACATCACGCCGCAAAACGGCTCGTTCAGCCTGACGCTCGACGCCGATTCGCTCTACTCGCTGACCACCACCACTGGCCAGCACAAGGGCGACGCCGCGACGCCCGCGGTCGCTCCGTTCCCATTCCCTTACAGCGATAATTTTGAAAGCACGCCAGACGGCCGGTCCCCCAAATATCTTTCCGACCAGGACGGCGCGTTTGAAGTGTGGCCGTGCGAGGGGCGCGCAGGAAGGTGCCTGCGTCAGGTGATCACCCAGATACCCATTCCATGGGCCATCACGCCCGACCCGTTCACGATGCTGGGCGACGCGCAATGGACCGACTACACGGTGAGCGTGGACGCGAGGGCGGACAGCGCGGGCGGCGTCGCGCTGATGGGGCGCATCGATTCCTCGGACTTCTTTAAGGAAAATCACGCGCGCTGGCCCAGCGGATATATCCTGACGGTTGACCAAAATAAATGGCAGCTTGTGAGCTCCCAATACAAGCATCCCTCGCGGACACTGGCGGAGGGCGCCCTCGGCTTCCCGATCAAGACGTGGCGCCGGCTGGAGCTGCGCTTCAAAGGCGATCAGATCGTGGCGATGATCGGCGGCAAGCAGGTGGCGAGCGTCGCTGACGAAACCCACAAGAGCGGCATGGCGGCGATCGGCTCTGGCTGGAATAAAGCCGAGTTCGATAATTTCGCCGTGAAGTAGCGCAGGTTTTCCGGTTTTTGGAAAACCTGCGGGTTGTATTCGGTTCCGTAGAAAGCCGCAGGGTTGCTTCGCAACCGCTGCGCTACACCCAAGATGACAACTTTCACCAAAGACTGTCTTGAAGGAAAATCCATACTCATCACCGGAGGCCTGGGCGCGATTGGCCGCGTGGCGGCGGGGCGGCTGCTGGAGCACTCCGCGCGCGTGGCGGCGAATGATATTCTCACAGAAAGCGACGCACGGGGCGTGATGAGCGGCTGGCCGGCGGATCGCGCAATTTACATCCACGCCGACGTGGCCACACCCGAAGGCGCCCGCGAAGCCGTGGCCCAAGCGGTGGAGACTTTTGGCCGTCTTGACATCGCCCTTTGTAACGCGGGCATGGCGCATTCGGCTGCCATTGTGGATTATCCCGAAACGGATTGGGATAAGATTATGGACGTCAATTTGAAGAGCGCGTTTCTGACGGCGCAGGCGGCGGCGCGTTCCATGATAAGCCGGGGCGTCAAGGGCAAAATCATTTTCACTTCGTCGTGGGTGCAGGACGTGCCTTGGCCGGAAATTACCCCGTACAACGCGACTAAGAGCGCGATGAAGATGCTAATGCGAGGGATGGCAAGAGAGCTTGCGACGCATGGCATCCGGGTGAACTCCGTGGCACCGGGCATCGTCGCGGCCGGCTTGGCCAAGCGCCAGTGGGATAACGAGCCGGACTACCGCCGCCGCGCGCAGAAAGCGATCCCCTTGGGTTACATGCAGCCGCCCGAGTCGGTAGCCGATGCCCTCATCTTCCTGTGTTCAGACGCGTCGGATTACATGACCGGACACACGTTGCTAGTGGACGGCGGTTGCAGCCTATATCCCATGGACTGAATGTAAACTGAACCATGAAAATCACCGCGCTCAAGACGCTGGTAGTCAACGCCCAAATGCGCAATTGGGTGTTCGTCAAGGTGGAGACGGACGAGCCGGGGCTGTTCGGCTGGGGCGAAGCTTCGCTCGAGTGGAAAACGCGCTCGGTGGTGGGCGCGGTGGAAGACCTTTCGGCGCTGGCGGTGGGCGAAGACCCCGCGCGCATTGAGCATCTTTACCAGAAGCTCTATCGCCAGTCCTTCTGGCGCATGGGCGTGATCGGCATGAGCGCGGTGAGCGGCATCGAGCAGGCTTGCTGGGACATTCTGGGCAAGAGCCTGGGCGTGCCCGTCTATAAGCTGCTGGGCGGCGCCGTGCGCGACCGCGTGCGCATGTACACGCATCTTGGCGGCGGCGACATGCGCTCCGTCTATGAGACTTTTGATCCTGCTCCGCTGATTGACTTGGCTCAACAGGTAGTGAGCACGGGCTATACGGCGGTCAAAGTGGTTTGCGTGCCCTACTCCGAGCCGCTGATGGGCGCGGCCACGGTAAAGAAATTCGCCGCTGCCATCGAACGCCTGCGGCTTGCGGTGGGAGACGAAATCGATATCATGATTGACTTCCACGGCCGCACTTATCCGGCGATGGCAATCGAATACATAAACGCTGTGAGCGATTTCAAGCCGTTTTTTTGCGAAGAACCTGTTCCGCCCGAAAACGTCGCGGCTCTGAGAGAAGTGAAACAGGCCGTCCGGGTTCCTATCGCCACAGGAGAACGGCTGGTTACGAGGCACCAGTTTCGTGAAGTGTTTGAG
>DASZAE010000282.1:0-3632 GCA_035945515.1 Terriglobia bacterium
GGGCCGCCACGGCGACTTCCGGCGTGATTTCTCCGGCGGCTTTCACTTCCGCATAGTCGCGCACGCGCCGCAGCAGGCGGTTGGCGATGCGGGGCGTGCCGCGCGCGCGCTGCGCGATCCCGGCCGCGCCTTCGGCGGCGGCCTTGATGCCGAGAATGCGCGCCGAGCGCTCGACGATGGTCGAAAGTTCGTCAGGCGTATAGAAATCCAGGTGATAGAAAAGGCCAAAGCGATTGCGCAAGGGTGACGAAAGCGTGCCCGCGCGCGTCGTGGCCGCGACCAGGGTGAACTTTTTCAAGGTGTAATTGATGGTGCGCGCGTACATGCCCTTATCCAGCACAATATCCACTTTATAGTCTTCCATCGCCGGGTAAAGAAACTCTTCCACGTTGGCGGGCAGGCGGTGAATCTCGTCGATAAAGAGCACGTCGCGCTCGCCGAGATTGGTGAGAATGCCCATCAGGTCGGCGGGCCGCTCGATCACGGGGCCGGAAGTAACGGTGATTTTTGACCCCATCGCATTCGCCACAATATGAGCCAGCGTGGTTTTGCCCAGCCCCGGCGGTCCGAAGAGGAGCATATGTTCGAGGGCTTCGCCGCGCGCCTTCGCCGCCTCGAGGGCGATCTCAAGCTTCTCCACAACCTTCCTCTGTCCGATGTATTCGCCGAGAGTGGGCGGGCGAAGGGTCTGATTGAAATTTTCTTCTTCGGTGGAAATCAGCTCGGGTGAGACGAGTCGTTCCCTGGGCATACGGCGCTCCCTGATAGTTCAATGGAATTGTAGCAGTTCTTGTAGCGCGGCGTTCGCAGTTTGACGCTGCGGTTGTTGCCGTCAAAACTGTGCCGCAAGGTCAAACCGTGGACCTTGCGCTATAGAATCTGCGTGACAACTGTGGCTGTAGCGGCGGCCAGAGGCCGCCGGTCTTTAATAGCTAAAAGCCGGCGGCCAGAGGCCGCCGCTACAACTCAGAAACCGCGGTTGTCACAGAGGCTCTATAGCCTCAGCGAGCACGGCGCGAGGGAACGTCAGAGTTGACTGTTCCGGCGTCCCGTTGTAACTTTCAATGGGGTTTCAATGTTCCGTAAAATCTTAATTGCCAACCGGGGGGAAATCGCGCTGCGCATCATCTGTGCGTGCAAGGAGCTGGGCATCCGCACGGTGGCCGTGTATTCGGAGGCGGACCGCGACGCGCTGCACGTGCGCTTTGCCAATGAAGCCATCTGCATCGGGCCGCCGCGCAGCTCGGAAAGCTACCTCAACATCGCAAGCATCATCTCCGCGGCGGAGCTTTCGGACTCGGAAGCCATCCACCCAGGCTACGGATTCTTGTCCGAAAACGCGCATTTCGCCGAGGTCTGCGAGACCTCGAAGCTGGCCTTTATCGGCCCGCGCCCGGAAGTGATCCGGCTCATGGGGGATAAGAACGAAGCGCGCGTCAAAATGTCTGAGCTTGGCCTTCCGGTGCTGCCCGGCACAAGCGTGCTGCAATCGGAGGAGGAGGCGCGCGAGCAGGCCGCCCATATCGGCTACCCGGTCATTATGAAGGCAGTGGCGGGCGGCGGCGGGCGCGGCATGAGGATTGTAGAAGAGCCGCGCGATCTTTCGCAGTCGTTTCAAACCGCGCGGGCCGAGGCCGAGGCGGCTTTTGGTTCACCCGATGTTTATCTCGAAAAGTATATTGCCGCGCCGCGCCATATTGAGTTCCAGGTGATGGGCGATGCGCACGGCACTGTGGCGCACCTCGGCGAGCGCGAGTGCACCATCCAGCGGCGGCATCAAAAGCTGGTGGAGGAGTCGCCCTCGACTCAGGTTGACGACGCAACGCGCCGGCGGCTGGGCGATCAGGTGATCAAAGCTCTTGAGCGCGTAGGCTATACCAATGCGGGCACGGTTGAGTTCCTGATGGATGAAAAGGGCAATCTGTATTTTCTGGAGATGAATGCCCGCATTCAGGTGGAGCATCCGGTGACGGAAATGGTGACCGGCCTGGATCTGGTCAAGCAGCAGATTCTCATAGCCGCCGGAGAGCGGCTACCCGCCGGGTGGAGCGCGCTCCGGCCGCGCGGCCACGCCATTGAGTGCCGCATTTGCGCCGAAGACCCGGAAACATTCATTCCAAGCGCGGGGCAAGTGACTGCGCTGCACCTGCCGGGCGGCCCAGGCGTGCGCGTGGATAGCGCCATCCATGCGGAGTCGGCAATACCGCCTTACTACGATTCACTGATCGCCAAGCTGATCTGCCACGGCCGTGACCGCAACGAAGCTATCAGCCGCATGCGGCGCGCGCTTGAAATGTTCGTGGTCGAGGGCGTCTCCACTTTAATTCCGATCCATGAAAAAATTATGGCGGACCCGGACTTTCGCGCCGGAAAGTTCGATACGCACTTTTGCGAACGGTTCGCCCGGAACCCGATGAAGCGCGAAGCCGCGGCGGTAAAATAACCACCTAACAGTTTATTGAAAAACGGAATGACATCGCTCAACGGTTTTTCAACGAACTGCTAAGTGAAAATGGATTTCAGGAGACTATGTGGGGTTTGAGTTGTAGCGGCGGCCTCTGGTCGCCGGCTTTTCGATATGAAAGACCGGCGGCCAGAGGCCGCCGCTACAGCGCAGTGTCACACAATCTCTGATGTCCCGCCCCTCTGGCTTTATAGCAAAACGGCCAAGATTAAGCCGGATGCGCGAATCATTATCGGCTGCCGGTTCTATAGACTAACCTTAACTATGGATTTGTGGCTGCCCCGCTTTTACGCAATCGTGGACGTGACGCAATTGGCTTCTCGTTCACCTGCGGAAGCGACAGATTCCCTTCTTGCGGCCGGCGTCCGGCTGATCCAGTACCGAGACAAGAAAGCAAACGCGCGCGAGTTGTATGCGGGTGCGCTTACTTTGGCTGAACGCATTCAGCGCGCAGGCGGAACGTTGATCGTGAACGACCGCGCCGATGTTGCGCTGGCCGTGGGAGCGGATGGCGCGCACCTCGGGCAGGAAGATTTCCCCGCCACCAGCGCGCGGAGCATCCTTCCAAAGGGCGCGATCATCGGACTTTCTACGCACTCAGTTGCTCAAGTTGAAGCAGCGGACCGCGAACCGGTGGACTACATCGCATTTGGACCTATCTTTGCCACCAGCAGCAAAGAGAACCCAGATCCAGTGGTAGGGCTTCCGGGCCTAGCCGAAGCGCGGAAGGTTACGCAGAAACCCCTGGTTGCAATTGGCGGCATTACGCTGCAAAATGCCCGCTCGGTGATCGACGCGGGCGCAAACTCCGTGGCGGTGATTGGCGCGCTGTTGAGCGCACCGGATGTGGGTGAACAGGCCCGGAAGTTTCTGGCAATTCTCGGCGGCTGAATGCAGTTGTGGCGGCGGCCTCTGGCCGCTGTTTTTTGATAGTAAGACCGGCGGCCAGAGGCCGCCGCACCATAGGGGCCGGATTTAATTTCAAGCCAGTTTAAGGACTCTATCCATGAGCTTGAACCTGTTTCGGAAAAAGGATCTGAACGCGATCCTCAGTGAGAGCGAAGGTGAACGAGGGGGACTCAAACGCGCGCTCGGGCCCTTGAACCTGGTCACGCTGGGTATTGGCGCGATCATTGGCACCGGTATTTTCGTGCTTACTGGACCCGTG
>DASZAE010000283.1:0-4673 GCA_035945515.1 Terriglobia bacterium
GCTAACCGCTGGACGCATTGCTCCTCAGTGCCAAAGAGCCTTTGAAACTGCTGGATCGTCATCATTCTGTGGAGTTTTTGCCTTTTCATGCCTCCCATTATATCGCTTTTCATTCGCCGGATCAAGCTTGATAATCATAAAACGAAAAGCAACGACTGAAGTGGAGCGAATCGTTTCTGGACGGCAGCTTCGCTCCGGCGAAAAAAGGGGCTTCGCCGTCGGCAAAACCAAGCGGGGCAAGGGGACGAAGTGGATGGTGGATGGTGGTGGTCGACGGCGCGGGTGTTCCTCTGGGAATCCGACTTTACTCTGCGTCCCCGTCGGAGGTCCGGCTGGCGGAAGAGACGCTCCAGACGATTCGAGTCGGGCGGCGGCACCAGGGTGGGTGCCCGCGACAAAAGCCGGCGCGGGTGATCGCCGACAAGGGCTATGACAGTGACGCGCTGCGCGAACGGTTGCGGCGGCGAGGCATGACCTTGATTGCTCCGCACCGCTCGAATCGGTGCCGGACGGCGCCTCAAGACGGGCGCGTGCTGCGACGCTATAAGAGGCGTTGGATTGTCGAGCGCAGCATCGCGTGGCTCGTCAACTTCCGACGAGTCGTCGTGCGCTACGACCGCTCGCTCACCATCTACCAGGCATTCGTTCATATCGCCTGCCTCATGATCGTCTTACGGAGGGTTTTGAAATGACTTCCAGTCAGTCCCCACGGCTGTCGCACCGCTCTCCTCTCTGCCTGAATTATCCCGATCACATTCTGGCGCGTAATCAACAGAAAACAGGCAAGAAAATGGCAGGCGTGGAGGGACTCGAACCCCCGACCCTCGGATTAGAAATCCGATTTTGCCCGCTGACACTGAACTAAACCAATAACTTAGACCGGCAGATTCGCAACTAGTTCGGGAAAATCCGCAACCCCCGCGCAACCACTTTGTCGGCACAGATGACCGCCCTGAACCCCGTCCGAAAAAGGGAGGCGAACGATGATCCCGGCCTCCCGATCGCCGCCCCGCTCCATCACGCCTCCCGGCCCGCCAGCGGCCCACAGTCTGTTTCCACCATCCTCAAGTCTGCTGGAATTACGCGGCGCCGCCTCAAGAGACTTGATGCAATCGCTCAGGTTCAAGAACTGCAGCGTCAACATAAAACCGAAAGAGCTTACAGCGCCCGCCCGTTCGTCTTATGCGGTATTCCCGTGCGGCGACCGGCTAAGAGTAGTCTCGAATACTCCCGACAGAACGGCCGCTTCCGGCTCCGCATTATTGGTCACCTCGATTACGGCCTGTCTTTCGGCCAGAATCGCCTACTACTCATCTGGATCGATTCAATGGCAACTTGGCATAAGGATCGCGTATCCGCTTCCGCTCCGCAGCGGCCATTCTTGAAACCTTCGGTTTGCCCAAGGACGGCCGCTATTATAAGCGCTTGATCGCCGGTTTTGAGCGAATCTTCTATGCCACGTTCTATTTCGCCAGCGACGAGCAGGATGCTGAAGCCGTCGTGATCGCCCGCTCCAGCTTCAGGTTTGTTAAAGACCTCCGCCTTTGGTACATCAAGGAGATCGACTCCGAGAATCAAGCTAGCTCACGCCGCCCAGAAAACGTCATTGTGCTCTCGGAAGAGTTCTGGCGGGAAATTCAGGGCACCCCATTCCCGTTGATCTAGCCGTGGTACGCGCCTTGGCGGACTCGCCGGGAAACCTGGATTTTTACATCTGGCTGGTTTGGCGGTGCTGGACGGCAAAGTGTCCAATTAGAATTCCGCTGTTTGATCCTGAAGGGTTGGTCAGCCAGATCGGAATTTCAGACCGGCTCCGGGCGCGCGGCTTTCGGCGGCAGATCGTCCAGTGGCTGAAGACGATCTGCCAACTTTGGCCGGAATGCCAAGCGGTAACGGCGGGGGACGGGACCAGCTTGCTGATTCGCCCTGCCAATAGGGGAAAACATGCACAATAATCTGTGGATTTTGACAATTCTTTCATGTGACAGAGTTCGCGCTTTTACGTGATTTGGTTCGCGGCGGTACGTGATTTAATTCGCGCGAGGGCCACTTAACCCATTTGTCCTCATTCGCTTCAGGACGCCTCCTGTAGTTATTTACCTGCAGTCCTGAAGTTAACCTGTAGTAGGCGAAAAAATCTGTGGAAAAAAAGCGGCTCCGCCGCCACAATGCGGGCGCTGCGCTGAGAATGGGAAGGACCGACTAGAGTGGCGGCAGGAACGCAGTCCGCATTCATGAGCTTTGTTATTAAACGCTTACATGATATCGTTTAATAACGTTGAGTGCTGTTAAATTGCTTTGAATTGCGGTTGACCATGCATCGAAAGCAGACAGGGACTCACATAACAATATCGACTCCGGGCGAACCTTTCGAGGCTTTCGTGCCTGATCCTTTGCCTCCCCGTCCTCCGTTGGCAATCGATCCGAAACTCCGCGACAAGCTCGACTAGGCCCTTCTTGCTCTTGGCCGACTCGATGGCCTCACCTTGCTGATGCCGGACACGTCCCTCTTTCTCTACATGTATGTTCGTAAAGAAGCGGTCCTATCGTCACAGATCGAGGGCACCCAGTCATCGCTTTCCGATTTATTGCTTTTTGAAAGCGAGGTGGCGCCTGGGGTCCCACTGGAAGACGCACGGGAAGTATCCAACTGCGTCGCAGCCATTGGTCACGGCCTGAACCGTCTGAAGGGAGGTTTCCCTTTATCGTCACGCCTGATGCGCGAAGTTCATAAGATCCTCCTATCGAAGGGACGCGGCAGCGACAGAATGCCGGGCGAATTCAGGCGTTCCCAGAATTGGATCGGCGGGACCAGGCCCGGAAACGCAATACTCGCTCCGCCGCCCGCAGACCAAGTGGCGGAATGTATTGCTGGCCTGGAAAAATTCGTTCACGATAAGCCGGAGAGAACGTCTCCGCTCATTAAGGCCGCGCTGAGCCACGTGCAGTTCGAGACCATTCATCCCTTCCTCGATGGTAATGGCAAGATCGGCCGGCTTCTCATCACGCTCATGCTTTGTGCTGAAACTGTGCTTATGGAGCCCCTTCTCTATTTGAGTCTCTACTTCAAGAGACACCGAAGTGATTACTATGACCTCTTGGCCTCCTGAAAGTCACCGAATTCCCCGGTCAGGTGGGCATCGATGTAGCCAAGGAAATCGACCGCGCCATTTCGGAACTGCGGGATTGCGACCGGCTGATCGTCGACCTCCGGGGCAATCCAGGGGGCGGCGCTGGCGGATTGCGGCTGATGAGCTACATGACGCCCGGCAAGATTCCGGTGGGGTACAGCATTACGCGGAAGCGCGCGGCCAAGGGATTTAAGAAAGAGAAGCTCCCGCTGTTCGGCAAAATTCCGTCACGCAAGATTGAGCTTTACCCGCTTTTGCTTCGATACGCCTTCAGCGACCGGTCGATTGTGATGGTGACTGAGGGCCTTGGTCCGCAGCCATTTCGCGGCCGGATCGTGTTGCTGGTGAATCAGCACACCGCGAGCGCCGCTGAAACGATTATCGGTTTTGCCAAAGAGAATAACCTCGCCACCATCGTCGGCACCAAGACGCCCGGCCAGGTCCTCGGCGGGACCGGCTTCAAGATGGGGCGCGGATTCGTGCTGCGCATTCCGGTGGTGACGTTCCACACCTGGAGCGGGAATACATTGGAGGGAAGAGGGGTGCAACCGGATCACTTGGCGGAATTGTCTCGCGTTCGGCTAAGAGAGAAACGTGATAGCCCACTTGAGGAGGCTTTACATATCGCGACTGTCTTTAAGAACGACTGACCAGCGCACCGGTCTTGCCACAATAACTTCCGAGTGGCTCGTCATCCGGACGGAATCAGTAAATCCGCGCTTTCCGCATGCTTTAGATCGGTGCAACCATCTAGTTTGCGCACCTAACGTTGAGAAGATGCCGAGGCTCATCATCGAGGTTTATTGTGATGTCAAGCGGCCGGCCGCTTTCGGCCGTTGCAATTCCACTCAGTTGCCAGCCGCCAAAGGTCTTTCCCGCGACGCTATGGGAGTTTAAAAAGCGCTGGCCGGGGCCAAACGGAAGCTCGTAGACCGAGTCGACCGAGAGAGTGTGACGGACGTCAATGGACGAGCTGCTGTAGTCACACTCGATACAATACACGTTTTGGACGCCCGGATATTCGCCGGCTCCGAACCCCTCGCCCGCCAATCCGTGCGACCACATGTACTGTGTCCCCCACAGCCATCCCTTCGTGAAATTCCGCTGTAAGGAAACTTGAAGAGAGTTGAAATTGCTATTGCCGAGGTTATTCTTCAAGCCGTACTGGATTTGGGATGTTCTTTGAGCCAGACCAGATGGACGACTTCACCGACGGGCACGAAAGTACAGGCCAACGATTCCCACCCGCGGCGCGAGGTCCTTATAGTAGAGAGAATACAGTGGGGTGCCTTTCGGGCAAAAGCCGCCACAGGCAACAGTCACAATGGCCTGGCGGCCAAACGTCTCTTTCAGAACGGTGTAGTGCTCCCATCGCAATCCGAGATCGAGCGTGAGGTTGGACGCGCCTTCCAGGTATCCTCGGCATAGCTCGTGATAACGGTGCGGCGCTCGCCGCCGAGGGTTAACTGCCCGACGAAGTTGTAGTCGGCAAGAGCATTGTTAATGAAATCTTGCGAACTTGCGTAGGTGATATTCCCCTGC
>DASZAE010000284.1:0-18596 GCA_035945515.1 Terriglobia bacterium
ACCTCGTCCAATCGGTTCAGGAACTCCGGGTTAAACAATCGCTTCACTTCAGCCATGACCATGGCTTCAACTTTCTTGTCCGAAAGCTCCATGTTGGCCGACTGAAATCCGAGATGATTCCGCTTCTCCAGATAGCGCGCCCCGATGTTCGAGGTCATCACAATAATGGTGTTCTTGAAATCCACCGTATTGCCCAGCCCGTCTGACAATTGCCCGTCTTCAAACACCTGCAACAGAATATTGAACACGTCGGGATGAGCTTTTTCGATTTCATCCAGCAGGATCACCGAATAAGGCGCGCGCCGCACCCGCTCGGTAAGCTGGCCGCCTTCTTCATAACCTACGTATCCGGGCGGCGAGCCGATCAGCTTGGAGACAGAGTGCTTCTCCATAAATTCCGACATATCAAAACGGATGAGCGAACGCTCCGAGCCGAAGAGAAACGCGGCCAGCGAGCGCGCCACCTCCGTCTTGCCGACTCCCGTGGGACCTAGGAAGAGGAAAGAACCCACTGGACGGCCAGGCGCTTTGAGTCCCGCGCGCGAGCGGCGAATGGCTCGCGCCAGCGCCGAAATAGCGCGGTCCTGGCTCACCACACGCTTGTGCAGCTCCTCCTCAATGCGCAGGAGCTTCGACATTTCTTCTTCCTTGATCGCCGTGACGGGCACGCCCGTCCACCGCGCCACCACTTCTTCAACGTCTGATTCGCCCACTTCGCCCGTCGCGGTGTCGTCGATGTTGTATTTCTCGCGCAGCATCTTCAGGTTTTCGCGCTCTTTGCGTTCCTCGTCTGAATAAAAACGGGCCTTCTCAAATTCGTGATTGGCGATGGCCGCTTCCATGCGGTGCACTACGAACTTGATGCGCTTCTGCGCGTCGATCATCTCTTCGGGCAGCGAGCTCTGCTGCAGCTTCACGCGCGCGCCCGCCTCATCAATCAGGTCAACAGCCTTGTCGGGCAAGAACCTGTCTGGAATATAGCGGCTGGAGTGATACACGGAGGAGCGGATGGCGGAATCGGTGTAAGTTACAGCGTGGAATTTCTCGTAACGCTCTTTAATGCCAAACAGTATTTTGACCGCGTCTACCTCCGAAGGCGGGGGCACCTTCACCGACTGGAAGCGGCGCTCCAGTGAGCGGTCGCGCTCGATCGATTTGCGATACTCGGCCGGCGTGGTCGCGCCAATGCACTGTATTTCACCGCGCGAGAGGGCCGGTTTCAGAATGTTCGCCGCGTCGAGCGACCCCTCCGCCGAGCCCGCGCCCACCAGCGTATGCAGCTCGTCGATGAAGATTACGGCGTTCTGCGCCTCCATCAACTCCTTCATGATCGTCTTGAGGCGCTCTTCAAATTGGCCGCGATATTTGGTTCCCGCCACAATGAGCGAAAGGTCCAGCGCGAGAATGCGCTTGTCGGCAAGGAACGACGGAACGTTGCCGTCAGAAATCCGCTGGGCAAGCCCTTCCACAATCGCCGTCTTGCCCACGCCGGGCTCGCCAATCAGCACCGGATTATTCTTGGTGCGGCGGCAGAGAATCTCAATCACTCGCTCTAGCTCATTTTCACGCCCCACCAACGGGTCCAACTGGCCTTCCAGGGCTGCCTGGGTAAGGTCGCGGCTGAACTCGGATAGCAGCGACGTTTCCTTGGGTCGATTGGTGGACATTTTTTCACTCTGGGACCTGCTCAGTTCATCGCGCAGGGAGGAGAGACGCAACCCGCGCTCGTGAAGGATTTCCGCTGCGAATGACTTCTCTTCGCGCAGCAGACCCATAAGAAGATGTTCTGTGCCAATGTGCTTGCTTGAGAGGCGATCCGCTTCCTCGGCGGCGAATGCCAGCACGCGTTTGCATTCCTGACTCAACGGCAGGTCCACGGAGGTAGAAACCTTCTCGCGGATCGCGGTTCTGCCCTCAATTTGCTTGCGGATGGATTCAATGGAGGCGTGCGAACGGAGGAAACGGTTGGTGAGGGCCTTGTCTTCGCGCAGAAGGCCTAGCAGCAGATGCTCGGTCTCGATAAAATTGCTTCCGAACTGGCTCGCTTCATAACGAGCGAAGAATATGACGCGACGGGCCTTCTCCGTATATTTCTCAAACATCGCCCCACACCTTTCAGAAGCCTGCGCGGGCTATTCAGGGCTAGGCGGCCCCGCCGGACATTCAATTCAGATGCAGAAAAGCGCGTCCCGGAAGGCCGATGCCGGGCGTTTTTGTTTCTCCGTGAAGAGACGTGAAGAGAACCAACGCGACGGTCATATTTTCCACCTTTCCGGCCTGCCCTCTTGACCTTCCCGTTTTACTGAACCCTGGGAAGCGTGATTTCTGTCAGCTTGCCTTCCGCCAATCGCAATGCGCGGTGCGCGCTCTGAGCAAGCTCCATATTATGCGTCGCAAGCACCGAGGTCAGTCCGTGATTCCGGTGCAGTCTCTCAAGCAACTCCCGCACCCGGACCGCTGACAGGGCGTCCAGATTCCCGGTCGGCTCGTCCGCCAAAAGCAGCGCCGGACGGTTAATCAGCGCCCTGGCCAGCGCAACTCGCTGCTGCTCGCCCCCTGAAAGCTCTCCCGTCTGCCTCGCCTGGGCGTGCTCCAATCCAACTTCGGCGAGCAAATCGCTGGCGCGGCGGCGCATTTCCTCAAAACGGCCGCCCCTGATCAATCCAGGCATCATAACGTTCTCGAGCGCGCTGAATTCCGGCAGCAGGTAGTGCATCTGCCACACAAAACCGGCCTTCAAACTACGATACCGGGCGCGCTCGCGAGCGTTGTAGCCGCTTACCCTCTCCCCAGCAAAGTATACCTCACCGCGCGTTGGAGTGTCCAGCGCGCCCAGCAGATGAAGCAGCGTGCTCTTGCCCGCTCCCGATTCGCCGACCAGCGCCACAAATTCTCCCTGCCGAATCTCCAGGCTGAGATTGTCGAACACTACCACGTTGTCATCGCCGGAGCGGTAAACCTTGGCAAGATTTTCGGCGCGAAGCAGGACAGAATTCGATGGGGTCATCGGTTCATCGCTCGATCGATTCATTAAATGCAAGGGGTTTTCCGCGATCTTTGCTCCCCGAAGGGAAACCACTAGAATAGCCGTGGGTGAAACCCACGGTCCTGGTGAAAGAAGATTGTCGGCCCCGAGAGAGGCCGAACAATTCAAGCGCCGGTCAGGCACGGATCAGGCGCCATCTTCAACTCCTCCGGAGTTGTCGAGGAGTGATGATGATGCTACGCCGTCCGTGGGTTTCACCCACGGCTATTCAGGTTTGACCGCTTCGCGGTGGTCCATGCCTCGCCGCAAATCAACGACTCGATCATCCCGATCATTCGTATCTCAGCGTTTCAACCGGCGCAAGCCGCGTGGCCGAAAGCGAAGGATATATTGTCGCCAGGAAGCTCACTCCAATCGCCAGCGCCGCAATCCAGACGCCGTCCCAGGGCCGCGAGTGAAACGGGACGTAGGAGAGCGCGTAGACGTCCGCCGGAATATGAAAAATCTGGTAGCGGTTGGCCGCCCACGAGCCTATGTAGCCCGCCGCAAGGCCAAGAATGGTGCCGAGTATCCCGATCATCACGCCGTGCAGCGTGAAAATAGCCCAAATCTGCCCGCGCCGCGCACCCATTGAAATCATCACCGCAATCTCGCGGTTCTTCTCCATCACCATCATGGCCAGGGTGATGAAGATATTCAGCGCGGCCACAAGCACGATCAATCCGATGGTCAAAAACGTCACCAACCGTTCAAGCCGTAGCGCCGTGAAAAGCGAGTGGTTCTGCTCAATCCAGGTGGTGGTGTCGTAGCCCTTGCCCGCGGCTTGGCGGATGGCCTCCGCGACGTCCGGCGCGCGGTTCACGTCATCGATCTTAAAGCCAATCACCGAGACGACGCTCGTCAGGTCAAACAGGCGCTGCGCCGCCTCCAGATTGGTAAAGGCCCACGTCGCATCAAAATCATAAAAACCGGAATTGAAGACGCCCACGACGCGGAAGCTGCGGTACTTCGGCTCAGGCCCAAGCGGAGTCAAATAACCTTGCGGGCTGATCACCTCCACCGTGCTGCCCACGCGCGCGCCAAGCTCGTCCGCCAGATCGCTGCCAATGATAATGGCGTCAGCGTCCGGAAAGGTTTCGGAGAGGTCTTTGAGCGATCCGCTGGTGATGTGCCGTAGCAAATCGCCCACTTTCACCTCGCGTTCCGGCTCAACGCCCTTTAAGACAATGCCCTGCCCTTTCTGCGCGTGTGAAATAAATACCTCTTCATAAAGCTCTGGCGCGGCCGCCACCACATGCGGCAGGCGCACAAGCCGATTCGCCAAGGCGTCATAATTTACGATGGTATTGTCTTGCGGGTGGAGCAGGTCGATATCCGCGGTCGCGCCGAGCAGCCGCTGCTCGAGATCTTCCCGGAAGCCGTTATTGATGGAGAGCGCCACGACCAGCGCGCACACGCCGGCCGCCACGCCGAGCACGGAAATCACCGTGATGATCGAGATTACTGACTGGCGCCGCTTGGCTTTCAGATAACGGAGCGCGACAAAAAATGCAAAGCGCATAAGTTCTTTAGAGTTTGGGTGAAAACTTTGGTTTTGGGATGCAGTTGTAGCGGCGGCCTCTGGCCGCCGGTGTTTAACTTCTAAAAGCCGGCGGCCAGAGGCCGCCGCTACAGCCGCAGATGTCACACAGACTCTTTAGCATTATCAATGACTCGGCGCCAGGCTCCAAGTCTTTATCTTGTATGGTGACGGTCTGCTTTGTGGTTTCGGGTTGGAGAACTAACGAGTGGTAGCCACGGCACGGAGTTTGTGCCGTGGGCACTTGGATTGGCAGGAGAAAACCCACGGCACTCAGATCGTGCCGTGGCTACCATTGTCACACCGCGAAGCGGTGAACATGAATAGCCATGGGTGGAACCCACGGAAGACAAACCCCGTCACTCTTCGGCAACCCCGGAGGGGTTGAAAAGATTAAACCGTCGCTTGGCCCCGTCAGAGTCTGTGTGACATCTGCGGTTTTTGACTTGGTGCGGCGGCTTCTGGCCGCCGGTCTTTAACTTCTAAAAGCCGGCGGCCAGAGGCCGCCGCTATAACCGCTTCAGCCTCAGGCTTTTGTAAGAACAACCGTGTGGATATATTGTCCGAGCAGCACCTGCTCGTCCACTGGCTCGATGACGCCTTGCTGGCTCAACATTTCCACCGTGAAACCGTCGCGAAGCCAGTCGAGGAACTGTTTTGGCTCCTTGCCGGCCGATTTCAGGGCTGGCGGATTAAACTCCATGACAATCTTGATCTCAGGGCTGCGCGCCAGCACGTCTTTCATGCCTTCGAAAACGAATGGCTCGCTTCCCTCCACGTCAATCTTCATCACATCCACGCGCTCGTGAACGATTTCATCCACGGTCTTTGCCTCAACCGCAACCTTCTGGTCCAGCTTCACCGCTTCCACCTGCGTGGAAAAGAAGCTGTTCCCACCCGCCAAAATCGGCGTAGTGTGCATCTCGAGCCGCTTCGCGCTGTCGAGCAGCGCATACGGAAAGGCGCGAACCCGGTCGTGATACCAATTGACCGCCACATTCATCTGCAAAATTTCAAAGTTGCGCGGGTGCGGCTCAAACGCATAAACCCGACCGTCGGGACCGGTCAACTTAGCCGCCAGCATGGTAAAGTATCCAAAATTGGCGCCTGCATCGACCACCGTCATTCCCGGCCTGATGAGCCGCAAGAGCATCTTCTTCACATGCGGCTCCCACTCGCCGTCGATGAGCAGATGAGGCGTAACGCTTACATCATGGGTATCAGCATAGATAAAAAAATCATCCAGAACGCGGGTGACGGCCAGGTGGTCTCCGGCATAAAAAGTAGGAGACCCTTGTTGTTTGAGGCTCCGCACCAGCTTTTCAAGCTCAATCAGCCGGGAAGCAAGAGCTTGGTTGAAGTCGGCCTGCGCGGCGGCATTCTCCGCAAGCGTGCCAACCGCTTGAAATAGCGTGTTCACGTCCATGACTGGCATTCCTTGCCTCCCGAGCGAAAATTCAAATCCAGCCATAAAGTGCAATTTCATCACCATTGGGCGACGAAGCTGCAAATCCGGAATTTTTTCTAGTAGCGGTGAGTTTACCTCGCCGGTGGCGGCATGAAGCCGCCTACACAATCAAACTGTCCCCATTCTCATTTGCTTATTTATCTCAATGAGGATTGCTCATTTGGCCGCTGATTTGCACTATGGCTTGACTGGAAGGCTGTTTGAGACCTGTCATTCTGAGCGAAGCAAAGAATCCGCTTTAATTTTGACGAAACGCAGGCGCAATACGCTTGAAAAGATGAGCGGATTCTTAAGTGTGTGCCGCCAGGCGTGGCCAAAACCAGCTACAAGATAAGGAGTCCCTAATGTTCGACTATTCAAATGGGGCGGCAAATCTAACCGCCAGCTCGAATGCCTTGCCTTCTTCATCCGGGTTGAGCGCGGTTGAGGAGAATTTCACTAAGGTCGCCCTGGCTCTTAACCAACATTCAAAAGCGGTAGTAGGGCTACGTGAGCAGCTTCATATGATCCAAAATGAGGTTGACCAGCTTTCAAGAGCTGTCAATGCCCTGCACGAACGACTGGCCAAAACGGATGGCGTTGATGCCGCAGCGCCTGGCGCCGGGTCACAAGCATCGGCCTTTTTGCGGGAACAAATCGCCAAGCTGGATGCCAGTTGCGCATCAAATTTCGATCTCCTTTCAAAAGCCACCACAGCAGCGCATGAAAAGCTGGCAAAATTCAATCAGGAACTCGACGAATTAAGGCCACAGATGGCTGCCCTCAAAGTACACGCGGAGTCGTTTCCGCAGGCGTTGCGCGCGGCCCGGCGTTCTGACGCCGAAACACAGGAGGCCCTGAAGGCTTTTGACGCGCGCTTGCGGAAGCTCGAATCGCGCTCCAGCAAAACTAAGGCTCAATCCTGATCCAACGGCGCGCAATTCTATAGCAACTGCCAGAGGCCTGCCACACGTTTTTCATGAGTGAACGGTCTTGCGGCCCGATTGAAGAGGAAACACCATGCCTCGCCCCTTTCACATATCTGTTGTCATCAATACCTACAACCGCGCTGCCAGCCTCGAGACGACGCTCAAGTCCCTCCGCCGCCTCAACTATCCGCGCTTTGAAGTCATCGTGGTGAACGGCCCCTCAACCGACAATACCCTGGAAGTGCTGAAAAATTGGACCTCCTCGATTCGCGTGGACACATGCTCGGACCGCAACCTTTCCATTTCACGCAACATAGGCATCGAGATGGCGCGAGGCGATTTGGTGGCCTTTATCGATGACGACGCGGTGGCAGATGAGAATTGGCTGGACGACGCGGTTGCTGGTTTTGATGCAGACGAGGTGGGCGGCGTAGGCGGATCGATCTTTAACTACACAGGGTATAGCCTTCAATACCAGTACACCGTATGCGATCGTCTGGGCAACGCGCACTTCGACCGGAAAGATCCCGCCCTCGAATTCAGCTATCCAGGATGTCTTCGTTACCCCAATCTTCAGGGAGGCAATTCTGTAATCCGCCGCAAAGCCCTCATTGAGATTAGCGGCTTCGACGAAGAGTTCGACTATTATCTTGATGAGACGGACGTTTGCCTGCGGCTTGTGGACGCCGGCTACCTGCTGAAGCAATTGCCAAACGCTTTTGTTTATCATCGTAACTTGCCCAGTCATCTCCGCAATGCCAGCCGCGTAGTAACAAATTGGAGCTCCATCATAAAAAATAAAGCCTACTTCGCGCTCAAAAACACACCGCCCGACATGCCGTTCACGGCCTTGATGAAAGACTGGGGAGAGTACATTGCCGGTGTGGAGTCTACCTTAAAGGAGCAATTGTCGCTTGGTAATATCGAGCCGGAAGTGCTTGACAGATTTTATACCGATGCCGACGCTTCGCTCCGCACTGGCATCCTGCGGGGCATCCAGCAACCTCGGCGATTGTTGGGCTCAGACGCGGCTAAAGCGGCACGCGGCCCGGTAGCTCTGGATGTTCTGGACTGGAAACATCCAGGCACGTTCAAGCCGTGTCCCGTGGTTCTCGAAGCGTCAGAAAAGCTGACCGTCTGCTTATTGAGCCAGGGATATCTTCCCGAGGTTAAAGGCGGCATTCCCCGCCTGACCTACGATTTGGCCTGCGGCTTGGCGGAGCGCGGCCACATCGTGCACGTTCTTACCAAGAGCGCATGTGACCACAGCACCGTCGATTTCGAAAACGACGTTTGGGTGCACCGCCTGATCCCGAACCCCGAAGCGCCGCCGGTTCCCAAGGGAGTCAAAATTCCTCAACGCATTTGGCAATATTCTACAACCTTGTTGCATGAGCTGCGGTGGATTCATTCGGTTCACCCTATTGATATTGTTGAAAGCCCCGTCTGGGATGCGGAAGGTATTGCCGCTATTCTCGACGGCTCTTTCCGTGTAATTACCAATCTCGAAACCCCCTTAAAAGTGTGGATCGAGACCAATCCTCATCTGATTGATGGAACGCCAAGGCAGCGGCAGTTCTTTGAAGAGCAGATTGCCGCGGAAACGCTTCTTGCCCAGAGGTCCAGCGGATTGCGCGCCCTGAGCGATGGTGTTCTTGAGACCATGCAGAAGCTTTACGAGATTGACTTCCGGCCTGGTCAGGCTTCAGTCCTTCCGCTTGGCATGGAGGACCGGTCTATTGGAGCGCCAGCGGCAAAGAAAAGTGATTTCACCGATGTGTTGTTCACAGGCCGCTTCGAACTTCGCAAGGGCATTGACGTGCTTCTCCGGGTAATTCCGCCGCTTTGCACCAAGCATCCCAGAGCGCGTTTTATCCTCGCAGGGGACGACCCGGTGATGGCAGACGGCACATGCTTCGCCGCTCTCTTCCGCCAGGTCCATGCCGCTGCGCCGTTTCTGAACCGGGTAATTTTCGCCGGAGCCGTGACAGATAAGGAACTCGAAAGTCTGCTGGCTCAGTGCGACATCTTCGTTGCCCCGTCTCGGTATGAATCATTCGGTCTGGTTTTTCTCGAGGCCATGATGTTCGGCAAACCTGTGGTGGGGTGCCGCGCGGGCGGGATGGGAGAAGTTATTGAAGAGGGCTTTACAGGCCTGCTGTCCGAGCCGGGCGACGCAGAGACCCTGCGCGCCGCGCTCGACACCCTGATCTCCGACCCGCAAAAGCGCCAAGCCTTTGGCAAAGCCGGAAGAGCACGGTTCCTGGCCCATTTTACCCGCGACAAACTCATCGACCGCACCCTTGATTTCTATCAGCAGGTCATCCGGTCATCCAAACCGGTGAGCGCCTCGATGAAATCCGCTGCGCTGCCTGAAAACATCCTTCGGTAGGCATGGCGCATAACCCGATTTTTTTCACATGGCTCGGTTTCACAATCGGGGAGCGCAGCAGGCCGTCGCAGCCTAGGGTCGCAAGGCTGACACTCGAGGGAATTTGCGCGGAACAACGCCCTCACCTTCTTTGATAGCAACAATCTGGTTTATAGGAAGATGGTTGTATTTCTCTATAGCGCCGTTTGGCCATCTGATCTCAAGCAAATCAATAGTTTTACGGCGGCCAAGCCCAAAATGAACGCGGGGGTCATTTGCACCCATATAACTTGCTCCGCCCACAGCCTGGCGCACCTGCGTGTAATCTTCTGCAGTTAATGTAAGCCGCGCGCCGATGCCGTCGCGATTCGATTTCGTTCCAATGAGGAAAACCTTCAGCCAGTTATTGGCGTTGCCGCCGTCATTTCGGAGGAGCTGAGGATAATCCCCGCGATTGTTCACAGCCACGTCAATATCGCCGTCGTTGTCATAATCAGCCACGGCTAGGCCGCGCCCGGCGGTGGGACGCATAAAATCAGGCCCCAGTTGATCTGAGACCTTAGCAAATTTCCCATGACCCAGGTTGCGGAACATCAGCTTGGGTTCCTTATAGCTCACCTCGCTGTGATAAAGCTCGATGTTGTCGAGCATGGCGCTGTTCACCTGGCAGATGTCCATCCAGCCGTCGTTATCATAATCGATAAACTTGGCCGCTACGCCGCTCAAATAGATGGCGTTGTTGCCGAGGCCAGAGGGAAAAGTGTCGTCATCAAACGTGCCATCGCGATTGTTGTGGTAAAGGCGATTGAGCTCGAAATCAAGATGGGTAATATAAACATCTGCCCAGCCGTCGCCGTCCACATCTTCGGCGTCAATGCCCATCCCCGCCTCGTATTTGCCGTCTGCGCTGGCCGCGATGCCGGAAATGAGCGAATCATCCTCAAATGTGCCGTCGTGTTTATTGATAAAGAGGAAGTTGGGCCAAGTATCGTTGGCAATGGCAATGTCCATCCAGCCGTCGTTATTGAAATCCGCGCAAACCACGCCCATGCCTTTAGCTTCGGGCACGCCCACGCCGGACTTCACCGAAACGTCGGTGAATGTGCCGTCGTGATTGTTGTGATAAAGCTTGATGCGTTGGCCCTGATAATTGTCCGGGTGGCAGTAGGCGCGATAGCCGGGGCGATGCTGGCCGCAATAGAGATTGGTCGCAGGTGTCCACTTGATGTAATTGCAGACGACCAAGTCGAGGTAGCCGTCACGGTCGTAGTCAAACCACGCGGCGCTGGTGGACCATCCGCCCTCATCGCCGACCCCCGATTTGACGGTCACATCCGTAAACGTTCCATTGCCGTTGTTGTGGTAAAGAATCGCGCGGTCATAGCCGGTGACGTAGAGATCGTGAAAGCCATCGTTGTCGTAATCGCCCACGGCGCAGCCCTGGCCGTAGTGGCCGCTTCCGGCAACGCCCGCCTGTTCGGTGACATCAGTGAATGTGCCATCGCCGTTGTTGCGGTAGAGCGCGCAGCGGAGCGGATGCGGAGGCGTATAAGCCGGGGTCTTCGACGACTGCACCAGGAACAAGTCGTAAAGGCCGTCCTGGTTATAGTCGATCCAGCCAAGGCCAGTGCCCATGGTCTCGAGATAATACTTTTGCGGCGAAGTGGTGGAGTCTTGAAGGAAGTCAATGCCGCTCTGCCGGGCGACATCTGTATAACGAACTGGAATCGTAATGGATGGAGTAGCCGCGAAGAGCTTTGGACTAACTCTCGATCCGAGCGCGGCGCCCCCGGCAAATCCCGCCATGCGCGACAAAAAATCGCGGCGGGAAAAACCCATTTTAGCTTGGCAATGCTTCAACCCAATAGTCTCCGCAAACAACATTGTAGCAGCGGCGCCTTTCATGCTCCGGCCGCCGGTCTTTAGATAGTAGAAACCGGCGGCCAGAGGCCGCCGCTACAGCGTGTAACGCAGGGTTTCAAAATTCTGCGCTAGGCTCGCTTGGCGCTCTTGTAGCAACCAAGCACGCGCAGGAAATCGGTAACTTCCGCGAGGTGGTTCAGCGCGTTCTTGCAGACCTTGTCCTCAAGATTTCCGGCGAAATCCAAATAAAAGAAGTACTCCCACGGACGCCCGCGCACCGGACGGGATTCGATTTTGCTCAGGTCGATATCCCGCAGCGCGAACACGCTGAGGCATTTGAAAAGCGCGCCTGAAACGTTGCGGGTGGAAAACGCGATGGAAACTTTGTTGCACGCGGGCCCGGCGGCCGGAGTCCGCGAAAGCAAAAGAAAACGCGTATAGTTCTGCCGATGGTCTTCGAGGTGAGATTGTAAAATTCGTCCGCCGTAAACCTTGGCGGCCACGCGGCTGGCAATCGCCGCCGCATGAGGGATCCTTTTCTCCGCCAGCATCTTCACGCTGCCAGCAGTATCGTAGAAAGGCACCTTCTCCACATTGCGATGACGCTTAAAAAAAGTCCGGCACTGCGCAAGCGCCACCGGATGCGAATAAACCCGCGCCAGCGTTTTCAGAGTTGTGCCGGGGAACGCGATCAGGTTGTGCACGATGCGCAGGTTCACTTCCGCGACGATGTGCAGATCGCGCTCAAGCAATAAGTCATAGTTCTCATAGACGGAACCCGCCAACGTGTTCTCGATCGGCGCCAGGCAGTAGCGCGATTCTTTCTCCACCACGCTGCGAAACATGGCGGCAAACGTCTCCTTGGGGAGAACTGCCGCCCCATCGCCCAGGAGCGCACCTACAGCCTCTTCGCTGAACGAGCCGCGCTCGCCCTGAATCGCCACCGTGATTTTGGGTTTCGCCAATCGGGTTCTCCGCTGGTTTCTCTTGAATTATATTGCCTCTCACCCGCCCTCCTACGCCGGGCACCCTCTCCCCGCAATCGGGGAGAGGGAAGAGCATCCCTTGTGTTTCCAGCCCTTTCCCGCTGGGAGAGGGTGGCGAGTGGAGCGAGCCGGGTGAGGGCTCAATCCAATGCGCGACACGCACTCATGCCTGCAGGCCGAGCAGGCCGCGAAAGAAAAAGTCAGCATAGGCTTGCGCGAGGTCGCTTTCGACCACAGGCCCCTCGCGCCGGTACCACTGATAAAGCCAATTAATCATGCCCAGCAGCGCGAAGGCGGCCAGTTTGGGAGTGAGTAGCGGCGCGCCGCCCGCTTGCTGCTGCGCTTCCGCGATCACGTTTTCCAGAAATTGGATGTACTCGCGCTTGCGGAGGTTGATTTTGTTACGCAAAGGCTCTTCGAGCGAGCGGTTCTCGTGCAGAATAACCGTGATCTCCAGATCGCGCGCGCGCACAATCAGATGAATGTGTCCCTTGATGGTCTCGCGCAACCGCTCGCGGGGGTCCTGAATGGAAGCAACCTTATCGAGCACCGTCTCATTCAGGATATCCATGCCGTAATTCATGATCTCAAACAGCAGCCGGTCTTTGCTGCCGATGTGATGATAAAGCCCGGCCTTCGTCAGGCCTACTGCCTCGGCGATATCCTGCATGGAAGCGCCGCTGTATCCTTTTTCATAAAAAACCCGCGCCGCGGTGCGGCAGATTTCGCGCAAGCGTGTCTGATCCTGAGATTGGGGCACCAGCCGAATTTACCACAAAGTACACCCGGAGAGCACGCAAAAGGGATTTTGTAGCAGTGGCTCTTTGCTTCGACTGCCAGATTTCAAAAAGTAAACACCGGCGGCCGGACGCCGCCACAAAAGAATCAGCTTTCAATAGCCACAGAGTCACCCAGGCGCACCTCACCGGGGTTGATGACCGTAGCGTAAACACCGGCGCTCTGCCCGTGCTGTTGTGTAACGCACTTCATCACTGCAGGGCTTGCTTTTGCGGTGGCAGGGTCGAGCGTGATCATCATGCAGCGTTGGTCGGTCTCTGTAATAGCAATTCGCGCTTCGCCGCCGACACGAAGAATCCTGCCCACCCAGCTCAGCTCACGGAAGGCATCGCCTTCGGTTAGATCGATGAGCAGATTGGGGCGAAACCGCCACGGGTCTTCCTGTGTCCCGCTTTCTTCCGCAATACGGGCAACTGTCTGACAACTGATCAGCGAGACCGGCGCGGCGTCATACGAGCCGCGATGGTCTCGCAGCAGAAAGATCTCTCGGCCCGACCGCGCCTCAAGCTCTCCGCGAAGATCTTCGCTCTCAATCCGCCAGCTCTGCCCGCTTGGTGTAGTGACCGTCACTGCCGCATCCGGCGAGTCCGTAGCCTCCACGGAAGTGCGGTAGCAGAGAAGCTCCGGCATCTCCCGCGCCGTGAACCAGGGAAAGGAGCTGCGCGACGCCGTCTGCACGAACGCATAGCGGCGGTCCTCCGGCACGCCCTGCAGAGTTATTTTTGTGGCGGGCAGCGCCTCGCCCCGCATTGACTTTACTGGAAACCGGGCAAGTTGCCGAATCACGCCCACAGGTTGCATGTCACACCTCCTTCACACTCGCCAAATTTAATGAGAATGGCATATTATAGCGAGCGTTGTCACTATAATATGCCATTCTTAAGTGCCTGTTGAACCATTGAGGATTACAAATTATAGTGGCAATCAGAAGTCGTAGCGCGGCATTCCTTCGCGGAGTTTACCGTGAGCCTCTTCGCTTCGCTCAGAGCGATTCGAAGAGGAGCGAATCGGCTCAGGACAGGCTTTGCCGGCTGTTACACGAGGACATTGCCCGCATCGTCGCTGGGCTCAAATACGCCAGCACCTGCCGCCGGGACGGAGGCACTGCCTCGCGTAATGTCACTATAATATGTAATTTTCAATAGGAGGGAAGACTTCATGTCATCCATCACGCGGCGGCAGTTCATGGCGGTTTCAGCGACTTCTCTGGTGGTTGCTTCGGCGGGCGAGCTGCTCAGCCAAGCCCCCGATCAGGGCAAACCATGGTACGCCACGATGCGGCGCTGCGGCCAGATCAACTTTAATGAGACCGATCCGCTCACTATGGACCCGGATGCCTGGATGGATTATTGGGCTTCGCTCAAAGTGAACGCGGTGCTGCTCAATGGCGGGGGAATAGTCGCTTTTTATCCTACCCAGACGCCTTACCAACATCGCAGCGAATTTCTGGGTTCGCGCGATCTTTTCGGCGACATGGCAGCCGCAGCGCGCAAGCGCAATCTGTGCGTGGTCGCCCGCATGGATTGCAATTATGCCTATCAGGAGGCGCTTGACGCTCATCCTGAGTGGTTTGAGCGCAATCAGGACGGCTCAGTCCGCCGGGAGCCGGAATGCCCCTGGCTTTTTAAGACCTGCATGTTCAGCGCCTATTTCACCAGCCAAATGCCGGCAATTTACCGGGAAATCAATCAGCGTTACGCGCCGGATGGATTCTTCACCAACGGCTGGCCCAGCACGGGGCCTCTGGAGGTTTGCTACTGCTCGAACTGCCAGAAGGTCTACCGCGAGCAGACGGGAGGCGTTCCACCGGAAACGACAGACGCGCAGAGCCCGGTCTACAGAAAGTATTACGACGTTTATATGGATCGCATCGCCACCATCTGGAAACTTTGGAACGATGTGGCAAAGGAAAAGAACCATGACTCCGTATACGTAGGCAATCTTGGGGGCGGACTTCGCACGGTAAAGGACGTGAAGCGGCTTGGCGAAGTCGCGGCGTGGTTCAATGCAGACAACCAAGGCTTCCGAGGCAACAGCGCTCCAATCTGGGGCTGCGCGGAGCAAGGGCGCGTGGCGCAATCCATCATGAATGGGCGCACCATCACCAACGTGATTGGCGCCTACAGCACCAGCCAGCCGATCTGGCGGCATACCAGCAAGCCTGCCGCCGAGCAGACGCTTTGGATGGCGCAGGCGGCGGCCAGCGGCATGGTTCCGTGGTATCACTGGCTGGGAGGCTCGCCGCTCGATAACCGATGGCGTTCCGCGGGCCGCGCCTTTTTTGACTGGCTCGCCGAAAACGAATCGCACTTTCGCAACACGCGGTCTGCGGCTAAAATTGCCGTGCTCTATCCTCAAAGCACCATCGCGTTCTACCGCTCTGACGGGGCCCGCGAACGGCGCCTCAATGGAGACGTTATCGACCCCGTCGATTATATCGAGGGCCTTTATTACGCTTTATTGGAGGGGCGCTTTTTATTTGACTTCATCCATCAGGAGAACCTTACTCCCGAGGCGCTCAAACCCTACCGCGCCCTGCTCATTCCGAACGCCGCCTATCTTCGGGACGCCGAATGCGAAGCGATCCGGCAATACGCTGCGTCGGGTGGGTCTATCCTCGCAACGTTTGAAACCTCCCGTTATAACGAATGGGGCGAGCGGCGCGAAGACTTCGCCCTCTCGGACCTCTTTGGCGTGAGCGTGGCGGGCGACGTGGTGGGGCCGGTGAGCAACAGCTATATGCACATCGATCAGCCCCATCCTATTTTTGAAGGTTTTACGGGCACAAAAATACTTCCCGGACCAGAATTCCGCGTGGGGGTGAGCCACTTGAAAGCTGCGTCGCTTAATCTCAGCGTCGTGCCTCGCTTTCCCGCGTTCCCGCCGGAGATGGTTTACCCGCGCGTTCGCAATACGCAAGAGCCTGCGGCTGTGTTCCGCCAGACTGGCACTTCCCGAGTGGCGTATTTTCCGGGAGACGTTGCCCGCACCGCGTGGCGCTCGGGCAATCCAGACTTGAGCCGGCTGCTTTCGAACTCTGTCAAATGGCTCCTCGGCGGAAACCGGCCCGTGGCTTCGGTTAAAGGCAAGGGAATGATGGAGCTTTTTGCGTGGGAAACAGAACCGGGATTCGCGCTGCATATTTTGAACTATACGAATCCAAATATGACCCGCCCCTTTGTGCGGGAATTTTATCCAATTGGACCGCTTCAAGTGGATTACTCCGCCCCCGAAGGCAGGAGGATCGCAAGAGTGCGCGCCCTCAGAGCCGGCCGCGACCTTGCATTTAAGTTGGAAGGTAAAAGCTTGCGCTTTGAGATACCGAGCGTGAACGATTACGAAGTGATTGCCTTAACATAAGGGACCTCACCAGTGGCCGCCATGAGACTCAATGAAAATACCCCTCACCCGCCCTCGCACCTCGGGCGCCCTCTCCCCATTTCGGGAGGAGAGTGGCGACCCCTTACATGCCCTAACTGGCCTTGTTAACCAAATCCCTAAGAAAGCGTAATAGTGTCTGTAAGCGCCGGATTTCCTGCCCGGCTGTTATGCACGATGCTATTAGGGCTATTGAGGCCCTGACGAAGCGGGACCAGAAATTATAAGGGCAGCCCCCTGAGGGCTTTGCCTGCCGGTCTTTATACAGAGCGCCATAAGTCGGCGACGATCATTGGCTGTAGCGGCGGCCTCTGGCCGCCGGATTTTAATAGTAAAAACCGGCAGCCAGAGGCTGCCGCTACAGAATCAGGCGTCGCCGACTTATGACGTCGCGTATAGCTATTAAAAGCCGGCGGTCGAATCCTGCAAGAGGCCGCCGCTACAGAGCCGAGGAGGTTAGACGCATGAGAAAGCGCATGAGCCGAAGGTTGGCAGTGATTTTTATCGTGATAGGACTCTGCGTTCCGGGTATTTTGAGCGCGCAACAGGCGCCACAGGCTCCCGAGGCGCAATCGGGGCCAAATCGGAAAGCGGCAAGAGCAGAAGCGCCGCCCGCCGCGACTCAGGCCAATGCCGGCTTGGGCGCGGATATGGGCATCGATCAGGAAGCAATGGAATCCACGCGCCGCGACTTCATGACGCTGATGCGAAATCACCCGCGCTTCTGGAGCGCCGTTCAGTCTGATCCTTCATTGCTGAGCGACCAGGAGTATGTGAATAGGGACCCCGTCTTGGCGAGTTTCTTTGCGCGTCATCCTGAGATCGCGCGCGATCCGGATTATTTTATCGAACGGAGCGCCAACTTTCGCGGTCGTGGAAATGAAGATTCATCCACCTGGAGCATGTTTTGGCGCGATGTCGCGCCCATGATCGTCTTCATGATTGTCCTCAGTGCGCTGCTTTGGATTTTTAAGGTCGCGCTCGAAAATCGCCGGTGGTCGCGGATGACCAAAATCCAAACCGACCTTCACAACCGGCTGCTGGAGAAATTCACAACCAACGAAGAGATCTTTGCCTATATGCAAACCGAGGCCGGAAAGCGGTTTCTCGAATCCGTGCCTATCATTACCGATCCTGAGAGATCGCCAAGACTCAGCGCCCCCTTCGGGCGTATCCTATGGTCATTTCAGGCCGGCCTGATTCTTGCGCTGGCAGGCATCGGGCTGCTGGCCATCCGCGACCAATTTGAAGCTGCGGCGGGCGGACAAGCCTTGCTGGTGCTCGGCACGCTGGGCCTTACGATCGGCGCGGGATTCATCATTGCGTCAGGTGTTTCCTACGGCCTCTCTAGACACTTGGGCCTTTTTGAAAAGCTGACCGGCCCTAAAACGGCTAGGCCGGGCTTAGGGGACGCACCCAAGAGCCTTTCGTAAACCGGAATTGCGGCGAAGCCGCAGCATCTCAATCGGGGAACGGGGTTGAAACCCCGTTCCCGACAAAGGCAGCCGCTTCATGAATAATCTGAGTTGAGTCGGCCCGGCCTTGGCAGAACTATAGCTCCGCCACCCTAACCCAGCTTTATTTCAGGCTGAACCCTTATGCACGAACTGACTCTGACAGCAATTGAAGCGGCGGCAGAAGCTGAGACGGCTTTTCACATGGACGAAGATCGCTTCCGGTTGTTTTATAAGCGCACCGCCCGCAAACTGTGGGGTTATCTGGCGCGCATCGCGGGCGATCCTGCGCTCGCCGACGATCTACTGCAGGAAACCTATTATCGTTTCTTGCGCGCCCAGCTTACCGAAGACGATGAGGCATATCTTCGCAACTACCTGTTTCGCATCGCCACCAATCTGGTGCGCGACCATTGGCGGCAGCAGAAAAATCAAAGGTCGGTTGTCCAACCACTCCGCGACGGCGCCGAATCGCCGGTGGACGACCGGACCGCCGAAAGGGTGCAGCAGCAGTCGGACCTCGACCGCGCGCTCAATCGGATGAAGCCGCACGAACGCGAGATGCTGTGGCTTGCCTACGCGATGGGGTCAAACCACAAGGAGATTGCCGGAGTGCTCGGCATGAAGTCGGGGAGCATCCGCCTGTCGCTTTTCCGCGCGCGGCGCAAGCTCGCAGCACTGCTCGGCGGACCGAAAGCAAGGATGCGGGAGTAAAATATAGCGGCAGACTTACGCCGCCACCTTCGTATTGCTGTAGCGGCGGCCTCTGGCCGCCGGTCTTTACTGTTAAAAACCGGCGGCCAGA
>DASZAE010000285.1:0-5461 GCA_035945515.1 Terriglobia bacterium
CGGGAGGTGAGAGGCCCTCCCGCAGGTGGAGTGTTGGGGTTAGGGAAGAACGTAACGGATGTCGGCGTAGGCTTCACTCAGGTTCGCATTTTTGGGCGAGCCGGGCGCCACGTACCAGGGCGCGCGGGTCAGGTAAGAATATTGCGTGATGAGTTGCAAGGCGCCGTAGTGCGCATTCTTCCAGAACGTCTGGATAACTCCAAAAGTCCCTTCTTGAATGGCGCGGTTATCGCTCGATGAGGAGCCAGTATAGCCGTAGCCAACTGGCGAGTACGTGCCCTTCGACGTCAAGGCCAAGGCGATATTCCTGCCGATATAAGCGCCGCCGTAATAGCCGTAGAACATGGTTTTCGGAGTTGCCTGGTACTCAAACCCGCCGATACCCGAGTCGGCTTGCACGAGTGAAGGCGACCCGTCGTCGCGGATGACGAAATCCGGGGCGAGTCCGTAAATGTAGCGTCCTCCGCCGCTGCTATAGAATGAGCTTTCAACCAAGTGAAAATTCTTGAAGAGCTCAAGATTGAAGTTGAAAGATCCGCCTCCCCCTTCCGCTGTCGACTTGACGTTGGTCAGCGGGTTAAAGGTCTTGAAGGTGGAGAGCAGGCCTGCAAACTCGATGTGCATGTGCTTGCCGCCCACTTGCGGATCGAAAGCCAGCTTGCCGATGACATCCGGGAATACGTTGGGAGTCGCCGTGTTTGCGTTGTTGTCAACCTCATTGGCCATAGCCGACAGAAGGGGTGGGAGCATTACGCCGGCGCCGACAAACTGCTCGGGGTCTTCGAGAGAGAGCGCCGCTGTAACCGCAGGCGACGCATGATACACAAAGCGGAATTGCAATTGCCGCGACCAAGTGAGGCCCACTTGGTAATTCGTATCCATATCTTGCGTGTAGAAGATATCGGAGGGCATGGGCGAAATTCCGTTGCGGCCCGGAGTCAGCAGACTCCAGGACTGGCCTCCCAGAAATTCAAACTTCCCATGCGTGATGTCCACCCAATAGAGGCGTATCCGCAGGCTGTCGCTATTGCTGGTCACGAAGGCATTGGCAGGCTGCGCGCCGAGGAAGTCGGTCTCCATGTAGCCCCGCACCTTGTTGTTGTTAAACTGGCTGTCATACTGCAAGCCGAAGCGCGAGTTCTGGATGGTCAATCGCGTTTCAGACAACTGGCCCGCCGTGGTATTGGAAAACGGAAGGCTGCCGAACGACGCGCCAATGCCGCTGCCAAGATTGCGGGAGCGGAAGAAGGCCGTGACATCCACAAAGCCTACCGGGGTCAGCGTTGCGTTGCCAATTTTCAGCGGCTCTGCGGGGACCGGCGAGTTTGGAATGGCGGGATTTGGCTCCGCCTGAAGTCCGTCTGAACCGTCCGCGCTTGGCACGGAACTTGCCACTAAAGGCGGCTGCCCTGTGGTTGCAACGAGAGGCTTGCTGTTCGTTTTGTTGGATTGGATTGATTGAGCGGGTTGGGCCTGAACCGAGGTGGCGGCGGCATTTGGAGCCGCAGGCTGGGCACTAGGGGGCTGGAGTTTTTCGCGCGCCGTTAGCTGCTCTAGCTCATGCTGCTGCTCGGTAAGCGATTTTTGAAGTTGCTCAATCTGTTTCTGCTGTAATTCGATTTGCTTTTTCAGCAGAGTCGCGGCGCTCCCTTGATCTTGCGGAGCGGCCGTGCTATACGCGACGCCATAAGTCGGCGGCGCCTGATTCTGTAGCGGCAGCCTCTGGCTGCCGGTCTTTACTATTAAAATCCGGCGGCCAGAGGCCGCCGCTACAGCCAATGATCGTCGCCGACTTATGGCGCTCTGTATAGTTGCGGCTCGAGACGCCGAAGGCGATTTATTTGTATCGGGGCTTTGAGCGGCGCAGAATCGCGGGAGGGCGAAACTTCCCGCAACGAATGCCGCGCCTGCAAGCAGCCCTCGAAAGCTTTTGTTCATTATTGACTCCCTTGGTGGAATCGCCGGCCTGAATTTGTTCCTTACGGCGCTCACGCCGAACCGGCAAAGGATGTGACGAGTCTATTTTGCGGAGAATGTGTTAAGGGCAGATGAAGGGTGTGTGAAGATTAATGCGAAGTAGATGGCGCCCCGCAGCAGGCCGCCATCCGGGTGAGGGCATCGCCAAACTTCCCAGAGCAGCTTGTTATACAGAGCGTCATAAGTCAGCGACGGTCATTGGCTGTAGCGGCGGGCAAAGCCAGTAAGGGGCCGTCGGATTTTAAAAGACCGGCGGCCAGAGGCCGCCGCTACAGAATCAGGCGCCGCCGACTTATGGCGTTACGTATAGAAAGGTGATCAGCTATGGCGCGGCAGGCTTTTTGCAGATGGGGATGGTCAACGTAAACGAAGCGCCTTTGCCGAGTTGGCTTTCGACCTTGATGGCGCCGCCCATCCGCTCGGCAACGTGTTTGACGATAGAAAGGCCAAGACCTGTTCCCCCGACTTCGCTCGACCGGGCCTTATCCACACGGTAGAAACGCTCGAAGATGCGGGAAAGGTCTTCGGACGGGATGCCAATGCCGGTGTCGCTCACCGTAATGGAAACCAAGGCCTCGCCGGAAGGCTCGATGGGGATTGCTTCGATGCGGGCATTGCCTCCGGGGCGGTTAAATTTCACCGCGTTGTTCAGCAAGTTGATGATGGCTTGTTCGAGACGGACACGGCTGCCCAGCACTTCGACTTCTTCGATGCGTCCGCGCACAAGATGGACCTGGCGGGCATCCGCTTCAAGCTCGACCGCGCGCAAAGCGGAGTCCACCACCGCGCGCACCGAAACTGGGTCTTGTTCGGGCTGCGCGCGGCCGGACTCGAGTTCCGAGAGCACGAGTAAATCGGAGGCGATGTTATTGAGCCTGATGGAGTGATTGAGGATGATTTCAATGAATTTCCGGTTCTGCTCCGCGTCCTCGAGGCCCCCGTCGAGCAAAGTTTCGGCGTAACCGCGAATGGCGGTGAGCGGCGTGCGCAGCTCATGCGAGACGTTGGCCACAAAATCCTTGCGCACGCGCTCAAGGCGCTCAAGATCGGTAATATCGTGCAGAATAGCGATGGCGCCGGCGCGTTCAGGCTCTGCAAGCGGAGCGGCTTGAACTTCAAACACGCGCCCATCGGCGGCGGGGAGTTGAAGGGTCTGCCTCAAGGGTTCGTGGGTGGACAACACCTGAGCCAGCATCCCGCGCAGCCCCGGGTCGCGGGCGAGATCAAGCAGGGGCAGGCGCGCGGGTAGAGGCAGATGGGCGCCAACGAGGCTGGCAAAGGACTCGTTGCAGAAGATGACTCGCAGGTCATTATCCACCGCCAGGACGCCTTCCACCATGCTCTTGAGGATGGCTTCGCGCCGCGCTGATTCGAGCTTAAGCTGGCCGAGCAGCCCCTGCCACTCGCCTGCCGCGCGCCGCAAGGACCGGGCGAGACCGGCTAATTCGTCTTCCGTGCCGGGCAAGGGAATGGCCACAGGAGCTTGAGAATGGACAAGGCTTTCCGCGAATGCTTTAGTCTGATTAACTCGTCGGATGAGCACGCGCGACCACGCCCAAGCGACAAGCAGAGCCACGATGAAAGCGAAGACAATCGCCCCCAGTAATACCCGGTAATTCGCCGCATGAAAAACGCCCAGGAGGATGAGCACAAGTAAGGCGGGAATAAAGGCGCTCCAGAAAAACTTGCGAAAGATGGGGCTGTTCAATGTCATTGCCGCTGAATCGGAATTCCGGAATCTGTCCTTCAAGATGAAAACAGGCGTTTGTCAGCTCGCAAGCAAGTTTATACCTTTTTGGGTGTCTGCACGGGAGATTCGGAGGAACCGAGGCGCGGAAAGGCAAAGCATGATAAGGCTGCCGAAGCCTGTGATTATGCTTCTTCGGAAGGAGCCGCGGCAAAGCGGTATCCCGACCCGCGGACGGTCTGGAGAAAACGAGGCTGGTCGGGCTGAGCCTCGATTTTTTCGCGCAGGCGGCGAATATGGACGTCCACTGTGCGAGGAGTGACAAAACGATCGCGCCCCCAAACTTCATTGAGCAAGCTTTCGCGCGCGAAAATGCGGCGTGGATGGGACGCGAGAAAATGGAGCAGCCGGAATTCAAGCGTGCTCAGGTCAACCGAATGACCGCGCACAATAACCTCTTGCGTGCGCGCATCCAGGCGAATTTCCGTGGTTTCCACCACCTGCGGTTCGTCATCCTCGCGCTCCTGACGCCGGAGCACGGCCTTAATCCGGGCCACCAGTTCGCGCGGGCTGAACGGCTTCACCACATAGTCATCCGCGCCGATTTCGAGGCCAAGAATCCGGTCGAATTCTTCGCCCTTGGCGGTCAGAAAGATTACAGGCAGACCCTTCAGGTTTTCGTCCGAGCGCACGCGCTTGCAGATCTCGAGTCCATCAAGATCGGGAAGCATAATATCAATCAGCACCAAATCGGCGGGGCCGCGCCGGATGATATCAAGACCTTCTTTGCCGCGGGGGGCGCTACGCACGTCGAATCCTTCCTTGCGCAGCGTATAGGTGAGCAAATCGGTGATGTCTTTCTCGTCTTCAATCACTACGATGCGTTGCGCCATGCCAGCATTATATCATTCAGATTATTACAGTTAAGTTAAATGGATGTTATAGGATGAAGACAAAGTGGATAAGTCCTTTAGCTGGAGGCATACGCCTGATGCCGGATGCTGTGGCCGCCGCTACGGAACGAGCCGTCGCCCGTATGTGCCGTCATATTCTGACCGCAGTGCGGAGCGTGGGCTCTGCTGAATCCGGGGTTCCATGATCCAGGGAAGCAGTCGCGTCCGGCTCTGGTATTCTTATAATTCCGCGCTGGTTGCAGGCGGCAATTCTTGAAGTTGGAGACCTATGAAGCTGTTGATCCTGGGTGCGGGGATGGGCGTTGTGGGGGGCTTGATCCCGAGTCCGCTCCACCTCATCGCGCTCACGCAGGTGGCGCTTAACCGCTGGCGGCGCGCCATTGAGGTCCTCATTCTCCCGCCGCTCGCCATCGACGCTGCTCTGCTGATCGTCACGCTCTTCTTCTTCCGCTACGTGCCTCACAACATCGCCCACTACGTAGCATACGCAGGCGGCGTCATTTTGCTTTGGCTGGGCGGCTTTTCTCTCTATAAAATGCGCGGGAAAACGCAAGAGGAGCTGGCGGATTCACAAAGCCTCACCTATGCGAGCGTCATCGGGGCGTCGCTTGCCGAGGTGTCTTCGCCGGGCACGTGGATCTACTGGCTCACACTCGCTGGCCCCATTCTGGCCGAAGGCAAGCAGATTGGCTATCTCCGCGTGGCGCCTTTCTTTGTGGGCGGACTTTTCGGCTATTATGGCGCCGCCATCTTTTCCGTATGGCTGCTTTCCTGGGGAGCAAGCCTGCACAAGCAGTTCAAAAAGCGCCTGCTTCTCGTGGCGAATATTCTGTTGTTGCTGCTCGGGGTGGGTTATCTGGTGAATGCGGTGTATTTTGCGAAG
>DASZAE010000286.1:0-3990 GCA_035945515.1 Terriglobia bacterium
CCACGCCTGCCGGCTGCACCATTGATGGACTGCTTGAGCTTGAAGAAGGTGGATTGCGGGTGACGCTGATTAAAGCCGTGGTCCGCGCCGCCGAGCGCGCCCGGCAGCTTGTCGAAAAACAAAACCAATAAAGGCCAGAGCTAAAAGTCGAGGGACAAGAGGAGAGCTTGCCGCTCGCAAGGGCATTCCGTACCCCGGCTCTCCCCCGTCCCCGCCCACGGTGTTGCATTTTCAATGAGTCAATGGCTCAATGATTAAATGGGCCGATCATTTGGCGGCTCAATGAATAAATCAGTCAATTTGGCTTTTTGGAGGTAGGCGAATGGCGTTGAATATAGGCGATGTGGCGCCCGACTTCAAGTTGGGCTCGACAACGGGTGAAAATCAGGGGGAATTCCAGCTTTCCGCGCACAAAGGCAAGAAAGTGGTGATCCTGTTTTATCCGCTCGACTTCACGCCTGTGTGTCAGAGCGAGATTGCAGCGTTTGAAAATGAGGTGGCCAAATTCAGCGCGGCGGGCGCGCAGGTGGTGGCGATTTCCACCGACTCGGTTTTTACGCACAAGGCGTTCCAGAAGGAGGTAGGCGGCGTGAGCTATCCCATTGCTTCCGACCGCTGGCCTTACGCGGAGATTGCCAAAACCTACGGCGTCTTTCCGCCCACCAAGCATAGCATTCCGTTTGTCAATGACCGCGCCATCTTCATTGTGGACAAGAACGGCAAGATTGCGTGGACCAAGATTTATGAAATTGGCACGATGCCTGAGCCGGATGAGGTGCTTGCGGTGCTGAAAAATCTTTCGTAAGCAGGCTATTTATACACAACCACGAGTTCAAGATGCGGTTGTCTTGCGGAGGGGACAAATGAGCGCATTAGCCCGGTTCGTGCGGCGCCACTCAAGGGTCCTGCAGGAGAGCATGGCGGTTGGTTCTGTTTTGTGCGCAGCCTTCGCCGCCAATTTCTTCTTTGTTCCGAAATGGCACTTCAGTTGGGTGGGCTTTATTTTTGCGCTGGCTACGGTGGGTCTTTATCTTGGCAGGCTGTTCCTGTCTAATGATCTCCCTGTAAGCGCCAAGAAAGCCGCGACGAAGAAATTCCTGAACGCGGCCGAAAAGATGCTCTCCCTCGGGAAACATAAAGCGGAAGTCCACGCCTATTGTCATACGGTTGACCGGGAGGGGAACTGGCTCGTTCCTTTCTGTTACGGCGGGGATTGGCGCGCCGAGGTTGATCACAAGATACCCTTAGAGGATAAGCGCTTCGTCATTGTCGACGCATTTGACAGCCATGGCACTAAAAAACGTGACTTGAAAGATGAGGAGCGAGGCAATCTCAGCGACGTTCCCATTTGGGATAAAATGCGTTGCGTGCTGGCGTCTCCGATACGAGATTTTGACGATGCGGCTTGTGCGCCGCTCGGCACTTTATCCCTTGCCGGATCACGCACTCTCAAGGAGTTGGCCTGGGATACTGAACAAGCAGCAAGGGTCTGTGAGCTTCTGGCGGCAGGGATCTATGAATTGCTGCGGGACTGAACGGCGCATGCTGCCCTCTGAAAATCGATGATTGCGAAAGATGTTCACTCCAAGAAACGTGAAAGCGGCGCGCTGCTTCGCGCGGCTCGCAAGGCGCGACGGTCCGCGGTAGCGCCCTATTCGGGTTTCATGGTCGGCGCCGCGGTCGAGACCCCGAGCGGGCAAATTGTCGCCGGGTGCAACATTGAAAACGCGACATATAGTTTGAGCTTATGTGCTGAGCGCGTCGCTCTCTTCAAGGCGCTTTCCGAAGGGCACAGGCGCATTACGCGCATCGCGGTAGTCACCGCGACCGGTCAACCCACGCCGCCGTGCGGAGCGTGCCGGCAAGTTCTCTGGGAATTCGGCGGAGATATCGAGGTGATCCTGGGCAATTTGAAAAAAGAACTCGTCCGGCATCGCTTGGCAGATCTTCTACCTAATCCCTTTGACGCCCGATTTTTGTAGTGACGCGACCTTTGTCATTTTGATTCCTTATGCTTATTCCTTGCATTGATCTCATGGGCCGCAAAGTGGTGCAACTGGTCCAGGGCCAGGAGAATTCCAAGGTCCTGGAACTGCCGGACGCCTTGGCCGTGCTCGACCGTTTTGCCGTGTATCCGCAGGTTCAGGTGATCGATCTCGACGCCGCGATGGGCCGCGAGGCGCAGTCGGACATCATCGGCCGGCTTGCGGCGCGCAAACCCTGCCGCGTGGGCGGCGGCGTGCGCAGCGTCGAACGAGCGCAGGAAGTAGAGCGGCAGGGCGCGGTGAAGGTGATTGTGGGAAGCTCGGCATTTACCGCAACCGGGATCAACCACGAGTTCCTGCAAGCCTTGGCCGCCGCCATTCCCTGGGAAAAGTTGATGATTTCGGTCGATTGCCTGAACGACCATGTGGCGATCCACGGCTGGAAAACGGTGCTGCCGATGACTTCGGGCGAGGCGTTGCCGCAGCTTGAGGGTTACTGCTCTGAATTCCTCTGCACGTGTATCGACGTGGAAGGAAAGCATCAGGGGACGCGCCTCGATTGGTTCCGCAAGCTGCGCGAGACCACCGCGCTGCCCATCACTGCGGCGGGCGGGATCACGACGGACGAGGAAATCCGGGCGCTCGAAGAGATGGGGATGCACGCCGCGCTCGGCGTGGCCATTTACCGGCGGCTGTTTCCTGAGCTTTTCCCCGCCGAACCGGCTGTAATCCCTGCAAGCCGCTAATCTTTCTCCACGTAGATTCTGGGCACGCGCTTGCCGACGGAGCACAGCACTTCGTAAGGAATGGTTCCGAGCAGGCGCGCCACTTCGTTCGCGGTCACGGAGCAGCCGTCCGATTTGCCGAGCAGCGTCACTTCATCCCCCACCGAAACGCCCGGAATATCCGTCACGTCCACCAGAGTCAAGTCCATGCTGATATTGCCCACGATGCGCGCATAGCTGTTGCGCACGATCACGTCGCCGCGATTCGAGAGGGCGCGATTGAGTCCATCCGCATAGCCTACCGGAAGCGTGGCGATGCGCGACGGACGGCGGGTGAAGAACGACGCGCTATAGCCGAGCGGCGTCCCTGCCGGATGGTCCTTGAGGAACACCACGCGCGACTTGAAAGACAGCGCCGGCTCAAACACGGGCAGCGGCCGCAGCGGAGCGTGCGGCGGCAACACAATGGGCAGGCAATAGCCATAGAGCAGCGCGCCCACGCGAATCAGGTTCTCTTCAATATCCGTGCGCGCAAGCAGCGCGGCGCTGTTCGAGACATGAACCCATGCGGGGTTCGCGCCACGCGCGCGCAGCCGTTCGAGCAAAGCGCGGAAGACCGTTAACTGTTCCTGGGTTTGCGTAGCCACCAGGTCTTCGGCGGAAGCCAGATGGGTGAAGAAGCCGGTCAGACGCAGCGCGCCGCCGCAGCCGCGATCGAGTTCGCGCCAATGATCAACGAACGGATCAAGCAGGTTCGCGGGAATACCGAGCCGGCCCATGCCGGTATCGATTTTTAAGTGGAACTCGATGGGCTTGCCAAGACGCCGGGCGCAATCGGCGTAGGTGTCGAGCCGCGCGGTGGAAGAGACGGTCGGAATAAGATCGTGCTCGATCAAGGCGGCCGGCTCGCTCAGGTAGATTCCGCCCAGCAACAGGATGGGCTTGCGAACGCCCGCCGCGCGCAGCTCAATCGCCTCTTCGACCGTCGCTACACCGAACCAATCCACCCCGCACTGTTCAAGCAAACTCGCTACTTCGACGGCGCCGTGACCGTAAGCGTCCGCCTTGACCACGGCCATCACTTTGCGGCGGCCCGCGAGCTCGCGCACGCGCGTGAAATTACGCCGCAACGCGGGCAACGAGATTTCAGCCCAAGTGGGGCGCAGCAGTTTGTCAGGGTTTGTGATCACAGGGATGATTGGGTTTCCGAAGCCGCAGTTTGCTGTTGTAGCGGCGGCCTCTGGCCGCCGGTCTTTAATATCTAAAAGCCGGCGGCCAGA
>DASZAE010000287.1:0-3628 GCA_035945515.1 Terriglobia bacterium
TGGCGCGGTCTATTCCGCCAAGCCGAAGCGGTTTAAGGACATCATCGCGTCCTTCCCGGAACGCGAGCGGAAGCGATTCAACCCTGATCCCGAGCAGTTTGCCATCAACATCGCGGTGAAAATTCATAGCCTCGAATAGCCGCCTTCTCCGGCAATTCCTACCACCCAAAATTTGTAGCAGCCTGCGCCAATCGTGTAGAATGGCTGCCGGGCCATGTCATCATTCCTCAACCATCTGAATAGCGCGCAACGCGAAGCCGTGGAGGCCACGGAAGGGCCTTTGTTGATCTTGGCCGGCGCGGGCAGCGGCAAAACCCGGGTCATTACCTACCGCATCGCCCATTTGATCCTCGACCTGAACATCCAGCCTGAACGCATTCTGGCCGTTACCTTCACCAACAAAGCCGCCGCGCAGATGAAAGAGCGCGTGGCGAAACTGCTTGATGGTTCCACCACCAGCGGCAGCCCGGTGATTTCTACCTTCCATTCGTTTTGCGTGCGCGTGCTGCGGCGCGACATTGACCAACTGGGATACCAGCGCGATTTCTCCATCTACGACACGGACGACCAGGAGCGCCTGATCAAGCAGGCTACGCGCGAGCTTGGCTTAAGCGAGGAAATCTTGCCCGCGCGCGCGACGCAATCGCGCATCAGCCACGCCAAAAACCGCGGCATTTCGCCCGCCGACCTTTACCGCGACGCCACTGACGCGCTGACCGAAAAGCTGGCCTCCGTCTTCGAGCGGTATGACAAGAAACTGCGCGAGTCTAATGCGCTCGATTTTGACGATTTGCTACTTAAAACTGCCGATCTCTTCGACCAATCTGAGGAAGTTCGATCGAGCTACAACGAGTGGTTTCGCTATTTGATGGTGGATGAATACCAGGACACCAATCGCATTCAATACCGGCTGATCCGCCAACTGACCCAGCGTCACCAGAATCTCTGTGTCGTGGGCGACGAGGACCAGTCTATTTACCGCTGGCGCGGGGCGGACATCGAGAACATTCTGAGCTTTGAAAAAGACTATCCTCGCGCCCGGATCATTCGCCTGGAGCAGAATTACCGCTCGACGCAACTCATCCTCGACGCGGCCTCGGCAGTGGTCAGCCACAACCAAGCGCGCATCGGAAAAAAGCTGTGGTCTGAGCGCAAAAGCGGCGACCGAGTAGGCCTCTACGCCGCCTATGACGCGGACGAAGAGGCGAGTTTCATCGTGGAAGACGTCCGCCGCGCGCTGGCCGCCGGCCCCGAAGCCACGGTGGGCGTGCTCTATCGAACCAACGCGCAATCCAGGCCGCTTGAAGAGGCCATGCGCCGTAGCGGGATCGCCTATCAGATGGTTGGCGGGTTCCGCTTCTATGAGCGAGCTGAAATCAAGGATGCGCTGGCTTACGCGCGTCTCGCCGTTAATCCGCAGGACTCGGCGGCGCTTCTCCGCATTATCAACGTGCCAGCGCGCGGCCTGGGGGCATCGGCTCTTTCAGCCCTGCAAGAGGCTGCTCATGAGCACGGCGGCAGTTTGTGGGAAACGCTCGAGATCGGCCTGCGGGAAGGCACGCTTCCGGCGCGGGCGCAAAAGGGACTTGCAGCTTTCCATGCCCTCATGAGCGGCTTGATGAAGGATCACCCGGCGCTTAAGCTCAGCGAGTTTTTCAAGGCTGTGATCGACCGCACTGGCTATCTGAAGATGCTGGAGGCTGAAAATCTTCCCGAATCCCAGGGGCGCATCGAAAACCTTCAGGAGCTGGTCAACGCGGCGGCGGAAGCGGAGGGGCGCGGAGAGACGATTTCGGAGTTTCTCGACCACGCGGCGCTTGTTGCCGGCGCTGATGAGTATGATGAGAACTCGCGCGTCACGCTGATGACGTTGCACACAGCAAAGGGTTTGGAGTTCTCAGTGGTGTACCTCGCAGGCATGGAAGAAGGGCTGTTTCCGCATAAACTCTCGGTGATGGAAGACGGCGCGGTGGAAGAAGAACGCCGTCTGTGCTATGTGGGTATGACGCGCGCCCGCTATCAACTGACGCTCACGTGGGCTTCGCACCGGCGGGCCTATGGCGAAGAGTATTTGCGCGGCACGCGGCCCTCGCGCTTTTTGAATGAGGTCCCTTCTGAGCTGATTGAGCCGATATCCTCGCCGCGGCAAACAGCGAAGCCAAAGACTTCCTGGGGCAACGCGTTCAATTCAGTGGAGAGCGTTCACGAATTCCTGGGCAAAAAACACAGTCTGCCTTGGGATAAGCGAGACAGCGGAAACGGATCATCTCAGAACCTCCATTGGCGGCTCGGCGCGCGCGTGCGCCATCCGAAGTTCGGCCTGGGCACCATCGTGGCTTCCGAAACGAGCGGGGACGACACCAAGCTGACCATCAGCTTCCCCGGCTATGGCAGGAAGAAGATGATTGATAAGTACGCGTCGCTGACACTTGCGTGAGATAGATTGAGCCAATAGATTGTTGGCAACAAAAATCTGAATGAAAGGAATTGTTGTAGCGGCGGCCTCTGGCCGCCGGTTTCTTAATAGCAAAAGCCGGCGGCCAGACGCCGCCGCTACAGAATCGGACGCTAAGTCGATCCTATGAACACTAAAACTACCAAAGACAGAGCAGAACGTAAGAAGCTGAAACGCGCGGCGCGGGCCAAGCGCCCAGCCAAAGCGAAGCAGACCGAGCCGCGCGGCTCGCACAAGCCCAAGGTGAAGAAGCGCAGCGCCACCAGTTCAGGAAGAAAGTAGGCGAAAAAGACATCGCTTTCGGAAGTTGATGTCTTCTGTAGCGGCGGCCTCTGGCCGTCGGTTTTTATCATTGAAAACCGGCGGCCAGAGGCCGCCGCAACAAAGCTTTTGGAACCTAGCTTGCCCAACCCATATTTCCGCACCAAGAACATCGACAAACTGGTGGCGGATTCCGAAGACCCGCGCTTTCGCCTGCGCAAGACTTTGGGGCCGTGGTCGCTCACCGCTCTGGGCATTGGCGCCATCGTTGGCGCGGGCATTTTCGTGCTCACCGGCACGGCGGCGGCGGGCGAATCCCTCTCATTTCACTCCATTCTGAAAGCTCCGCTTCTGGCAGCGCTGCTGCACGGCGAGCACGCCATGGGCACAGCGGGCCGCCCCGGCGCAGGCCCCGCGATTGCCGTTTCATTCCTGCTGGTGGCGCTGGTATGCGCGCTGGCAGGGCTTTGCTACGCCGAACTTGCCTCGATGATCCCCATCGCAGGCAGCGCCTACACCTACACTTACGCCACGCTCGGCGAGATCATTGCCTGGATCATCGGCTGGGACTTGATCCTTGAATACGCGGTCAGCAACATGGCCGTGGCGGTAGGATATTCCGCCTATATCGACAGCCTCCTGCAAAGCTTCGGCATCAACCTGCCGCGCAAATTGATGGAGCCGATCCTCGCCGGTGGCCACTGGACCGGCTCGTATTTCGACTTGCCCGGTTTTCTGATTGTCATGATCCTTACCGTGGTTCTGGTGATTGGCATCCGCGAGAGCGCGGGCGCCAACAACCTGATGGTGGCGGTGAAGATCATCGCCATTCTGGTTTTCGTGGCCGCCGCCGCGCCGCATGTGAAGGTGGTAAATTGGAAGCCGTTCATGCCCAACGGCTGGCAGAGCGTA
>DASZAE010000288.1:0-25061 GCA_035945515.1 Terriglobia bacterium
CGGAGCACGGCCTTGCGGCTGAGCCGGATTTTATTGCCTTCGATCGAGATAACTTTAACCAGAAGCTGATCGCCTTCTTTGAGTTCCTTGCGGATATCCTGGATGCGATGGTCGGCAACCTCACTGATGTGCAGCAGGCCGTCGGTGCCGGGGAAAATCTCGACAAAGGCGCCAAAATCCGCCAATCGGACGACTTTGCCCAGGTATGTCTTGCCGAGCTCGGCTTCGGCCATGAGATCGTTAATCCGCTTGATTGCCTTATCAGCGGAAGCCTGGTCCACCGCCGCAACGTTGACGCGGCCGTCGTCTTCGACGTCGATCTTCACGCCCGTCTCTTCCGTGATGCTGCGGATCATCTTCCCGCCGGGGCCAATCAACTCGCCAATCTTCGACGGATTGATGCGCAGCGTGTAAATGTGCGGCGCGTATTCGGAGATGTTCTTGCGCGGTTCGGCGAGCTCGCCTAGCATTTTGCCGAGCACGTGCAGACGGCCGGCTTTCGCCTGCTCCATCGCTTCGGCCATAATGGCTGGAGTGACGCCGGTGATCTTAATATCCATCTGGAGGGCTGTAATGCCGTCCTTGGTGCCGGCCACCTTGAAATCCATATCGCCGTAGTGGTCTTCAGCGCCTGCAATATCGGTGAGGATGGCGTATTTGTCGCCCTCTTTGACCAGTCCCATGGCAATTCCGGCGACCGGCGCCGAAACCGGGACGCCCGCGTCCATGAGCGCGAGGCATCCGCCGCAGACGGTGGCCATTGAGGACGAGCCATTCGATTCCAGAATGTCTGAAACCACGCGGATGGTGTAGGGGAACGCGTCTTCGCCGGGGACCACGCCCAGTAGCGCGCGCTCGGCCAGATTGCCGTGGCCGATCTCGCGGCGTCCGGGACCCCGCAGGAAGCCAACTTCGCCCACGCTGAAGGGAGGGAAATTGTAATGCAGCATGAACCTCTTGTAGGATTCGCCCTCGAGCACGTCGAGGCGCTGCTGGTCCTGTCCGGTGCCAAGAGTCGCCGTCACCAACGCCTGCGTCTCGCCGCGCGTGAAGAGCGCCGAGCCGTGCGTGCGCGGCAAAAGCCCTGTTTCGCACGTGATGGTGCGGACCTCATCGAACGCCCGGTGGTCGGGCCGCCGGCGCTTTGACAGAATGCTCTCGCGGAAGAGGCGCTCGTAAAGCGAATCAAAGGCGTGCTTGGCCTCTTTCCGCTTTTCCGCGTCTTCCGCCGGATATTTATCAAGAAACTGCTTTTGCAGTTCCTCAATCAAGCGTTCGCTCTCTAGCTTGGACCGCTTTGACGTGTCCATCGCCTCGCTGAGCGGCTCCGTCATGCGCTTGGCTGCATCCTTATGAATGGCCTCGTTGCGCTCAGGCGCTTTGAATTCCTGCTTCTGAATGCCAAGCTTGGCAAACAGCTCTTTCAGCGCCCGGACGATTTTGCGAATCTCCGCATGAGCGTGCTGAATAGCGTCAAGGATAACGGCTTCTGAAACTTCTTTGGCGCCCGCTTCGACCATGACGATGGCATCTTCCGACGCCGCTACGGTCAGATTCAGCAGGCTGGTTTTCATCTGCTCGTAGGTCGGGTTAGTAATAAACTGACCGTCGAGCAAGCCCACGCGCACGGCGCTGATAGGCGTCAGGAAAGGAATGTTTGAAAGGTAGAGCGCCGCGGCCCCGGCCACAACGCCGATCACATCCGGGCTATGCTCTGAATCCGCCGAGAGCACCATTGAAATCACTTGGGTTTCGTTCTTGAAGCCTTCGGGAAACAAAGGACGCACAGGCCGGTCAATCAGACGGCTGGTGAGAATCTCTCTCTCTGTGGGGCGGCCTTCGCGCTTGAAAAAACCGCCGGGAATTTTGCCCGCAGCGTAGTTGTATTCGCGGTAATCGACCGTCAGAGGAAAGAAGTCGATTCCTTCGCGGGGGTCGGCGGTGCAGGCCGTCGCCAAGACAACCGTGTCTCCGTATCGCACCAGGGCGGAACCCTGGGCCTGTTTTGCGAGCTTTCCACACTCGATGCTGAGCGTGTTCGAACCTAATGGAATGCTAATCTGTTGTTGCATAATTCTCCTTTAAATTTGGGGCGGCATAAAAACACGCCCATGTCCAGCCTGCGGCATAGCCGCTTCGCATGTCTTGAATTGAAGCATGTATGATCGCTCTGGCTGGGAAAGCGTCTCGTTATTCATGATTCAGTTGTTCCAACTGAGGCAGGCATCCGTGTGAAGAAAAGGCGCTGCTAAGGTGGGACGATAGACCTGCAGACGAAACCCCTCTGCGCGGTAAGAACCGCGCGGGAGATGGGATGTTGCCAGCTTTAGAAACTCTGTTTGATTTCAACCCGGCTACTTACGGATGCCCAGCCGTTCGATGACTTGCTTATAGCTCCCCGCATTGCGCCGCCTTAAGTATTCGAGAAGGCGCTTCCTTTTTCCAACCATCACAATAAGCCCGCGCCGCGATGCATGATCCAGGCGGTTAACGCGGAAGTGATCGTTCAGATAGGAAATCCGTTCAGTCAGAAGCGCAATTTGCACTTCCGGCGAACCTGTGTCTTTGGGATGAACTCGAAAGCCCTCGATGAGCTTGGTCTTCTTTTCTGCGGTTAGCGGCATCCGCCCGATTCCTCGCTTGCGATTTTGATTTACCTTTACCATCAATAGATTAGCACGACATCTCTTATTTAGCAAAGCGCATGAATTTGGCGTCAGAAATTCCTACTGTCCGGTGTTCGGTTGTGCTGTATTACTCAGCACACGTTCGCCGCCCGTCGCGGCAGCCAGCGCATAGGCGCAATGTGGGCAATAACGGTCCGTCTCGCTCACTTCGCGCTTGCACTGCGGGCACGCCGGACGGAGATTGTACTTGCAGTGGGGGCAGTAATTAAAACGCGCGCTGACCGTCATGCCACACTGGGGGCAATTGTAAGGTAAAGGCTCACGCATCAGGAAATAAATAATGAACCCGGTTGCGATGTACGCCGGCAGCAGAATAATGACCAACAGCGTCCAAAGCGTCGAATTCATTCCTCGGCGTTTTGCGTCGCGGTTCACATACCCGATCAGGAATAGGAGGCATGCCAGCGGAATAGCAGCGGCTGTCACGATGCCGGCTAAGGCGAGGGAAGCGACAGTTTCGCTATATCCTACTGGCCATAACCCACCCTTAATTCCACTCAGGTTGATGATCATCGCTGTAACCTGAGCAGCAATGAAAAGGACTATGACCAGGGTAATCAGCCAGCGAGGAATCAGGTGGATCTCGTCAGAGAAACGGAGATGCTCCTTCTTCATGCGGAAACGGATGAGCCGCAGTTTCTCATTGAAGGGTTCGTTGACGGGCTGTTGATATTCTGACATGTTCTGACCTCATTTCAGATGTAGTGTTTTTAATAATGTGGTCTCTCAGACGCGACCCGGCTTGGACTCAAAGCAAGCATGACACCGGCCGCCGCGAGCGCCGGAACAGCCCACCAAAGCACGAATCCCATCTCCCAGACCAGATTGGGAAGGTCGGCGCGATGGCCTATCCATTCAAATCCGCGCCACACGAGGGGCGCGCTGGCCGCGCCCAGGATCCAAGAAAGTGCGCACGAAACCCAAAGCGCCCAACGGCGCGGTTTCTGCTCGCTCATTTCCAGAGTGCGCAAGCGGACGAGCAACTGGGTCCGGCTGGCAAGTGACGGATTGAGCTGGACTGAAACCCTGCGGAACGAGCGCAAGGCACGATCAGCCGATGCCCTATACCCCGCGCATTCGGCGCAAGCTTCGAGATGCCGGCTTAGCCACTCGCGGTCCTCTGTGGATAAGCCTTCAACTCGTTCTCGCGCGATAAGCTGCCTGGCATGAGTATGCAGCACGTCTTCGCTCATGCGTTTCCTCCCTCAAGCAATTCGCGTAGCGCTTCGAGCCCCCGATAGAGCCGCGACTTCACAGTCGAAAGCGGCGCTGCCACAATCGCGGCGATTTCCCCAAGCGCCAGTTCTTCCTGAAATCGCAACAACAAGACTTCACGGTAAACCGTCGGAAGGCGGGTGAGGCATTTCTGAATATGGCCTTGTTCTTCGTGGTTGGTTATGACTTCTAAAGCTGAAGGACGATCCACGTCTTCGATATCCAAGGGTTTCTTGGCGCCTTCAGGGTCGATGAGCCCGTCAAGGCTTTGAGGTTTCTTCTGCCGCTGCCAATCAACAACCAGATGCCGCGCTATGGCGAAAAGCCAGATCTCAAAACTCGACTTCCCGTCGTACTGGTGGCCGCGGTCGAGCACCCGCATCCAGGTTTCCTGGAAAAGGTCCTCTGCAATTTCGCGGCTCGCGGTGAGATAAAGCAAATAGCGGAATAGTCGGTATTGATACTGCTCAATCAGCCGGTCGAGCATCTCGGGGTCACGGCGCCGCAAACCGCGCGCCAGGATCTTCGCATCGTCGGCCATAAGAGTCGAAAACCAGCAAGTCGTTGCGCCCATTGTAAAGGGTATACGAATGAGATTGGCCAAAAGACGCATCGGCTCCTGATCGAGCGAACGATGCAGCCCTCGCCTTACGCTCGGGATGATGATTAAGCCGTTGCCACCCCGAGGATGAAAGGCAGAAACTCTATTGGATAAGTCACGGGTAAGATGATGATGTTCTGGGCACGCCGCAGTTTTTGCCGCTCAGCTTCGGAATTCCAGCAAAGCGATGCCATTTGGAGGAAGATCGATGGGGACTTCCGTGTACCCTCGGCCCGCAACCAGGCTGTGATCCGGCTCGGGTAATTGAGCGGCTTTGCGCAAAGCATCAATCTGCTCCGAGGTGGGATATTGCGGGCTGCCCATTTTCTGATACGCATCCATTGCGGAACCGTGCGCGTCATCGACGTGCGTAACCGCCAGTTTGTTTTGCTTTCCAAGCCCGCGGATTACGATGCGCAAGGACAACGGCGATCCCGGCAGCGGGTTTCCTGTTTTGTCCCGAGAGCTGAGGTTCCAGACTATGATGGCTACTGAGCCGTCGGGGCGCCGGGTCGCCATTGCGGGCCCTTGACCAACGGCCAGCCGCTCGTGGCCGAGCCGGTGCAGCAGCGTGAAGGCGTGGAAAGACGGCTTGGGAATACGACGCATGGCAATCAGGCCGTAGCCTCCATAAAAGATATTCGTCGCAACGCCCTGCTCCTCGAACACGTCGCTGAAGCACCAATACGACATCGCGTCCACCAGTCCCCTGCATCCGTTAAGGGTGTTAACGATAAAAGCAGCGTTGTATGCCGTATCGGTAATGGCCGATTCATTCATGTAGGTGGAATTCCATTCCGAAATATAAATGGGCAAGCGCGGCATGGGCGAGGAGGCGATTTGATTGCGCAGTCTGCGCAGCGCCAGTGGAATGACGTCCTCGACTGCATAGTCCGTTTCGCGTCCAAAAATCTTGGCTTGCGGGTCGTTTGCATAAATGTGCGTGCTGAAGAAGTCCACTGGAACGTTTTGCTGCGAGCAGTAGGTGATGAATTCCGAAGCCCAGGCCACCTGGGCAGTTGCCGGGCCGCCGACGCGCAACCGCGTGTCAACAGCTTTCAATGCGTTCGCCGTGCGCCGGTAAAGGTCGAAGTACTGATCTTGCGTTCCCGCCCAGAAATCAAGGTTCGGTTCATTCCAAACCTCGAACATCCACCGGCTCAACTCGGCGCCCCCGTAACGGTCGAAAAGGTGCCGGGCGAACGCTGTGACCAATTGCACCCAGGCGTCCATATCTTTCGGTGGCGTGACGTTCGCTTTATAAGAGAAGACCGTTTTGCCGCCGCTCGCAAGCGCCTGAGGCATAAAGCTTAATTCAACAAACGGCCGCACGCCCGCGTCGAGCAAGCTGTCGTAGATCTGGTCGACGTATTGGAAGTTGTAGACCACGTCGCCGCGCGGGTTCAAGCGGCACACCCCGTTGTCGTCGTCAAAGATTCCGTGAAAGCGCACGGATTGCATGCCGGCGAGCTGGTGAACTTCGCCAAGGTCATCGTGATAATCCGTGCGCAAGGCTAAATTGGCGCGGCCTGATCCAACGATGGGTTCCCAATAGTGCGGGAACGCGCCGACGGGCCGCCGCGCATCGATGGTGAATGTCAACGCCTGTCCCGGTCCCGGAGCTTGCGGATTGGGGGAGGGCTGCTCGGCCTGCCCGCTTGTCTGGCCTCCAAATCCCTTGGCCGCCGAAGCGCCTAAGGAGCCGGCCACGGCCGCTCCCATTGAAGCAAGAAAATGTCTGCGATCGAGCACTGGATTTATTCCTTCCTGGCTGCGTATTGAAACCTATGAACACTTACCGGGAATTTGTAGTCCGGGGTTTCGCTAAACTGCCGACATTTGCGAAAAGTCGCAACTTCAGTCGGGCTGAAAGCCAGATCTCACGTGAAGCGTACAAATGACAAAAAGTTTGTTGCGTCACGGATAAGCCGCGCCCTTTCACCATGTTCCCAAGATTCATGAGTAACACGAACTTGTGAAGCATCGGGTGTGGATAAGGTCATTATAGCCGTAGCGCGAGCGCCTCCCAATCTTAAAAAAGAGTGTGCTGCTCATAAAACTGATAATAGCGTTTGAAAACTCCGCTAAAAACGCCTTCGGGCCGGAGCTTAGCCAGAAACATTGCTCGCTGGATATTGTTATTGTGCATAAACCACTTCCATACGCCTCCGTCGAGGAGATCTTCCGCGCTAAGCAGAGTGATGCCCGTGTCAATGCCAATCACGTCTTGGTCGTACCATCCCTCACTGGGGTTAAAGGCGTCCGTGAAGCCGTAGCGGCTGTAAACCTTGCTTCCAAATTTATCGCGCATGGCTTCAAGCGCCTGCAGGCAGACGGCGGGCGCGAAGACTAGCGATCCACCTGGGGCGCACGGCACGACGGTGCCATCGATCACGGCAAAATCAGAGGGCTCACCCCAGACGACATAGCCGCGCGGACTATCGGAGGCCGTCACTCCCCAGATCTTGTCCGAGTAGCTCTTGGGAAACGCCTTGGCAAAATGGAGGCAGAAGGCGCGATTGGCCAGCGTCGCCGAAACGGAGTTTTGAAAAAAGTCGATGTTGGAGGGCGGCGCGTCGCGCAATCCGCGCAAGTCTATCCAGGCCTGCGTATATTGCTGCGTGAAGAGCGGCAGGTCTCCGACGAAAGTGTAGCCTTGGAAATGAACCAAGGGGCGCCGCCAGGCGTACCATGAGGTCGCGGGAATCGAATGAGTAGGCGACCCGATGGCCAGCAAATAAAGGATCATCAACTCGCAATACGAATCCCACCGGTGCGTTATGAATCCGGCGCCAGGAACCCAGCCATGAGAAAGCAAGACGGGGCTGCCGTTCAGCATCCACGTGAAATCCGCGCGTTCATAAATGAAAGTAGATAGGCGCACGATTTCCCGGTCATGAGGGAACGCCTCCCGCGTGGTTAACACGCCGGCCAGCAGCAGCGCTGTGTCAATCGAGGAGATTTCACTGTGCATGATCCTCTGGCCATTCGTCTTATCCATCCAATGATAGTAAAAGCCATGAACTTCAGGCGCCTGAGTCGCCAGGAAGTTTAGCGTCAGCAGAATCCTCCGCCTCGCCTGGTCGGGAGTGATCCAGCGATGTTTCGCGCCCAGGCAAATCGCGGTCAGCCCAAAACCCGTTGCCGCGACATTAGCAATATTCTGGGCGCGGCCGGGCGCTGGCAGCCCCACCACCAGAGCTCGGTCGGGAATGAGGCCAGTGTGCGGGTCCGCCTGTTCCCAGAAAAAGAGAAAGCAGCGGTATGAAAGTTCTTCGAGAAATGCCCGGTCATTCTTGTCGATCCCGCGCCTCGTTAGGCCGCGCTCATCCAGTCCCTGAAAAGCCGTTAACGTGACCGGCTGAAAAACCACGACAAAACACAAAAGCAACGGGATGATGAATCGAACCAGATGGTAGCTGCCACACCTGGAATGGATCGTCACGCCAATAGGTATCCTCAATGGCAAGTAGGGATTCCGGGGATCGTCGCCGGTTGGACCGGGTAGCGCCTGATTCTGTAGCGGCGGCCTCTGGCCGCCGGATTTTAATAGTAAAGACCGGCGGCCAGAGGCCGCCGCTACAGCCAATGACCGTCGCTGACTTATGGCGCTCTGTCCAACAAAAAGTCGCGGCGTTAAGATAAGAACGCTGCGCTACAAGGCGCCCGCCTCAGAAACTAAATCGAGCTTGCAACTCAATCACTCGGCCTGCCTCGGCCCCGTCTGCGACGCCAAAGAATTCGCTATTGTCCGCGAACGCGCCGTTGCTGTAAAACCCAATGGGAAGCAGGTTAAGCTGATTAAATACATTAAAAAAGTTTGCCTGCAAGTCAAGACCTGCATTTTCTCCCAGATGGAGGCCAACAGGCAACGCAAAATGTTTCTTCAGGCTGGCGTCAGTGGAAAAATAGCGAGGGCCGCGGAATGAATTGCGCCCCACTCCGGGCGGTCCGGAGGCGGTGATGTTGAAATACTTGCCGCCTCCGCCGGGGAACATTGCGCCGGGCGTCATAAAGGCGGAATTGGACGTGTTTTGCTGCACGCATCCACAATAAGCCATTGGCCGCGTGGGCGCGAGCGTGGGGCCTCCGGGGGTTTGCACTGAGCGGCCAATCTTTACCGTCCAGGGAAAACCTGTGTGGTAGGTCGTAATGCCGGAAAGTTCCCAGCCGCCGAAAGCTTCGCCTAAAAAGCCGTGACGCGAGCGATAGAACGGCAGGGTATAGCTCTCATCGATGGCAAAAAAATGGGTGGTGTCGAAATCGGACGGTCCATACTCGGACTTCAGCACTTGCGGATACGTTTGATTCGTCACCGCGCCCGGCCCGCCGTAAGAAAGCTCGTCCAGGCTTTTCGCATAGGCGTACTTGGCGGAAACTTGCAGTCCATGCGAGAACGTATGGTCAAGGCTGGCATTCAAGGCATTGTAGTTGGAGTTGACGTCGGTCTGGGGGATGTAAATCGCGTTAAACGGCGTCGGGTTAGGAAGGGGATAGAGATAATTTTGATTGACCAGCCGTGTGAGGTGATGCGCGGCGCTGCCCTGATAGCCGAGAGACGCCACCCAGTTGCCCGGCAGCTTGTATTGCGCATCAAGCGAATAGACTTCAACAAAGGGATTCACCGTGCCCGGCTGAGCGCCCCACACTGTGACGGATGAGCCTTTGGGCGTTCCGGTTGTAGGATCAATCCCGACCGCAAGGGTTGGGTTAATGGGGTAGCTCAGTGGCGAGCCATTGGCGCCCGTCGAAAATAGGATTTTCCCGTTGGCAAAAGGGGAGGCAACGTTGCCGCAGCATTGGCCATAAGTCGCCACCAGCGGCGGATCGGTGTCGATATTGCTGAACATCACGTCGGGAATACGGTCTTCGTAAACCCCGAATCCGCCCCGGATAACCAGATTAGGATGCGAGGCGGGGTTATAGGCAAAGCCAAATCGCGGCCCAAAATTGTGGTAGGTGGGGTTATAGAGCCGGCTCGAGAGCGCCACTTTGGCGTTGAGCAACCCTTCCGAGCCAAACTGCAAATTGGGCACAAGTCCATTGGCTTCCGTCATGGGCGTGAAATATTCCCAGCGCAGGCCGAACGTTAATGTGAGGTCGGGCTTGGCCTTCCATCCATCCTGGCCGAACACTGCATAGTCGCCCGTCCGCAAATAAACCTGCGTCTGAGGAAGGCCGCCCGTGACAGGATTGGCGCTGATGCCCTCATACACCGGGGCGCTGTTGGCGAGGTTCCACAAGCCCTGGAACGAATAGACGGGCCGGGCGCTGCCGAGCAAGTTGTTGTTGTCCTGGTCGCGGGTGATTTGCGCGCCGACCTCGATATCGTGATTCCCAGCGATTTTGCTGAGCTTATCGTTAAACTCAAACGTGTTTTCGGCGAAGATGCCGGGTGTGGCGCTGGCTTGCGGCGCGCCGAATTGGATGTCGGAGAGGGTGTTATTTGCCAGGTTCTGCACGTCGAGCCTGGGCACGCCCCAGTTCGTCCCCGTGCTGGCCTGAAGCTGATTGTAGGCATAGCGCGTCACATTGAAGCGGGCAATGTTGAGCGTGGTGGGCGAGATGGTCCGGTTGTAAGCCAGCATGGCAACGGTATTCAATGGCGTATTTCGCACGTCCGCAATCGGCTCGCCATCGGTGGCAGGATCGCTGGTCAGGGTTTTTAGCGTGGTGACGTAGGCGCTGCCGGTAAGTGTGTCTCTGGCGTCGGGCGTGTAGTCCACGCGCAAGTCGTATTGATTGCCGACGTTCTGCTGAGGTAGAGAGAACTGTCCGTATTCGATATCAGGCGCTCCGTCAAGGCCGCCGCCCGTTGGATCCTTCGTATTATCCACGTAAGAGCCCGTCCCGCCCGTGAGCGAGCCAATATCGAGGCCGCCGGTCACCTGCTGGCAGGTTCCTGCCTTGAAGCCGCTGGGGCATGGGACGGTCAGGGATTGCACCAGGCGCGGCGCAATTCCCGGCTCGTTGAAGATTTTGGCCATAACGCTTCCGGGTCGCTGATTGATGACCGTCTGAACGAATTGTGGCGTAGCCATAAAGGCGTTTTCAAAATTAGTGGAGTTATCCCGGAGACCTTCGTAAGATGCAAAGAAAAAGAGCTTGTTTTTGCGGATGGGGCCGCCGAAGCTACCTCCAAACTGGTTGTAGCGGTTATCCACGCGCGTTGGGGGCGCGCCGAAAGGTCCACCCCATTTGTTGTAAGCGTCGAGACCGGGGCGCTGGAAAAGGAAAATCCCGCTGCCGTGGAATTGATTGGTTCCGCTCTTGGTGACGGTTTCGACTTGCGCGCCCGAATTCCGCCCGTCTTCCGCCGAATAGCTGGTGGAAGAGACATGGATTTCTTCCACCGACTCCTGATTCGGTGTAATCACCGCCGCGCCGCCCCAGGTGAGGCTGTTGGCGCTGACCCCGTCCACGATGTAATTGTTCTCCGAAAGACGCTGCCCGTTGGACACCACCGGAACCTGGTTTTCCACCTGGAAGATGCTCAGGTTTGACCCGCCGGGTCCTGTCGTGTTGGGAAGCGCGACGGAAAGGCCAGACCCATTGCGCGCGCCGTCGCCAAATACGCCGGGCGCGAGGCGCAGCAGCTCATAAGGGTCGCGCCCAATTTGGGGCAGGGAGGTGATCTGGTGGTTGGTGATTTCACCCGCAATGTTCGCGCTTTCGGTTTGAAAGGCCGGGCTGGTGACGCCGGTCACAGTGACCGTCTGCGCGCTCTGGCCGGGCTTCAGCACAAGGTCCACGCCTTGCACCTGCTCGGCGCTCACGCGCACGTTTTTCCGCGAGGTGGTGCTGAAGTTTGGCTTGCTGGCGCTTAGCGTGTAGTCGCCCGCCGGGAGAAAAGAAAAGTTGTAATACCCTTTGCCATCGGTCGTGGTCGTATGAACCGCGCCGGTCTGGTTGTTTTGAAGCGTCAACGTCGCTCCTGGAACTACGGCCCCGGTAGAGTCCGTCACTGTCCCTTGCACCCCAGCCCTGAATTGCGCTAAGGCTATCACGCTTGCTCCGGTCAAAATAAGGAGGAGAGCAGTTAATTGTGTTTGAATTTTTTTCGAGTCTGGCATGAGGAACCTCCCGATGTGCGCCATTTAGCTGGCACGGGTTCCCCTCAGCTCTATTTACCCGGCGTGTAATGCAGATTACAAGAAAAGTATAGGGGGAGTAAAAAAGGGCGGCAATCCGGCGCTTGCGAAGAATATCTAAGGTAAAAACCTGATGCACTATTTTGCCCTGTAGCGTTCGCCACCGGGTGGCATGGTTTAGACTGAATGAAGGAGCAACCCTATGAAAACCGCAACATCGCTGGTTCTCGTGACCGTTCTGTGCGCCGCCGCGTCCGGCTTTGGAGCACAAGCAGAGATTGATAAGTTGACGCCTTCAAATCTGTCGGCATTTCTGAAAACGTTCACCAGCGACGCTGACCAGGTGAACGATGCTTTCGAAAGCATGTCCAAGACGAAGCTGCCGATGTTTGATGCGAAAGGGCAGACGCTCGGGCGCCGCAGGATAAAAGACCGCCAGCAGACCGTGGTAGACCTCAAAAAAACACTCCAGGATTTCAAAAGCCGGCCAGAGAATTTGGTGGTTGCGATGACGCTTTCCGCCCAGACCGAAGAACTGGCGGACGAAATCTACGACCTTACCGAGCTCGCCTACGACAACGACCAGGAAGAGACCGCCATGCGGCTTACCCGGCTCCTCGGCCATTTTAATGACGATGCCAGCCTGATCCAGGCCTACGCTCTCGGCTTAGCGAGTCAAAAAGAACAGCGGCTAAGCCAGCTTGAAAAAAATACCCATTAGAGTTTGAGTTTTAACGGCAAAACTCTTACTCCGATGCTGTAGCGGCGTTCCCGCCGTCGGTCCTTATGTGAAGGAACAACCGGCGGCCAGAGTGGTGTCTCAGAAGTAAGTAACTTATTTCAGCGACGTGGATGTCATGCTGAGCCCTTCGGCTTCGCTCAGGGTAAACTCCGCGAAGCATCTCGGTATTTCTAAAGAAATCAAATACTGAGACCCTTCGCTGCGCTCAGGGTGACGAGTACAACGGGCCGGGATTTAAAGCACGAACCTTTGAGACACCACACTAGAGGCCGTCGTTACAAAACGAGCGGCCCTCCAAAGACTAGAAACAGACAGACGCGCTGCGGTACCAAAGTGCTATTGCCTCGTGACAATTTCAGTTTCAAGGTTAGTTATAAAGGGGAGGGCTGATGCTCATGGCCGGTTAGTCCGGCCTTCAAAGGGGAAGAAAGTCAGGCACCGGCATGGAGCGGAAAAGTACGGCCTCGATTGAGCCAGAGGCACTCCTGGCGAAGATTACCAGGGGGAAATCTGCGCTTGATCTGCGCAACAAACAAGCTATTTTTTCGCAGGGGGACCTCGCGAGCGCGTTGTTTTATATTCAGAAGGGCGCCGTCAAGCTTACGGTGATTTCAAGGCAAGGGCGGGAGGCTGTAATTGGCATCCTGGAGCGCGGCAGCTTTTTCGGCGAGAGCTGTCTGATAGGCGGGCAGCCAATGTATATGATGACGGCTTCCGCGATGGGAAGCGCCCGCGTCTTGCGCATCGAGAAGCAATCGGTCTTGCAATTGATTGAGCTGGACTCTAAATTTTCTGAGCTTTTCATCTTCCACCTTGTAATTCGAATGCGGCGCATTCAAGAGGATTTTGTTGACCAGCTCTTCAATCCTGCCGAAAAACGGCTGGCTCGCGCGCTCCTGCTCCTGGCCCATTTCGGCAAAGGCGGCGAAGGCGATGAGGAGCGCCAAGTCATTCCAAAAGTCAGCCAGGAAACGCTTGCCCGGATGATTGGCGCTGACCGTTCCAGGGTGAGTTCCTTCATGAATAAGTTCAAAAAGTCGGGCTTTATTAATTACAGTGGCGGCCTGCGCGTGCGCAGTTCCTTGCGAACCGTGATCCTTCAGGATCAACCGCCCGACCCGCGGAATCACCCGTAAACCGTCTGTCTCGAAAGTTTCAGACCGCCAATTTTTCAAATAATACGACCGTCGGCTTCGAGATCAAATAAAAATTCAACTATGTTGCATTTGCAACATACAACCCATTGACTTAATAGCAAAATGGATAGTATACGAGTCGGATAACCCGAAAGGGATATCCGGTCAAGGTGCTAGCGCGGCACCAGACGGGGCGGCGGGGAGCCGGTGAGCCTCAGGAACTAGACTCTCCTCCAGGCTGGCGATGATCCGCTGCCCAGTCCATCTCCCGCGTCTCAATTGCAAATCTTTCGTCACATTTAGAACTCCGCAGGCGTTTATCGAGTGGCGTCAGCTAAAAGTGGATTTTCCCTGCCCGGCGCGGCTGGGGTATTGTATGATGACGGCTGATTTGGCAAGGGAAACCCGCCAATCTGGTTCCGGGCACGGGAGGAATCAAAAGCCTCTCGCCAGGACGCCAAGGGCAAATACAAAGCCGGGATTTCTACTCGTTGGGCGGCTCCAAGTAAGCTTTGACTGCCGCTACAATAGCGGTTCTCATTATAATCTGTAATTCCCCAAAATTGAGATTCAGACTACTGGAGGAACTATGCAATCTGTGATCAAAGGCCGCGCGAAAAGCGGGTCGTCGAGGCTTCTCTTTCTGGCGCTGGCTCTGATGCTTTCAGCCTTTTCGGCTACTTCGGCCGCTCCACCGCAGGACGCGCCAGTGAACTATCACATCATCAAGCGAGTTGTGCTGGGCGGCGAAGGTTTTTGGGATTACATGGGGTTTGACAGCTTGCACCGCCATCTGTTCGTCTCGCACGGCACGCACGTGATGGTGGTTGATGCGGACACGTTCAAGGTGGTGGGCGATATCCCGGACACGCCGGGCGTGCACGGTATCGCCGTCGCGCCCAAACTTGGTCGCGGGTTCATCAGCGACGGCGGAGCGGACCAAGTCACGGTTTTTGACCTGCAAACGCTCAAAACAATTAGAACGGTGAAAGTGACCGGCCACAATCCGGACTGCATCGCCTATGATCCGGCGTCGCAGCGCGTGTTCACCTTCAACGGGCGCAGCGGCAATTCGACCGCGATTGACGCCAAGACCTTGCAAGTGGCGGGCACTATCGATCTCGGCGGGCGCCCTGAATTTGCCGTTGCCGACGGTCGCGGCCACATCTATAACAACCTTGAAGACAAAAGCACTGAGCTCAAGATCAATACGCGCACGCTCAAAATCGAGGCCCGCTGGCCAATGGCGCCCTGCGAGTCGCCCTCCGGCCTGGCGATTGACGCCAAGCATCATATTCTCTTTGCCGGGTGCCACAATCAGATGATGGCTGTGATCAACGCGGATACGGGCAAGGTGATTGCCACGCCCGCCATTGGCCCCGGTGTGGATGCCAACCGTTTCGATCCAGGTACAGACCTCGCCTTCAGCTCAAATGGCGGAGGTGAAGGCACGCTGACCGTGGTGAAGGAATCGTCGCCTACGGACTTCAAAGTTGTTCAAAACGCAGCCACTGAGCGCGGAGCGCGCACGATGGAAATCGATCCGAAGACGCACAATGTGTTTCTAATCACCGCCAAGTTTGGACCGATGCCGCCGGAGCCCCCAAATCAAGCACAAGGCCAACGGCCGCGCTTCCGCCGTCCGCCCATGGTGCCGGGTAGCTTCACGCTGCTGGTACTCGCGCCATAATTCATACAAGTTAATAGCGTGACAGACTGGCGGCGGGGCGCCGCCGGTACGACTGCCTTCAGGTTAGGCAGTCTGAGGGGCGCGCACCCGCGATCCGATGTAGGCGTAGTGGGTGACAATCGCATAGCAGATAAGCGGAATAATCATGGCGACGGCCATGCTGTGGTCCATCTTGTAAATCCAGCCCATGGCGAGCGGGGCAATCGCGCCGCCGATGATGGCCATGATGATGATCGATCCGCCGAGCTTGGTGTTGGGTCCCAGTTCTTTGATGCCCAGCGCAAAGATGGTGGGGAACATCAGCGACATAAAGAAGCTGGTAAGGAACAGCGCCCAAACACCCAGCCATCCCGGGAAGGTAATACCCACTGCGACGAGCGCCACATTGATAATGCCGAAAATGCCCATCAGATTGTTTGGCCGAAAGAACTTCATCAGATAAGTGGCGATAAACCTGCCTGCGCCAAAAGCCACTAGCGAGCCGGTCAGAAGATATCCCGCCGTCTTTTCCGGGCTGTGTGTGTAATCCTGAATGTAGACGATCAAGAAGCTCCATGTGCCCACCTGCGCGCCCACGTAAAAGAATTGCGCCGACACGCCCTGCAAGAAGTGCGGATAATGCAGCAGGTCGGAGAATCTGCCCCGGTTTTCCGGATCGGGCGGCGCGGCCTCTTCAGCGATTTTAGGAAATTTGGTCCTCGAAATCACGATAGCCATGATGAATACGACGACGCCGAGGACCACATAGGGCCTTACCACGCGCAGTGTCTCGCTTTCAAGATAGGCGTTGAGCCTGCCGCTTGCGGCCAGCGCGCCGAGCTGCTGGTGGTTCAGCTCGATCCCGGAAAATATAAATACCGTGCCGATGAGCACGCCCGTAATCGAGCCGAGCGGGTTGAAAGCCTGCGATAAATTGAGCCGCTGCTCGGAAGTCCTGGGATCGCCGAGCACTGCGATGAACGAGTTCGATCCGGTTTCGAGGAACGCGAGACCGCTGGCGATGACGAATAGCGCAAAGAGAAAGAATCCGTAGCTGCGGACGATCGCCGCCGGCCAAAACAGAAATGCGCCGCTGCCAAACAGACACAGCCCTGTGACCAAGCCCGTCTTGTAGCCATACTTCCGCATCAGGAAGGCTGCGGGCATGGCAAGGCAGAAGTAGCCCAGGTAGAAGGCAAATTGCACTAGGGCCGCTTCGAGCCGCGTGATCTCAAACGAAGTCATGAACTGCTTGATCAGAATATCGTTGAGATTATTGGGAATCGCCCAGAGGAAGAACAGCGCCGTTACTAAGATGAACGGCAGCGTGTTCCCAGGCGCGAATAGCTTGGGAGGTTGTGAAGAGTTGCCCTGCTCGATGTCCGTATTCATAGTGTCTACCGGGGATCCCTGGCAGTCTTTGGCCATTAGCGCCGGGACTTGCGAAAGATCCGGGCTCCAGCGCCGCAAAATGGTCCGCCCTATTAACTTGTCTCACATCGCGCCCGGTGATGCGGCGCGCGCTTGCCGGGCAGGGAATTATACTATAGAAGGTTCCTGGGCTTTCAATTTAGCGCGAGATCGGATAAATTGCATTCAGCTAATGGTCCAAGCCTTCAAGTGGAGGAGTTCATGCGCGCAGATCAAGTGGAAGTTTTATGGGATGACAAAAAGAACAAGTGGACGATCCGGATTCAAGCCGGTGACGAAGTGATTCACCGCCCTTGTGATCTTCCCAAAGACGCGACCGAGCAGGCGCTGAGCGCCGCTGCCGGAACCACCCTGCGAGACGAGGGCTACGAGGCGGAGACTGCGCGCGTGGCGGTTCGGCGCTAACGGCGCTTTGGAGCACGGAAGCTTGCTGCCGTTATTAACAGGGCGAACAAGCTTGCGCACTGCAAATCGCTACTCGTGTGTTTCGAGAAGCCAGATTTCGGAGGAGAAGGTTACGGTATCGGTGTACGCCATCACTTTGCCGTCGGGGGAGAAATCAACTGGCATGTTGTCGCCCCCGAATTCAAATCCCTTAAGTGTTGAGACCTTCCCATCCTGCAGTTGAACGAAATTAAGTCGCTGGTTTCCATCTTCGCCCAGCGTGCAGAAGGCAATGCGCTTGCCGTCCGGGAGCCAGAGAGGCCATCCCCCTGTGCTGGTTACTCGTTTGACGCCACTCCCATTGGGGCGGGCGATGAAGACGCCGTCGGCATATCTTCTGTCCGGGCTGAAGGTAATCCACTGGCCGTCGGGCGACCAGCGGGCCACTGTTGAGGGAAATTGGGTTAACTGGTGTTCCGGACCGCCGCCAATAGGCGCGATCACCACGTGGTCGACACGCTTTTCGGTTTTCGTATAAGCAAGCTTGCTGCCGTCGGGCGAGAGGTCGCCGTAAGAGGCGACCTCATTCGCGGGGGTAAGCGGCTCGGCGGTTCCACCGCTTCGCGGCACGCGCCAGACGCGGCCAGCCCCAGGAATCCAGGTAAAGTAGACCAGCCATTGCCCATCGTGGCTGAAATGGCCGTAAATTTGTGGATCGCGGCCCGAGGTGAGCGCGCGCGGCTCTCCGCCGGCGGTTGGCACGGACCAGATATGCCAGGCGCCATTGTATTCTCCCCGGCTGACGGCCACCTCGCGGCCATCGGGCGAAATAGAAGGCATCCAGAGAAATGGGGAGTGGCTGAGAAGCTCTTTCGGGGCTGCATGATCAAGGGAGCTAAGGTATAAGCGATCTTTTGATTCGTAATCCAGAAAGACCACGCGCCCGCTCCTGCTTACGCCCGGCCATTCCTCCGGGCCGGGACCGCGAGTGATCTGCGTGCTCCTGTTGTCTTTCAGCGAACGATACCAGAGATTGGTGGCGCCCGAGCGATTGGAGGAATAAATCAAACCGTTGCCATCCGGAGTGAACACGGGATGATGCAGGAAGATGCCAGGGCGGATCGCGCGCAACCTCTTGCTTGCGCCGCCACGGCTTGGAATCAGCCATATCTCGCCAGTGACGCCGCCCATGCTGCGCTCGACCGCCAGCGTGCGGCCATCGGCAGACCACGTGGGAAAATGCAGGAATGGGTAGGTGGAGTCTGCGTCGAGGACGGGACGAACGTCCGTGCCGTCAATCGCCACCGTGGCAAGTTCCTGCGGGGTGCCGGGACGCTCAAAAATGAAGGCCAGCCGCTTGCCGTCTGGCGACCAGGCCGGATCGCGGCCGCCGTCTATGACCTCGACAATCTCGCCTCCGAGGGCTGGTCCAATGCAAATCTGCGAGCGGCCCGGCGGCACGGGGTAGCGCGTGAAGGCCATGCGCTCGCCATCCGGGGAAAATGCGGGTTCGGCCTCGCGCGCCGAGTCGTCGAAGAGCGTCACGGGTTGTCCGCCCGTGACGCGGCGAACCTGGATTTTGCGGCTGGCACGCTCGACCTTAACGTAGGCTAGCATGACGCCATCAGGGGAAATGGCCGGGTCAAGAAGGTCACCCTGCCCGCTCAGGAGGAGGGTCATATCCGAATATCCGGCTCGGCGGGCAAAAGGCCAGCGCGAAACGCCAATCAGCAGCACGGCCACCAGGAGAAAAGCAAGGGCTGCGAGAGTCCGATTCAGCGGGAATAAGGTCTTGGCTCGCGGCGGCGGAGCATCCTTCCCATGAGCCTCGGCAGCCGCCGGAGAGACGGCGGGCGAGGCCGCTACCGGCAAATGCGGCGAAGGCGGAGGGCTGGCAGTTTCCACCGCCGCGATAAAGCGATAGCCTTGGCGGGTTAGGGTCTCAATAAAGCGCGGCTGGGCGGCGGAATCCCGCAAGGCGGCGCGAAGTTTTTTGATGGCGCTATTCAGGCTGTGCTCGAAATCAACAAACGTGTCCTCGGGCCAGAGCCGGGCGCGCATTTCTTCGCGGGTGACGACTTCACCGGGACGATCCAGCAGCAGCATGAGTAATTGGACCGGCTGACCTTTTAGCTTCACCTTCAAGCCCTTGCGATAAAGCTCGCCGGTGCGGCGATTTAATTCGAAATCACCAAACCGCGCCGTGGCGGGCGAGTTGTTAAGGGTGCTCATGGGTTGCCGTCCCAGGCTAACAGCATTATAACTAAATGTAATCCCTTGGGAAGTTAAGACTTGGTAAATTATCTCTAAATCACCTGGAAATCATCTTCTGTGTATTGTCCAAGGCGGCGGGTCGTGGTGAACTGGCGCTAACGGAAGCAGGAGAAATCGCGTTTTGACGGCATGGAAATCGTGGAGAAGGGAAACGGCAAGAACACTGGGTGTAAAGCCCTGATGGATGCGGTGGGAGACCTAATTCTCCATCGGTCCTTGAACGGTTCGGGTTTCTCTTTCGGCGCGATTTCTCCTAATTAAGAGAGATTACATCGGATTTGGTTTTGACCTTTGAGCGGGGTCACATGGGCAGTGGCCGGCGCGCAGAAGAGGTCCTCGATCTTGCTCTACCCCCCCAGAGCAAGCTGGAGGATCGGTGGGGTGTTTTGCCTGCTGATCCTCCTGCATGATTCCTGCCATCCTTCCATTCACCCGATACGGTGCGAGGCTCTTTTCGGGTTTCGGCCGCTGGGCTTTACTGTTTAAAGTCCCGAGGCCGTTGCTAGTGTGCTGTCCCCTAAGAACGCTAACAAAGTCGCCACCTGTCACCCTGAGCCAAATACCGGGATCCTTCGCGGAGTTTACCCTGAGCGAAGCCGAAGGGCTCAGCATGACAATGGGCGCTCTGAAATCTGCCACGAACTTCGGGGACAGGACTAGGAAAAACTGGCTTCGTCGCGGCGCTTGCGCCGGGCGGAAGCTTGGCGAGCCATCTTCTGCGCCGCCTTCAGCACCGCGCGCTGGTCCGCTTCGCTCAGGTGAAGCAACGCCTCCTTGAGTTTCTCCTCGAATGCGTTTTGCTTGAGGGCGGCGCGCGCGCCCTGTGCTGCTCGCCGCCGGGTATGCGGACCGGGCACCTGATAATTGGGTCGGAACAAGACGTGCACAGGTATTTTCAGCGCCACTGCCAAACGTTCCAACGTCTCGACAGAGGGCATCCGCCGCCCGGTTTCAATGCGGGAAATGTGACTCCTCAGCAATCCTGTTGTCTTTTCGAGATCGGCCTGCGTGAGGCTCTGTTGAAGGCGAACTTCGCGCAGCCTTTGCCCTACGGACGCTGCAAGAGAATGAGATTTGGAACTTGACTGCCGTGATGTGTTTGCCATTCCCCCAATGGGAGGCATTGTACGGCTTGCTGATCCTACGCCAATAGTCCCGGCGTACCAGTACTTATGGAGGATTACAAATTAGAGTGACGATCTTTTCTGTAGCGGTGCTCTCTGAGCGCCGCCGTTTTAAGTACCGGCCGGCGGCCAGAGGCCGCCGCTACAACATTTATCGTCACTCTAATTTGTAATCCTCCATAAGTTCCAGTCTTCGAGCAGGCGCGGAGTGAGAGCGCCAGACCCGCTTCGTAGCATAATCTCTCGCCTCGTATCTTCCTTCTCAGTTCCGGCGCGCTTGCGCGTAGACTGAATTAATAAGGTTTGACACGTCCTGCAGGCAGGCCTGCGGCTGGGATCCATTCGCTGCAAGCTGGGGAGAAAATGCGGGAAGGTTTTGCTTCACGAACTGCTCGCCGGTCGCGGGTTGTCCGACCGTCGCGTAATCCGCGGCGACAGATTGCAGCAAATGGAGCGATCGTGATTTATTGGCATTCCATTCGGCAAGGTTCCCTTTCAGCACGTGGTTGAGGAAGGGTTGAAACTGCGGCGTGGCGCTGGAGAATTTCCCGCCGGCATACGCGTAGACAGAGACAACGTCGGCGGCGTCGGCGTGAAGGCCGCAAACAGTGCGGTAAGGCCGGTGCGCCACAAGCTGCCAACTCCGGCTGTGATCGAGCCGGTGAATCTCCAGGCCCTCGAAGGGAAGGCCGTCAAGCCCGGTGATTTTGCCCTGCACCTGAATCTTGTCCGCGTCAAGCTCGATCACGGTGACAGTGGTGCAGCAATGTTCCCCGCCTGAATACTGGCCGAGCAAGATGTCGGGGGAACCGTCCCCTGTAAGGTCGCGGGTGTAAAGAGCGCGCCCGCCGCGGCGGTGGTCGGGAAGGCCGCGCCGCCCGTTGAAGTCATAGAGCGTGGTCCACGGCGTTGCAGAAGCTTCGAGCGTATCCGCCCTGAAGACCGGCCTTCCTTGATTGTCAAAGAGGATGAAGTGATACGCTGCGAACACCAACGGCGCGGGACTCGATCGATAGAGTGCGGCGGCGTACTGCCCCAGGCGGAAGGTGCGCACTTTCTCATCGCCTGGCAGATCGGGAATGCTCTCGCGCAGCCCCGTAGTTTTCAGAACGAAGTCCTCGGCGGAAGACGCCATGTTGCGGAAGACCGCGCCATTCCATCGCCGCTGAATGCCCAGAACAACTAGCACCAGCAGCGCCGTCAGCGCAATCGAAATGAGGCTCTCGCCTTTTTCCATGAGAAGAGGATGGCGTGGAGGGCCGGATCAGGAGCGCAACGGCTGCGTCCCTGTGTGAGACTAATAAGATAAATAATACATTTAAGATAAGTTTTGTAGCGGCGGCCTCTGGCCGCCGGCCTTTTTAAGAATAAATACCGGCGGCCAGAGGCCGCCGCTACAGAAAGATTGTCATTATAATTTGAATCCTCAATAGGCGTAGCCACGGTCAATCGCATTATGGTTGACCGTGGGTTTGCAGTCATTCCAAAGGCTCACGGCCGGAAAGCCTGCCGTGGCTACTGGCCTTTAACGAGCGAAAAGCCGCAGAGTTTTAAAAGCAAAACTCCGTGCCACATCTCAAGCCCAGCCCCCTGAGATTTTGAGACAAATGGGACATTTTTATTAGGAACACTGATTCTAAACAACTTCTTGGGTTCGTTCCGTGATTTTGGAGTGCGGGAGCTTGCTCCCGCTGCATTTCGCCGGAAGCTTGCTTCGGGCGCGGACCGGACACCCCTTCCAGTCAAAGCGGCAGCAAGCTGCCGCACTCCATAAGGTATCAGGTCGCTATGAGATTTTGAGACGAATGAGACGGTTTTTATTAGAAACATTGATTCTAAACAACTTCTTGGGTTCGTTTCGTAATTTCGCGTGTTTTGCTCGTTATGTTCGGTCATTTTTTCTAATCTTTGGGTGGTAGCCACGGTCAGATAATACCGTGGCTGCCACTCATGTTCCGCCGCTTCGCGGCGGCGGGTTTACGCCGCTAGGGTCGTTGTAGCGGCGGCCTCTGGCCGCCGGCCTTTTGAAGAATAAATACCGGCGCTCAGAGAGCGCCGCTACAGCACAAAACCGGTGTTTTCACACAGACTCTATAGCTGCTGAAGCTCCAGGGCTTAAAGGCCCTCTTTATGGCCGAGGGGACTGTCGGACCCGAAGGTCCGACCCCTTTAAACTTGCCTCCATTATTAGAAACACTGATTCTAAAGAACTTCTTGGGTCCGTTTCAAAATTCTTGTTGTAGCGGCGGATTTGCCATAGTGGGGCCGCCGGTTTTAAACAATAACAACCGGCGGCCGGAGGCCGCCGCTACAAGACCCTTTATTGTCCGTCGCCTCCCGGCGTGATGACGATAAACATCGCCTCGCCCTGACGCGCAACGCGCAGCAGCGTCTGACCTTTGGCTTCCGAAGCCAAGTGATTGAACTCCGTGACGTTATGCACGGGCTGGCGGTTAATCCCCATAATCACGTCACCTTGGGTCAAGTATTGCGCCGCGGGGCTATTAGAATCAACGCCCGTGACGACTACGCCTGAGATTTGTGAAGGCAGGCCGAGTTGCTGGCGAATATCAGGCGTCAGATTCTGCACCGCAACGCCTGCCAACGTTCCTTGAGTGGGCGCCTGAGTTGTAGTATTCGGATTGCCGTTTGCGCTGATATTCGTCGGACGCTCGCCGAGGACGACCTTAATGTCCATGTGTTTTCCGTTGCGCAAGATGCCGAGCGTTACGGTTTCACCGGGATTCAGATTGATAACATCGGCGGTCAGTTGACCAGGTCCTGCGATATTTTCTCCGTTGAGCGTGCGGACCACATCGCCATCTTTTACCCCGGCCTTAGCCGCCGGACTGCCGGATGCCACATCCTGCACAAAGGCGCCCGCCGTATCAGGAACGTGGAATTCTTGTGCCAGCCCCGCGCTAACCAAACCCACACTTATGCCAAGATACCCGCGACTCACCTTGCCTGTCTTGATTAAGTCGGTCATCACATGCTTGGCGGCGTTGATGGGGATGGCAAAACCGATTCCTATGGAGCTTCCTTCCCCGCCGGGACCGGTGGAGCCGCTCAAAATAAAGGTTGGAACGCCTATCACCTGCCCGCGAACGTTCACCAGCGCCCCGCCGGAATTGCCGGGGTTAATGGCGGCGTCAGTTTGGATAAAATTCTCCGAAAGCGGCTCAGGCCCGCGCCCCGGTCCTCCGAAATCAGCCCTTCCTAACGCGCTGACGATGCCCTTGGTTACGGTGAAATACTGTTGGAAAGGATTGCCAAACGCCATCACCGTGTCTCCCACTTTTAGGGTAGAAGAGTTGCCAAGCGTCGCCGTGGGAAGGTCTTTGGCGTCGATCTTGACTACGGCGATGTCGGTATCAGGGTCGGCGCCAACCACTTTTCCGGTAAAGGTGCGATTATCGTGCAGCACCACTTGAATCGTAGTGGCGTCTGCGATGACGTGGTTATTGGTTAGGATGTAGCCATCCGGCGAAACGATGGTGCCGCTGCCGAGCGCGTGTTCCGTTTGTTTCTGAGGGCCGTTGGGCATCATGCCGCCGAAGAATCGCCGGAAAAAGGGGTCCATCATGATAGGCGATTGCGGCACTTTTCTTACCTGGGTCGTGGTGATGGCGACAACGGTGGGCAGCACCGACTGAGCGATGCGCTCGTAGGCTTGGTTCATTTGTTCGAGCGATTGGACGTCCGCGCCGTCAAGCCCGTTCCCACTGGCAAGCACAAACGGATCCGCTCGGTGACTCACATGGACGGTCAACGAGAGGGCCACCAGCAGCAAGCCAATACACGTCAGGCTGAGGCCCAGAAAATTCTCCCGCAAAAATTGCTTATTAATCCTACGCATAATCCTTTCCTCCTTAAATCTTCCAAAAGCGCGCCCTTCTTTAATCAAACGGGGCGCGCGCACCGCATTGCGGTTGTAGCGGCGGCCCTTAGAAGCTTTGTCCGCCGGATTTTATCAATAAAGGACGGCGGACAAAGCTTCTAAGGGGCCGCTGCTACAGAAACTGGTGATTTTACCCACGACGACTCGTGCCGCTCTCCTTTGGAGCAGAAAAACAACCCTCTATACCCTTCATGGATGTTAGACGCGCCGCAGCCCGCGGGGTGAGTCTAAAAGACGGCCCAACACAATAAGCAGTTTGTCGAAAAACCGTTGGGCAATGTCATTCTCAGGAGCCGAAGGCGGTCCTGAGCGTAGCGAAGGAAGAATCTCGGAAATTACTGATTCCACGCAGAAGCAGATTCTTCACGGAGTTTACCCTGAGCGAAATGCCGGGATTCTTCGCGGAGTTTACCCTGAGCGAAGCCGAAGGGCTCAGAATGACAAGCGAAGGGCTCAGAATGACAGCGCCAACGGGTTTTTCAACAATCTGTTAAAGGCAGCTTTGCGCCGCCAGCCGCTCCAGCTAAGATTAATTCTAGTACAAGGCGGTCTACCCTTCCACTCGCTCCCACTTACTAAGATGCTGATTTTACGAGCGAAGGTTTACCTTTCGTCTTTTCCGCAAAGGTTGAACCGCATCTCACATCACGTCGGGCAAAGCGCCGCGCCGCTCTGCCGGACGTGATATGAGGCGACTCCATAGGCCTATATTCTCGGAACGACTGGAAAGTCGCGCCCTTTCGTCCGGCTGCGCTTGATTTTGTAGCGGCGGCCACTGGCCGCCGGTCTTTATGAGGAAAATCCGG
>DASZAE010000289.1:0-3620 GCA_035945515.1 Terriglobia bacterium
AATCGCCTTGCCGCCAAGAGCCGCGACATTGGCGGCAACATTGCCCGCGCCGCCGGGGTAGCCTTGCGCGGCATCTAGCTTATCGACCAGAACAACGGGCACCGGGGCTTCGGGGGAGATGCGCGTAGCCTCGCCGCGCAGGACCTCATCGAGCATGAAGTCGCCCAGCACGCCAATGGTTTTGCCGCGAAACGCGTGGAGGATTTTGATGAAGTAGTCGCGATGCGTGTTTTGCATGGATAAGCTTAACCAAAGGGGCGAGAGACGAGAGGCAACGGACAAGATCATGACCCTCGATCATCTTGCCCCTTGTCTCTCGATTCCTCCCCCTTGACTCTTTCCTTCCTAACTCATTCCCTGCCACGTGTGGCTCAAAATCTGGTCCACTGCCTCACGCACCTGATCAAACGTCACCGACAATATACACTCAGGTCGCTCGTAGCGGTAGCACTTGTCGCCAGGACACGGGTTGCATTCGTAGGCATTCTGCACCACGCGAAAGTTAGACGGGTGATTCGACTCGCCCCCAGGCTGAGCGCCTCGCCACGGCTTCCAGATGTTGGAATTGGACGAGCCAAAGATGACAACCAGCGGGCGGCCTAAAGCGGCGGCCAGGTGCGCTGGGCCGCTGTCATTCCCCACAAAAAGCCTTGCTCCGCCAATCGCGGCAATAAACGCCTCAAGGCCGAGGCCTTCCATCCGCCGGATGGGTGTTCCAGCCGCGCGCTCGACTTCATCAAGGCAGCCGGATTCTCCCGGCCCCGCCGAATAGATCACGCTGACTCCTGCGCTTTGCTCAAGGTATTGCCCAAGGCGGGCGAACCGTTCCGGCGGCCACTGTTTGGTGCGAAAAAGCGCGGGAGGATGCAAAATCGCATAATCGCGGCTTGGCGGCAGCCCGCAGAGTTGTAGTTTTTGCTGGCATTCCGCTTCGCCCGCTTGCGTGACGTAAACCTCAGACGGCGGAACCGGCTGCATGGGCAATCCAAGCCAGAAAAACGGCGCGGATTGATGTTCCGCGGTGTGAACGCTGGTCCGGCGGAAAATCGTATGCGCGTTGGGGACTGAAAAATCGTAGACGCTTTGGCTGCGGAAATTAAAGAAGCCAGCCTTCCACCGTGCTCCGCTCAGGCGCGTGAGATGAGTGCTGGTAGGGCCGCCGTGCAGATTCACGCAGAGCGCGAACGTGCGCGCGCGAAGCTCATGTGCCAGCCGGAGGAGTTCGAAAGTTTTCGCCACGCCCATTTTCCGGCGGAGAACCAGCACTTCGTCGACGCACGGGTTGCTGCTGAGAATCTCCCGGAAGCGGTCTTCGACCAGCACAGAGAGGTGAAGGTCAGGCCGCCATCGCTTGACCATGCGCAGGCTGGGTGTGAACAAAACAATGTCGCCAAGCGAACGCAGGCGGACCACCAGCAGCCGCGACCCTGGGGGAAGGGAGGGCAAAAGAGAGGAGGGATTCATGAAAGCTCGCCGTGAAGAAGCGTGCCGGGGCGCGGTCATTCTGCTTCGATGGTGGCTTCATCCACTAGCATGACGGGAATATCGTCTTTAATCGGATAAACGCGCCGACACTGGCCGCATTTGAGTCCCTGGCCGTCGGCGGTGAGCTTGACGGGGGCCTTGCACTGTGGACACACGAGAATGTCGAGAAGCTCTTGGCTGACAGCCATCGGTGAAAGACTCCTTGTGCTGAACTGTTTTCACGTTAACAAACGGCTCCGGCAAATTCAAGGCTTTCCATAGGACGCCGTAAGTTAGGGGCGGCGAGGGTTACACCTGATTCTGAAGCCTGTGTGAGGGCCGCCACTACAGCATGGCGAGATTGATTCCACCCGCTCCCTCCGATAGAATGAATCGAGAGAACCGGTCATCACAATGCGTCGACCCCATTTGCGGCAACTTGCTCTGAATCTGCGTTTTAGAACCCGGCTTGCGCTTATCCTGTTCCTGATCTTGGCCAGCACGACGGCCATCCTCTTCGCCACCTACATCCGGCAAAATGAGCGAATCAAGGCCTACGTGACGGGCATCACGTCGGATTTGCTAGCCATCAGCCAGGTGATCCAGGCCAAGATTCCTCCCAAGGAAAACCGCACGCAGGCGCTTCTGGCCTATGAGAAGGCGCTCAAAGACGCTGGCATTTCATCGATCACCTCTTCGATTACCGTTGCTTCAACCAGCGGCGAGGTGGTCGCCAGTACCAACCCGCATCAAGTGGGCACAAAGATCAAAATCAAGCACCGAAGGCGAGTGACCAAAGAAACCTCGATCAAAATTTCGGCCGAATTTCCGGAAACGGATGTGGATACCTCGGTGGGTGAAAAGACTTATTTTGTCGAGTTTCCCATCGTGCAAGGCGACCACGTGATTGGCTACGCGCGATTGCGTGGATTCGGCGATCAGCTCGATCCGCTTCTGCGCCGCGCCGATATGGTGAGGTCATTCTGGATTCTAAGCACCATGCTTCTGGGCATTTTCGCCGTAGTTTATTTCGCGTTTCTGTTTACCAAGCCGGTGGATATGCTCGTCGAGGGCGCAAAGCAGGTGGCGCAAGGCAACCTCTACGTCCGCTTGCCCGCAACCGGAGGGGCCGAGATGGGCCGCCTGGCCGAGAACTTCAACCGCATGGTCGAACGGCTGCGCGAAAACAAGCTGCTGCAGGAGCGGTTGAGCGAGGCGGAAAAACTCTCGCTACTGGGACGGTTCGCGGGAAGCATTGCGCACGAGGTGCGCAATTCGCTGAATTTCATCAATCTGAGCATCGATCAGGCGCGCGCCAAGCAGAACGCGCTTGCAACTTCGGGCGCCATCGCAGCCGGCGGAGACCGGAGCCTGCGCGAGATTCAGCGCAACCTCGCCAACGTGAAAGAAGAAATCAGTCATCTCAATCAAATGATTAATGATTTCCTGTCGGCGGGGCGGCAAACGCCTCCTACACTGCAGCCCTGCGACCTTCGAGACCTCTTGACGCAGGCTATGTCTCTGGTTGAAAGACAAGCTCGCACGCAGGACGTGAGCCTCTCGGTGGAACTCGACGGCGTTCACGAAATTCAGGCGGACGCGCAGCAAATCAAAACCTGTTTCGTCAACGTCCTGACCAACGCGGTTCAGGCTATGCCGAAAGGCGGGAAAATCCGCGTCAGCGCGTCGAAGATAGAGGGGAATGGCTTGCCGGAAAGGATGCGCCTGCAGTTTGCCGATACCGGACCCGGCATCGCCCCGATGGACCGCGAACGCATTTTTGCCCCCTACTTTTCCACCAAAGCCACGGGCTTCGGCCTCGGCTTGGCCATTACGAAGAAGATTGTCGAAGATCACGGCGGGCGCATTTTCGTGGGCAATAACCGCGGTCCGGGCACGCTGATGGTGATCGAACTGCCCGTAAGCTCCGCCAAGTCTGAAGCCAGCCACACGGGTCATACGATACCCGCGGCGTGAGACCAACTATATGAATTGAACCAATTCCCTTCCTCATCCTATGCCAGAAGGAACCATTCTGATTGTTGACGACGAAGGCCGCCAGCGGGAAATCTATCGCGATATTCTGCTGGATGAAGGCTATGCCGCGGAGACTGCAAGCAGCGGCGAGGCCGCGCTCCGGCTGCTCGGGCAGAAAC